>JAABSA010000009.1 GCA_011390635.1 Desulfotignum sp. | reverse complement strand
GGTTCTCCTGCCTGCCGGACTTCTGGGGTGCGTCTTTGTGACTGTCAGGGGCCGGAAAAAGGAAAAACCGGTTTCCGTGCAAATGGCGGAAAAAGCCAGGAAACATCTGGATGCAGCATCTAAAGCCTCTGTGTCGGATCCGGCTGTTTTATCCCATTGCCATACTGCCCTTACAGCCGCGGTAATAGCCAAAGCAGACCGGACAGGGGAAAGCCTTACCCGGGAGGAAACTGTTTCCATACTCACCCGGGCCGGCACAGACCAGGCAGTTATCGATGAGGTGGTAAAACTGATGGCGGAAATGGATGCGGCCCGGTTCAGCGGCAGCAGTTCCGGTCCGGGCCGGGACCTGCCTGCCCGGGTTAAAAAACTGGTGAAAACCTTTGCCATGGTGTTCCTGGCGGTCTGCCTGGCATGGTCCCTGCCTGAATCCGGCCGGGCTGCAGATAAAACAACCCGGTTCATTGATGCGGTGAACAAATACCAGGCAGGCGCGTTTGCAGAAGCTGCCAGAAGTTTTGAAGCCATTGCCGAATCCGGTATCAGAAACGGACACCTGTTTTACAACATCGGCAATGCCTGGTTCAAGGCCGGGGACACCGGACGGGCCATCCTCTGGTATGAACGGGCCAGACACCTTATCCCCCGGGACCCGGATCTGCGGTTCAACCTGGAATATGCCCGCACCCTGGTAAAGGACAAGCAGGAAAACCGGGTTTCTCTGGTTGATGTGTTTTTTTTCTGGCAGGGACTGGTCCCCCTGCAGTGGCTGCAGCTGGCCGCCATTGCCTGTTCCTGCCTCTTTGCACTGGCTGCCGGCATCCGCATGTTCCGGTCCGGCTTTCTTTTATCCGGCATAAGAAACTTTCTGGCAGGACTGGCCGTGCTTTTGACGGTGGCAGCCTCCCTTCAGTATTACAGGGAAACCACTGTATCCCATGCCGTCATTGTCAAAGAGACCGTGGCTGTCACTTCCGGCACGTCAGCATCCGCCACCCGGCTGTTCGACCTCCATGCCGGCACCAGGGTGCGGGTACAGGATAAAAAAAGGGGATACCTGAAGATCATGTTCACTCCGGACAAGGTGGGCTGGGTCAAACTGGAGGATGTCCTCCCCATCTAAGCACCGGGGTATTTATCCTGGACTGCTCCCGGAGCCTGCCTCTGTGGATTTGGAATTCGGGGATTTGAAATTTGGGGGCTTGGCAGGCCAATGGGCAGCTGGGACCGGGATGTGGCATAAAGACCGCTTACCATACACTTGAATAATTGTGATCCCCCCTGAAAGTTTCTTTTATTTCCAGCAGTTCTTGTTCAGAGGCAAAAAAAGCATCCACCACCCTGGGATCAAAATGACTGCCCCGGCCCTGTTTGATGATCTCAAATGATTTTTCCAGGGAAAAGGGTTCTTTATAGGGTCTTTTGGAAGTCAGTGCATCAAACACATCGGCAATGGCCACAATCCGGCCGGCAAGGGGGATATCTTTGCCTTTCAATCCCTTGGGATAACCGGTTCCATCCCATTTTTCATGGTGGGAAAGGGCCACAATTTCACCCAGCCGGATGGCCTCGGTGTCGGATCCTTCAAGAATCCGTGCCCCTATCAGGGTGTGCTGTTTCATGATTGTCCACTCTTCCGGTGTGAGTTTGCCGGGTTTTAAAAGGATGCGGTCCGGAATACCGATTTTTCCGATATCATGCATGGGCGCGGCATAGAGAATGGCTTCCGTGGTCTGTTCTTCCAGACCCATGGCCCGGGAAATGGCAGCGGAATAGTTGCTCATGCGCTGGATGTGGTCCCCGGTGTCTTCATCCTTGTATTCAGCGGCCCTGGTGAGCCGGTAAATGGCCTCAAGTGATGCGGATTTTACTTTTTCAAAGGCTTTTTTCAGCTCTTTTGTCCGTTTCGCCACTTGTGATTCCAACTCTATCTGATAGTGGCGCATATGGTCGTTATAGGCCTTGACCTTCAGCAGGGAGGCAACCCGTGCACGCACCTCGGTTTTGTCCACCGGTTTGGTCAGAAAATCATCTGCCCCTGCCTCAAGGGCTTTCACCCGGTCTGCCACATCCTGAAGGGCTGTAACCATAACAATGGGGATGATGTTGGTGTCATTATCTGCTTTTAATGCCCGGGCTGCTTCAAACCCATCCATTTTCGGCATCATGATGTCCAGAAGGATCAGGTCTGTACGGTCTGTTTTTGCCTTTTGAACCGCTTGTTCCCCGTCACGGGCAAAGAGGATATCATATCCCAGAGGCACAAGGATCGCCTCCATGAGCCGCAGATTTCTGTCTTCATCGTCCACCACCAGTATTCTGGGTGTTTTATCCATCTATGACACGTCCTTATTTTGTTGGGGATTTGGGATGGGACCGACCGAAGTATCCGGCTATTTTATGCAGGAATTCATGCAGGCGGAACGGTTTGGCAATAAAATCGTAGCACCCGGCTTCCATGATTTTATCTTTGTCACCGGGCATCACATTTGCCGTCAGGGCAACAATGTTGATACCTTTTGTTTGTTCATCCTGCTGTAAGATTCTGGTCGCCTCCATGCCGTCCATAACAGGCAGCTGCATATCCATGAGGATCAGATCCGGTACATGTTCTTTTGCCAGCATCACCCCCTGTCGGCCGTCGGAAGCCTCAATTACGGCATAGCCGTTGAACTCGAGAATATCACGAAAGAGCTTACGGTTCTGGGGTTCATCCTCGACAATGAGGATAGTTTTGTTTTTTGTTTCCGGCATGAAAACTCCTGCGATAGCTATTATATTTCATATATTACTGTTTGGTTAATTCCCGGTTTACCGGAATCCTGAAGGCAAACCTGCTTCCTTTATTTCTGCCGTCACTTTCCAAAGACAGCGTGCCGCCGTGAAGTTCCACCAGATCCCGGCTTAAGGATAAGCCCAGCCCGGTGCCCGGGTGTTTTCCCTGTTCCGTGTCATCCACCTGGTAAAAAGGGATGAAAACCTTTTCCTGGTAATCCGGGCTGATGCCAATGCCGGTATCTTCGACCGATATGTCAAGAAAATCAACCATAATTTTTTCTTTTTCGCTTCCGGACCGGGAATGCTGCACCAGTCTCGCCCCGACCTGAATGGCACCGCCGTCCGGGGTGAACTTGGCGGCATTTGAAAGCAGATTGTATAATATCTGTTTGAGTTTTCTCTCATCCGCCATGATTTCAAGATCCGCAACATCCGGACTTATATCCGTGGCAAGGGTGATATGATGTTTCATCGCCTTTTCTTTAATCATGTTGATACTGTTGGTGATCAGGACGGATGCCGCCACACGTGACAGCTCAAGTTCTGTTTTTCCCGCCTCCACTTTTGCCAGGTCAAGGATGTCATTAATAAGCGAGAGAAGGTGCTTTCCACTGTCCAGGATGTCTTGGACATATTCTTCCTGTTTTCCGACCAGGGGACCGAAATACTGTTCTTTGAGCACCTCGGAAAAACCAATGATGGCATTGAGCGGGGTCCGCAGTTCATGGGACATATTGGCAAGGAAATCGGATTTTGCCCTGTTGGCTCTTTCTGCATCTTCTTTTGCCTGTCTGAGTTCATTTTCATATTGCCGCAATTGGGTAATATCTTCTTTGACAGCCACAAAATTTGAAATGTTACCATGCTCATCCCAGATAGGGGAGATGGAGGCTCTCTCCCAATAAAGGTTCCCTTTTTTAGCCTTGTTGCAGAAAATACCGTACCAGGTTTTACCGGATAAAATCGTCTGCCACAACTCCTTATAAAATTGCCCGGAATGGTAACCGGAACTGAGTATAGCGGGGTTTTTCCCTTTTGTTTCTGCCAGAGTATATCCGGTCAATTCCGTGAACTTGGGGTTTGCGTACTGAATTTTCCCTTCCACATCCGTAATCATCACGGTGGCCGGGCTGGACTCAACGGCCTGGGCCAGTTTTCTCAGTTCTTTCATAATCTGTTTACGTTCAATGACAATGCCCAGGTGGATACCGATCTCATCCATAAGGTTCATCAGGCCTGGATCGGGCTGTTCGATTTCAGGGGAAAAAAATTCCAGTACCGCCGCCACTTTTCCATCGACGATAGCGGGAAAACCAAATGCACCGCGCAGGCCGAAGCCATCACCATTTTTTGTACGTCTGAAATCTTGATAAACAGTCACATCTTTCAGCCACAAGGTCTTTTTGTTTGCAAGTACCCGGCCGGCCATACCGTGGCCCGAGGAGAAAATAGTTTTTTCCGTTATGGTTTTGAAGGCCTGAAACCGGTCCTCGTTATCCAGAAACCAGATGCCGGTGGACACCAATGTGTCTGGTTTTTTTTCATCGATCATGTACACATGCCCCACCGGCCACTCCATATGGCGGGCAATGCCCTCAACAGCGACCTTGAGGGCATCTTCGGGCGTGGCAGCTGCATTGGCGGCGGCTGCAACATCCTTCAGGAGTTGTACTTTTTTTTCACTTTTTTTGAGGTTTTTTTCCGCCAGCTTCCGTTTTTGCATTTCCCTGATAAGCCGTCTGTTTTTTTCTTCCAGTCGAAGGGTGCGCTGTGTAACCAGTTCTTCTAAATGTTCCTGAGAATGCTTTACATCTTCCTGAAGCTTTTCCCTTTGCAGCCGTTTGACCATAAGCATCCCCAAAAACAGGGTGCCGAGCGGATAAATCAACATCACCGGCAGGGTGATCTTTGAAAGAACCCACAGAGCAGTTCCCCATGGGAGTGTGAGCATCAGCCCCAGCATCACCAGGTGAAGCACAAGCCCGAAAACAAACAGATCTTTCCAGGAGATTTCATTCAGGGGGCGTTTGTAACCATGGCGCCAGGCAATCCCGATGCACCCTGAAGCCAGTATGACGGCGGTGCCGGTCCATGCCCCTGTACCTCCCTGGTAAAGCCGGAACAGGCCGGTCATGGCCATGGCCACTGCTGCGGGGAGCCACCCGAAAAAAAGTCCTGAAATACCAAGAAGAATGGAACGGGAATCAAAGATAATGCCAGGGGCAACCGTCCAGGGCACCAGCATGGCGGTGATGCCCATGATGCCTAATGCTGCACCAATAAGGATCTGGCGTGACGTAGCTTTTTCATTTGCACCGCCGGTGGTTGCCAGATCAAAAACAAACGCTGTGGACAGCAGCAATGCCAGATTATGAATCAGATCAAGGAGGAATGCATAATTCATTTGTCTTTCTCAGTCCGTTTGTATTTTATTCTCACGCTGGTAGCCGTAAATTCATTTTCATAATCAATTACATATGACCCAAGGTTCATGCAAAAACCGGAGACTACTGTACCAGAGTACCATATGAAACAAAATATATTTTTACGGGCAGACAATAACGCAGAAAACCGGATTGACATCTTTTTTCTGCCGGCATAGGATGTTTTAATTATGCCTGTTGCCAGAACATCCCCCCATGTGCCTGGACCCTTGATTTTACTTGATTTTTTCTTAAACATGGTGACATAGAAAAGATGAAAAATATTTTTTCTCATCTATACATTTCAAACCCATTAAAAATTGGAGGATACTTGTGGAAAATCAAAAACTTATCAGTATGTTGAACAAAGATATGGCGGAGGAGCATGCAGCCATTATCCGTTACCTGGTCCACGGCTATCTGGAAGGGGAAGATACACCGCTGGGCGCCAAGCTGCTTTCCCGATGCCGGGAAGAAATGTGGCATATGCACTGGTTGGGCATGGTTGTGGGAAAGCTGGGGGGAGAACCCAACTTGAATCCGGCGCCCTACCCCTACGATCCCACAAACCGCGCTACTATTTTCAAATCGTATGTTGATTATGAGAAAAGTTTGATACCTCATTATAATTCAGAGGCGGAAAAAGTGGATGATCCGCATATCAAGCGCGTACTTCAGCGGGAAGCCTGGGAATCGACTATGCATGCCAAAAAATTCGAGCGTATGCTTAGCAAACTTGACAAAAAAGAGGCGGAAGGTTTACCGGGAGAAGAAAATGAATTGCCCGATGATTATGTTGAAAAATTTCAGTCCCTTGTTGAATACAAATATAATCTGATGTTGCGGCATATTCGTGATTCATGGGTTTTCCAGAAAGAGGATAGGTTCGGTTGGAAAATCATGGATTTTGCCATGACCCAAATGAAACAACTCGCTCACCTTTCCGAACCCGTAGCTGAAAACGGCATTATCCCGCGCTTTAATGTACAGCCATTGAACCTGAGTTCAAGCCTCGGCGCCGCATTGTCAAAGACTCTGGAAGATGTGGAATCATCCATAAAACGTCATCAGGCCCTGAAAAACGATAAAGAAACGCAGAAGCATGCAGGCGAAATCGCCAATCTGGAGCTTTCCGTTGATCAGGAAACCTATCAGGCAGACGAGATAAAGGACTGGCTCAAACGGAAATAGACATTCGAACAAATTTGCCGTATGTTCCATCATTTTTTTCTTGACACCTGCTCTGTCCTTTGTTTTATATACAGAATTGTGTTCTGTATATAAAATATTTAACAGATAAAGGACGGTGCAAATGACTGTTGAAAAAAAAACATCTGCCTACCGCTCCAATGCCCCGGCTGTGGATCAGGCCGCACAATTGCTGTTATGCCTTGGGAAACAAAATGATGCCGGCACAAGCCTGACCGCCCTGTGCAAAGAGATCGGCATCCATAAGAGCAAGGGGTTTTCCATTCTCAATGCCCTGATGCAGTACGACCTGGTCACCAAGGATGACATGACAAAGACCTATTCCCTGGGACCCGCGCTGTTGCCCCTGGCACAAAAAGCCAGAGAAAGAATTGACATTGCCGCTGTTTCCAGGGTTCATCTGCAAAATCTGGCAGCAGAAACCAATGCCACGGTGCTTCTGGGGATTATCTGCCACGACCAGTTTTTCATTGCTGCCAAATACGACGGAAATGACCAATTGTCCGTGACCATACGGCTGAATCAATCCCTGCACATTACCCACGGTGCCCACGGCAAAGCGATTTTTGCCCATCTGGATGAAAACGAGCAAAGCAGGATTTTTGATGCCGGCCGGCTGTTATTCCATGGAGAGACCAAAGATCTGGATGAAAAAGAACTTTACAGGGAACTTGCGTTCTGCCGGGAACACGGCTATGCCGTTGACAATGGCCGGCGCACCCCGGGGACCTCTGCGGTCAGCGCACCTGTTTTTGACCACCACAATGCGGTTGCAGCAGCTGTCGTGGTGGTGGGCACCTATGGCCGGGAAAGGTTTGAGGCGTTCGGGACAAAGACCGCCCATACCGCAGGTCTTATTTCCAGTCTTTGCGGCGCCCGGAGATAATACGAGGAACCAGGCCTGAAAACCTTTGCCAAGGGGGATTTTCCAGGTCTTTTACGGCAATCATATATCCGTTGAGGAGAATTCGATGAAAAACGATGGGGTCAAGATTATTAAAACCACCACCTGGTCACCCGGACCCGGCTGCCACGGCGGCTGCGGCATCCTTGTTCATGTCAAGGACGACAAGGTGATCAAGGTGGAAGGCGATCCGGATCATCCATGGAACCAGGGACGGCTGTGTTCGCGGTGCCTGTCCATGACCCAGTACATGTACCACAAGGACCGGCTGACCAAACCCTTAAAACGCGTGGGGGAACGGGGCCAGGGAAAATTCGAGCCGATCAGCTGGGACGAGGCCTTTGACCTGATTGAAAAAAAGATGAAACAGATCCGGCAGGACCATGGTCCTGAATCCATGATCTTCCACCAGGGCACGGGCCGGGATATCGGGGGATGGATTTCCATGCTGGCCTATGCCTACGGCAGCCCCAACTGGATGTTCGGGTTGTCCGGCATTTCCTGCTACACCCCCAGACTGATGATGATGTCCATCACCCAGGGAGACTTTGCCGTGGTGGATGCCGCCCAGTGGCATGAAAAACGCTATGATGACCCGGAATATGAAATTCCTGAAACAGTGACCATCTGGGGCCAGAACCTGCCGGCCACCTGTCCGGACGGTTTTTTTGGACACTGGTATGTGGATCTGATGAAACGGGGCACCCGGCTGATGGTCATTGATCCGCGGTGCACCTGGATCGCCTCCCGGGCAAAACTGTGGCTTCAGCTGCGGCCGGGCACGGACGCCGCCCTTGCCCTGGGATTCATCCATGTGATGATCAAGGAAAATCTGGTCAACATGACATTCATCGAAAAATGGACAAACGCGCCGTTTCTGGTCAGAACCGATACCCCGGAACCAATCCTGCTCAGGGAGACAGATCTGGCACCCAGCGGCAAATCCACCAATTTTGTTGCCCATGATCCGGTCTCAAATGAATTTGTCATCTGGGACAGTGATAACCAGACCTATTCCAGAAAAGATACCACCCCTTCCATGGACGGCGAATTTACCATATCCCTGACCGACGGCACCAGGATTCCCGTCAAAACCGTATGGCGCATGTACAAAGAAAACGTTGAGGAGTATACACCCCAAAAGGTATCCCGCATCACCTGGGTGCCGGAAGACAAAATCGTCCAGGGCGCGCGCATGTATGCCAAATCCAGTCCATCCGCCCTGCACTGGGGGCTTCCCATCGACACCATCCCGTCCACCATTCCCACTTCCCAGGCCGTCAACCACCTGTGGTGTCTGAGCGGCAATCTGGACAATCCGGGCGGCAATGCCATTGCCCGGTATGCCTATGATGTGGTCACCTATCCCTACCACAGCGGCGGCAGCATATTGAGCCTGCCGCCGGAAGTGGCAGAAAAACGCATCGGCATCAATGATTACGGTCCCATCAAGGATTTCAGGGCCTGGGCCCAGCCGGACAAGGTCCTGGAGCAGATTTTCACAAAAAAGCCCTATGAAATCAAAGGCATGTGGATACAAACGGCCAATCCCCTTGCCTGTACCGGCATGGAGCCCCAAAAATGGCACAAGGCCATCAAACAGCTTGATTTCACGGTCTGCGTTGACCTGTTCATGACACCGACAGCCATGCTCTGCGACGTGATCCTGCCGGCTGCCACCTTTCTGGAAAAAGATTCCCTCAAAGCCTGGTGGGTGCCGTTGCAGGCCATTAAAAAAGTGGTTGAGGTGGATGAATGCAAGTCCGATATTGAGATCAACCTGGAGCTGAGCAAGCGGTTCATGAAGGATTTCCCCTATGACAATACCCGTGATCTGTTTGACAGTCTTTTAAAATCAGCCGGCATCACCTATCAGCAGCTTTGCGACAACACCTGGATGATCCCGCCCAAAGGCCATTCCAGCAGACCCTATTACCGGCATGAAAAAGGATTGCTGCGGGCAGACGGCAAACCCGGGTTCAGGACCCCTTCAGGAAAGATCGAACTGTTTTCATCCTGGCTTGAAAAATGGCAGCTTGCCCCCATGCCCTATCATGAGGAACCGCCCTACAGCCCGGTCAGCACCCCGGATCTGTTCAAGGAGTATCCTTTGATTTTAACCACCGGCCGAAGGATGGGGCCTTTTTTTCATTCCGAGCACCGGCAGATTCCCTGGCTGCGTGCCCAGCAGAAAGAACCGGTTCTGGAGATCCATCCTGACACAGCGCAAAAATACGGCATTACGCACGGCCAGAAGGTCTGTGTGGAGAACTGGCTGGGAAAAATCACGGTAAAAGCCCTGGTCACACCGGTGATCCATCCGGATATCGTGATGGCCGAGCACGGGTGGTGGTTTCCGGAAAAAGAGGGGGCAGAGCCCAGTCTTTTCGGGGTGTGGGATGTCAATGTAAACCAGTTGATTCCCATGGGCCATGAAGGCAAAGGCGGCCTGGGGTCTCCCATCAAATCCATGCTGTGCAAAGTCTATAAAGCGAAAGGATAAAACCATGTCAGAATACGCAATGCTGATCGATTATGAATACTGCAGCGGGTGCAAAACCTGTGAAATCGCCTGCAACCAGGAATACAACAGAGAAGCCGGCAAACTGGGAGGGGTTGAGGTCCAGGAATTTATTCACTTTCTGCAAAGCGGCAGATTGTATATTACCAACATCCCCCATTTCACCAAAGCCTGTGTGTTCTGCGCAGGCCGTGTCAAAAAAGGGCTTACACCGGCCTGTGTGCAGCACTGCATGGCAAATGTCCTTGTCTTTGACACGCTGGAAAATCTAAAAGACAAAATACCTGAAAACCGCAAAGCCCTTTTGTGGACAAAGGGCTGATCCGGTGAAAACCGCAAAACTGATTATAGCAAATGATGACACAGGGATTGACAGGATATGACCCCCTGCACCGGCACCTATGCCCTGATCCTTCACAACCGGCGTGCCCGCACCCTTTCCATCGGCAAGACAGGCCTGTGCACATTCCCCCGGGGCTATTATGTGTACACCGGCTCCGCCTTCGGCCCCGGGGGTCTCGCCGCCCGGGTAGGCCGACACCTGAAACCGCAAAAATCCCTGCGATGGCACATCGACTATCTCACAACCCGCCTTCCCGTAGTCCGGGTCTGGCAGACCCGGCACCCTGACCGCCAGGAATGCATCTGGGCCGGCCATTTTCAAACACTGGGCGGCAAAATCATTGTCCCCGGGTTCGGGGCCTCTGACTGCGGGTGCAGCTCCCACCTGTTTTTATTTGAAAAAATGCCCATGGTGTCGGCTTTTCGAAAACTGACCACACCGATACGGGTCAGGGTGGCTGCCACTGTGCTCTTGCCGCAGCCACCCTTTCCACAGATAAGAATTTTCATTGTATGGTGAAGCCCTCCTTTGATGGTTTGCAGCTCATAAATGATAAGACCTTCATAAAACCCATAGAATAAAGTAATCAACCAGTTTGATGCACAGGGCCGCAAGGAACGTAGTAAAAAAATCTTTGATCTTGAAATCTTCGATCAGTTTGTCTGTCGCCTACAGGAGTACCGCATTGATCACCAGTTTGAACAACCCGAATATGATGATTATAAAGTTCTCCAATGGGTCCTGAAAATTATGCTTGAATACCGCCCTGTTGTCAGGCCTGTTCCGCGCACCTGCCTGCCGGCCGTCTGCTTTGAATCAGTTGTAAAAACAACCGCGATACATATTTTTGATGTTTACCAGCGCTGTAATCCCAAAGCAATAGAAAAAAGAGTGGCGATATCTTGACAAACTTATATAATCGAAACTGACCGATAATCTGCTCTTTGGAATGGCAGGCTATGCCAGGAGACCAGGCAGCTCATCCCAGAGAAAAAATGTTTACCAGGAGCCTGAATATGTCTAAAACGGTTTTTGTATAGAAGCCCCCATGTCTTTTTTCATTGATCTTTCCATCATCGGCGGCGGCCTTACCGGTACAGCCATGCTGTGGCAGTGTACACGTCAGGCAAGGATGGCAGCCGACAGGCATCCTGGTTTGCCTTCCCGGATGCGATTACGGATATTTGAAAAACAAAAAGAGTTTGGACCGGGGTTTCCCCACAATAACGCCAATGTTCTGCCATTCCACATCACCAACATGTGCGCTTCAGACATGGGCATCTTTCCGGAAAACCCTGAGGATTTCCAGTCGTGGACCGTCAGAAACCAAGCCTTTCTGATCGAACGTTTCAACTGGTTTGGGCCTTTCCTCGACCATCAGGAGAATTATCCGGCTGTCTGTGATCATTACCCCCGTGCCATCATGGGAGAATATCTGAAAACAAGATTTTTTCAGGCGGTTGCGCTGGCCCGGCAAACAGGAATAACGGTTGATCTTTACTGCTGCACAGAGGTCTTCCAAATACAGCATGATTCCGGAAATTTCCGCCTGTCCTGTCGAAACCTGGCCACAGGGGCGCGGTCGGTCATACAGACAGCCCAAGTCCTGATCGCCACCGGTCACTGGCAAAAAGAAAGCCGGGATCCCAATTTTTTCCCGTCTCCCTGGCCGGCCCTAATGCTTCGGCAACGCATACCCATGGGCGCAAAGGTCGGCATCATCGGCACCAGCCTCAGTGCCATAGAAACCTTGCTGACATTGACGTCGGAGGACCGGTTTGGCCGGTCTGAAAGCGGTGATCTGGTGTATCAGCCTCCTGAGAACACCCGGACATTCTGCCTTTTTTCAAGAAAAGGACTGTTGCCCAAAGTCAGGGGCAGGACCGGGTCCTACCAGAATCAATTTTTTTGCCCGGACATTCTGGAAAAAATTCTGGCTGACAAAACCCGGTCCAATTTCTGGGAAGCTGTCTTTGGGCTCCTGAATTCCGACCTGCAGAGCGCATACGGCCGTCCATTCGACTGGGATGAACTCATGAACCCCTCAGGGACATCAGAGATCATGCTGGCACAATCCATCAAAGATGCCACTAAAGGAGATAACCGGAAGGGTGACGTTCTCTGGCAAACGGTTCTGTTGCAGGGGCTGGGTAAGGTGAAACAGATTTATCTCAGCTTGACGCCCAGGCAGCGGAAAATATTTGAGGAACAATATGCCTCTGCTTTTTTTACCCATGCCGCGACCCAGCCCATTATCAATGCAGAAAAACTGCTGGCATTGATCAGGGCCGGCATTGTAGAAATAATAAGGCTTGGATCCTCATACCAGTTATTGAAAGATGATCCACAAGGCCGGTATGTTTTTGTATACAAAGATCCGTACGGTCATGCAAAAAAGGAAGCCTGCCCATACCTGGTAGATGCCCGAGGCCAGGATAAATCAATTCTGACGGACCATTCTTCCCTGACACAATCCATGGTTGCCCAGGGAATTGTTTTGACGGAAGAATCCCAGCCGACCGACACATGCAGGGACGGTGACGGATCTCCAGAAAACGGTCACCATAACACCGGCAGCATATGGATCTATCCGGATACCCATCAGGTCATGCAGCGATGGTTCGGACAGGTAAGGCCTGCCACGTCTCTTTATGCCGTCGGTGCCATGGTAAGGGGTCAGATCATCGATGCCAGTATGGCCAAAAGCATTGTCCGATCGGTTTCAAAGGCCGCCGCACACCTGTTTGAAACAGCCGGCTTCCCCAATGCGTAATGATAAGAATGAAAAACCTGTTTCGATTCAATGATATTGTGTGAGGCCATTTAAAGATGTGCTTTTAAATGCCGTGGTTACCTCCCGGAAAATGCCAGCCTGGCCCCCAGCATGGCAAACATGACAGCAAAGGTGCGCTGCACATTTCTGACCTTTCCCGGGGAATTGACAATCCAGGTGCGGGCTTTGTCCGCCAGCAGGGCATACACAATGAACACCACCCATGTCATCCCCATGAACACACCCCCCAGCACGAGCATGTTGAGGACCGGCATGGGTGCCCGGGCCGGGATGAACTGGGGCAGAAAAGCAAGAAAAAAAACGGTCAGCTTCGGGTTGAGTATATTAATCAAAAAGCCTTTGCATGCGGTCCTGAACATGCTTTTCCGGTTTTCTTCAGCCGTCAGCTCCAGGGTGCCGGTCTGCCGCCACATGGACCAGGCAAGATAAAGCAGATAGGCCACCCCGGCAAATTTTAGGGTCTGAAACGCCAGTGCACTGGTATGAATGATGACCGCCAGCCCCAGAATGCAGGACAGCAGGGATGGAATAATCCCGGCCGTGCACCCGGTTGCCGCAAACACACCTGCCCGGGTGCCCCTGAACAGTCCTGTTGAAATGGTGTAGATCACCCCGGTTCCCGGCATCACCACCACAATGAACGATGTGATGAAAAATTCCATGCTGATCATACAGTCCTCCAATAGTTCCTGAAAATAATGCCTGCATCCTGCCCTTCTGTCAGGCTTGTTCCCCACACCTGCCTGCCCGCCGTCTGCCTTGAATCCCTTGTGAAAAACAACTGTGACCCATAATGTTGATGTTTACCAGCCCGGCAATCCCAAGGCAATAGAAAAAAAATGGCGATATCCTGACAAACGTATATCGTGACAGCCCGTCTTTCATCAACACCTTTCCCACACCCTGGCGCTGGTATGCCGGCAGAACGGAAACCAGGCCCTGGCCATACCAGCCCGAAGTCTCATCTTTTTCTACATCCTTTGTTTCCTGAAAATGGGGAGAATGCTGTATTTCACCATAAGACAGATGCTGTTATCATTGGTCCCGGATATGTAAAAATTAAAAAAAATGCATTTCAACATATGAATTCGGGTAACCAAGACAAAATGATGAAATACCCAAAGCGAGGAGAGCAATCATGTTTTTGAAAAAAATCAAATCTGAAGGCATCGCTCATTTATCCTATATTCTGGGAGATGGACTCGATGCGGTGGTCATCGACCCGCGGCGCGATTGTGGAATATATGCCGAGATTGCCGCACAGCAGGGTGTACGGATAACCCGGATATTTGAAACCCATCGCAATGAGGATTATATCATCGGTTCACAGGATCTTGCCCGGCGCAGCGGTGCTGCAATTCATCACGGAAAAGCCCTTAATTTCTCTTATGGAGAAGGTGTTTCCGAAGGCGACACCTTTGACGTGGGTGATCTTCGTCTGAGAATTCTTGAAACCCCCGGCCACACGTTTGAATCCATCTCCATAGTGGTCACCGATAAAAACTATGGCAAAGATGCGGTGGCGGTCTTTACCGGAGATACTTTATTTATCGGGGATGTGGGAAGAACCGATTTTTTCCCGGATCAGGCACGCAAGGTGGCGGGTGCCCTGTATGATTCTATTTTCGACAAACTTCTGCCCCTGGGCGACCAGACCATCATTTATCCGGCCCACGGTGCAGGATCAGCGTGCGGTGACAGCATGGCCTCAAGGGAATTTTCGACCCTCGGGCATGAACGGCTGCACAATCCGGTACTGCAGAAAACAGACAGAGAATCTTTTATCGATTTCAAGGTCCATGAACACCATTATCTGCCGCCCTATTTCAAAAAAATGGAACAATACAACCAGTTTGGTTCACCACCTCTGCATTCACTGCCGCAACCGGTACCCATGCATGCAAAAGATGTGAAAAAGGCACAAACCAATGGCGCAATGCTTCTGGATCTGCGGAGTCCCGAGGCATATGCCGGTGCGTTTATTCCGGGCAGCCTTGCCATGCCGCTGGAAATGATATCTGCGTACACCGGGTACCTGCTGGATTATGATACGGACATCATCTTGATTCCGGAGACACGGGAGCAGATACCTGCCGCAGTGGCGCATCTGATCCGGATAGGGTATGACCGCCTGGCAGGCTATCTCAAGGGCGGCATGCACAGCTGGGAGACAGAGGGCCTGCAGTATGACCGCATCGGAGCCGTCCACGCGGCTGGAATCGGACAGCGTCTGCAGAACAACGAAAACCTTACCCTGCTTGATGTCCGCAAGATCAGCGAATATAAACAGAGCCGGCTGGCAGGTGCCACCCACATTTTTCTTGGTGAACTCCCGGACCGGATCGATGAACTCGATCCCGACAAGCCGATAATCACCTTCTGCGGAAGTGGTATGCGGGCAATCATTGCAGCCTCGATCCTGAAGCAAAACGGCTTCACCAGGGTGGAAGACAGCCTTGGATCCATGAGGGCCTGTAAAAGCGTGGGCTGCGAACTGCAGGAGGGATGATCAGCTCATGGACATATTTCAAACCCTTGCAAATCATCTTTTTATTTCAATATGGCCCCCATACATGGTCGGGGTGGGAATCGGTATTCTTTGCTGGCTTGCATTTTTGCTCTCCGATCATCCCATAGGCGTATCCACCGCGTTTGCCAAAAGTGCGGGCATGATCGAAATGGCGGTGCGCGGCCCTGAAGTTCGCAACAAGCCCTATTATCAGGAAAATACCCCCGCCATCGACTGGGGATGGATGCTGGTTGCCGGACTGTTCCTGGGTGCTTTTACCGCTGCATGGCTTTCCGGCGACATCAACTGGAAATGGGTGCCGCAAATGTGGGAAGACACCTTTGGTCCGAGCATCCTTCTGCGCCTGGGTGCTGCCCTGTTCGGCGGCATCTGCGTTGGTTTCGGGGCGCGCTGGGGATCCGGCTGCACCAGCGGCCATGGCATCAGCGGCACACTGCAGCTTGTACTGACCAGCTGGATAGCTGTTTTCTGCTTCTTTGCCGGAGGTGTTGCCGTTGCTTTCATTATGTACCGGATCATATAGGAGTCTGATATGCTAAAGACCCTCCACAACCGCACGCGGATACAATATTTTCTGGGGCTGGCCATTGGTTTTTTTTTCGGGTTTCTCCTGCAAAAAGGCGGGGTCTGCCACTATGACATCATCATGCAGCAGCTGCTGCTTCAGGATTTCACCGTGGTTAAAATTATCCTGACCGCAATTTTAACCGGAATGGTGGGAGTATATGCCATGCGTGATGCCGGATGGGTACGTCTTCACAAAAAACCCGGTTCACTCGGAGCAACCATTCCCGGACCGCTGATTTTCGGTATCGGCTTCGCCATTCTCGGGTATTGTCCGGGCACATCCGTGGGGGCCGTGGGTCATGGTGCACTGGATGCCCTTATCGGCGGTGTCATCGGCATTATGGCAGGTGCCGGGCTTTATGCCGCCCTTTATCCGCGGCTGAAGGAACGGGTCCTGCCCTTCGGGAGTTTCGGTGACAAGACCTTGATCGATCTTGTTTCGGCCCGCAATCCCTGGTTCGTTATCATTCCTGTGGCAGTATTTATAGCTGTGTTTCTGGCCGTACTGGAGATTGTGGGATTATGACCTCGTTTTTGCCATTCCGGCATGGGGATTTCAGAATTGCCGGCCGCAATAGCATCCCAGATATCTTCAACAAGAAGCAACTTTTCTGATAGCGCCAGCCTTGTGATTTCGTCTTTGATTTGATCTGGTCCCATTTGATCACCCCATAAAATTTTCGGGTATGATTTTGTACAACGGCATGCATAATTCCAAGCCGCGGGGCTTTTTGCTTCTGCTGAATCAGCCTTGTCTGCATTTCAGCATCTATTCCCATGGCAGTTTAGGGAGATCCCGAAGTCGTCTGATGTAGAGCTGGCGGTCAAAGACCCAACCGTTTAAACATATCATCAGTGTCTTCGCAAATAATCAGCTCACGCCCTGCATCCGTGTCTGAAAAAGTCTTGCGTGTCACTTTGTTTGGCATGGTTATGTCAAAAGGCAGGCCGTTATTTAATTCAACCTGTTTATAAAACAGGGTCATGGCCTGGGTTGTAGTCAGTCCAAGTCGCTGGAATATATGCTCGGCTTTTTCCTTTAATTCAGGTTCAATTCGCGCTCTGACTGTGGATGTTTTGCCCATATTTTACTTCCTCCGTTAGGATTTGTGTAAAATATAGCTCAAATGGGGTACATTGACAAGAATAGAAAGATTGATCAAATTGCCCGGACCTCCATGGTGTTTTATGTTCCAAACCGCCGGAGAATATGATATTTTATCATTTTACATTGCACAAACATGAAAAAGGCATTTGGTGACACACATGGACACTTCAAATATCAGGATCGGCATGGGCACGGATGTGCATGGGTTTGCCACAGGCCGTGACCTGATCCTGGGAGGGGTGAAGATCGACCATGACAGGGGACTGGCCGGGCATTCCGATGCCGATGTCCTGATCCATGCCGTGTGCGACGCCATCCTGGGTGCGGCCGGCTTAGGGGATATCGGGGATCTGTTTCCGGATACCGATCCGAAATACAGAGACATCGATTCCCGGATTTTGCTGGCCACCTGCACCCGGAAGCTGGCACAGGCCGGATACCGGATCATGAACCTGGACTGCACCGTATTCGCCCAGGTCCCGAAACTGGGGCCGAAAAAACAGCAGATGGCTGAAAGCATAGCTGAAACACTGGAAATATCACCAGGATGTGTGAACGTGAAGGCCACCACCACCGAGCACCTGGGATTCATCGGCCGAAAAGAAGGCATTGCAGCCCAGGCCGTTGTTTTGATTGCAACCTGTTCCTCTTGACATTCAGGAAAAAAATATGAGTTTGAAAATATACAACACCCTTACCGGCAAAAAAGAGATCTTTGTTCCCATCCAAAAAGACACGGTCAAGATGTACGTGTGCGGCCCCACGGTCTATGACACCAGCCATATAGGCCATGCCAGGTCTGTGGTGGTGTTTGACATGATCTTCCGGTGGCTGACCCGCATCGGGTATGCAGTCACTTATGTGCGCAACTTCACGGATGTGGATGACAAGATCATCAAAAAATCCAATGAAACCGGAGAGGCGTGTGCCGCCATCACGGAAAAATATATTGACGAGTTTCACAATGAGATGGATGCATTGCATGTGCTGCGGCCCACCATGGAGCCCAAGGCCACCGAGCATATCGACCATATTATCCGGTTTGTGGAAAAGCTCATTGACAAGGACAAGGCCTATGCCGTGGATGACGGGAACGTATATTTTTCCATTGACGCGTTTGAAAAATACGGCAGGCTGTCCGGCAGAAACCCGGAAGACATGCGGGCCGGGTCACGCATCGCAGTGGAGGAGAAAAAGAAGAACCCGCTGGATTTCACCCTGTGGAAACCTGCCAAACCCGAAGAACCCTATTGGGAAAGTCCCTGGGGAAAGGGCCGTCCCGGCTGGCACATCGAGTGCTCGGCCATGAGCCATGAATATTTAGGAGAAGGGTTTGACATCCACGGCGGGGGCAAGGACCTGATCTTTCCCCACCATGAAAACGAGATCGCCCAGAGCGAGGCCCTGTTCGGCACGCAGTTTGTGAAATACTGGATACACAACGGGTTTGTTGACATCAACAACGAGAAGATGTCCAAATCCCTGGGCAACTTCACCATGATCAAGGATGTGCTGGAACGGTATGCGCCGGAGGTGATCCGGATGTTTCTTTTGTCCAATCATTACCGCAGCCCCATTGATTTCAGCGAACAGTCCATGCACGAGGTGGGAATGGGCCTGGACCGGATCTACGGGTTTCTGGAACGGCTGGAAAGCCTCGCCATCACCCCGGAAGCTGATAGCGGCCCGGGAGGCGGTCCCCTGTGGCAGGCGTTTGCAGATGCCATGAACGATGATTTCAACTCGGCAAAAGCCCTGGGAGCCGTGTTTGAAGCCGTAAAAAAAGGCAACAAGACCCTGGACGATATCAAGGATCAGCCAGGGGATGCGGTTCATGCAGACCTGGCACAGATCCGGACGGATATGGCCGCCATTGCCGGCATCCTGGGGATTTTCCTTGAAGCACCCGCTGCCTGGTTTGCCGCCAAAAAGGACAAGGGCATGGCAGACATGACCGTGACACCGGAACAGGTGGAGGCATTGATCGCGGAACGTGCCCAGGCCAGAAAAGACAAAAACTTTGCCCGGGCCGACGAGATCAGAGACCAGCTCCAGGAGATGAACATTATTCTGGAGGACGGTGCCGCCGGCACGACCTGGCGGTTTGCATAGCTTTTTTCAGCTGCCGTTCAGGCCTTGTCAGCGCCTTACTCCTCAGTTTCTGTTAAAAAAACAAGAAAATGAGTAGGGGCAACCGGGTTGCGGGTTTTCTGCGTTAGAGAGGCACTATCCGGTCCGCATGGGAATAATATTTTCCACCTCCCGGGCCGACAGGTTCACCCCCACCCGAATCGCTTTGAGTCCCATAACATCGGGCAGATCATCCAGGTCGAGAAGTTCCGGGTCGTTTTTCAGCTGGCCCAGGTCGGTGAGAAACCGGATGTGCTGCTCAATCTCCCTTTCTTCCGCGGGATTGGCATACACCAGTGCAATGCGGCCCGGCTGGGTGAGGCGCTCCCCGGATCCATTGACCAGGGCCTTGTCCAGCCGGGATTTGATGATCTCATGTCTCACATCATAAGCCCCGTCAACATCAAACCGTTTTTCATCATACCGGAACCGGATGGACAGCGGGGAGTGATTTACCAGGATGAGGTGGCAGGTATCCAGCGGGATCTTCAGGTCCGGCTGGACTTTTTGTGTCTGCCGGGCCATGCCGCAGGCCATCATGATCTGCCACAGGGTCATGTCCTTGATGTGGAAACCTGACAGGATACCGATTTCCATCATGGCGGCTCCTATGTACATCATGTAGTCCACCCCGTCGGTCTGGCGTTTTTCAAAATAATGGGGAAAGGATTCCTGGATCCGGGCATCCTCTTTTTCCAGATAGGAAGAGAGCGCTGAATTCAGGGAAGCCACGCTGTCCTCATATTCCTTGCGCTTGTGATGGACCATGCCGGTTGCCGGGTCCACGGCCCGGTTGTAGCGGTCGATCTTTTCCCCCATCTCGACGGAGATGCCTTTCAGGGATTCAAAGGTGGTCGCCACTTCCTGGTTGAGGAGCTGGTAAACGCTGTCCTCATCACTGGAGGTGACACCGGCGGACAGGGTATCGCTGAGTTTGTCGATGCGGTACATATACTCCTGGAGCAGGGGCCAGGGCCTTTTTTCAGCAGCAGATGACATGATCTCCCTGGCAAGGGCCAGCTGCCGGCTCAGGTCCTGCTGGATCCCCTGGTTTCTTGCCCGGGACGAGCCCCGGATATCGGACTGCCCGTAGAACGGGACCACATCCTTGAACACGATGTCTTCCATTTTCGGGGATGGATTTCCCTGGCGCAGGGCATCCAGATGGGCCAGAGCCGCCTTTCTGAACCGCCATTCCACAGACGGATGCACGGCAGTGCACTGTTCTTTGATCACCGTCTGCACATGCTTTGCCAGTTCATCCTGGCCCCGCTTTAAGGCCACGGCGAACAGCGGGGAAATCTGTTCCATGAGGAGGGCTTCGAAAGGTCCGAAGTCATTGGGGTGCGGGGAAAACACCTCCAGAAGGCCGATTTTTTTCCCCTGGTATGACAGGGGAGTCAGCAGCATGGACCGGATCCCTGCAGCCACCGCTTCGGACTCGGCACGAATCAAAGGATTTTTTCTGGACAGGTCCGCCACCCGGCACACTTTTCCCCCTTTAGCCGCAGACATCCAGACCGAATCTTCCAGATCCTCCAGGCAGATGTGGTGGGAGTTGGAAAACAGGCAGTCCACCTTTGAATGGTGATCGTTTTTGGTCACCATGACCTGATCCCCCTTGAGGGAGGCAACGGACACCCCCAGGTCCGGCCGGCGGAAGAGCGACTGGATCCTGGATTCGATCTGCTGGATGCCCCGGGAGGAAAAAATGGAGTTTTCGTCCACCAGGTCCCGCTCCAGAAAAGACAAAATGGCTTTTTCCGTCACATCCTGGACCCGGATAATGAGAAATCCCTTGAACTGGAACTGGGCCAGATCGATCAACCGGCTCAGCTGTTCAATGTCGTTCAGGTTATCCATGATCCATTCCCGGTCGGTATCAGACAAAGGGCGCGGGGTGCCAACCGGGGTCAGTTCAACGAACTGGTGATCAGGAAACTCCTCGTAATAACGGACCAGGCCGGTTTTCTCATCAATCATTCCCTGGGTGTTCAGATTGCTGGTAAACGGGCCGGTAAAACCGTAAATCCTTTCCAGGATCAGATAATAGGCGCTGAGCATTTTTTTGTTCATATTGAAATCAATGGTCTCCATAAGGGTTGATTTCAATGCATTGTTTTGATTCAGGAAAAGCCGTTGAAAACGGGGTGTGGCATAAAAGCTGTCAAAGGAACAAGGCGCAAAGGCTGCGGTCAGCTCCGTATCAAAGGATGCCGGAGATACAACTGCGCTCATCAGTGCATGGAAAATATCTGCATGTGCCTCCAGCTCGGACAGGTCCAGGATATCTTTCGTAAGAGACCGGGGCAGCCGTTCCATGATGCCGGCAAACATGCCGGCCATGTGGGGGCATCTGGGCACCAGTTCGGTTTCCCAGAATTTTAACAGAGGGGCCAGGCTCAGGAAGGCGTTGGCCTGAACACTTTCAGATTCTGCCAATGGCAGCGTATTTTCCATGGGGTGTCTCCTGAATCATCTATTGGAATAAACACGATAATGGTAAGCACCGGCCGCGTATTGTCAACAATTGCCCGTCAGGTCAACAGGTTGGCTGCGGGCTGATGATTGAATTTCCTGGCGGCCACATAGGCGGCCAGGGCATCCGCGACTCCCGGGTCTATGGGCGGTTTTTCATAACTTTCCAGCCGGGGGCCCAGGGCATCATATGCCTGGTCCTCCACCCGTCTGGCCCCGCCCTTGTGCCACCTTGTATAATCCTTGCGGTTGAACAGCCTTGAGGCGGACAGATTCCGGAACTTCTGGAACGTAGAGGGATGTGTCAGGTACTGGCCCCCGATGCCCACCTGGTTCACCAGGTCCGTGTCAATGGTGTCCCCGGCAGGGATCATCGGGGTCAGGATGTTTCTCACCATGCGGCATATCTCCTCGTCCAGGAGCCATTTCTCATACCCCATGGAGATATAGGACCCCATCTGGCCGCAGGCATGGTAGATGAAATGGGCCCCGTTGCGCACCACCGTGGAAAGCATGAGGGTGCCTTCTGCCATGGCCTGGGCATCGGGCAGATGGGCGTCGGTGAGGCTGCCCCCGGCCCGGCAGGGCAGGCTGTAGAACCCGGCCATCTGGGCGGTGGCACTGGCGATCTTGACAGCTTCGGAGGTACCCACGGCCGACACCATGGTGCGCATGTCAATGGGCGCGGAAGAGGAGCCGTACAATACCGGGGTGCCCGGACTCACCAGCTGGGTGAGCACCACGCCGGCCAGAACTTCCGCGTTCTCCAGGGCCAGCAGTTCCGGCAGGGAAACCGGACCGCTGATACCGGCCAGAATCATGTTGGAGATCACCACGGGCTGCCGCCATCCGGCCATCTGCAGGATCACATCCCCCTCTTCTTTTGAAAAGCGAAGAGGCGACAGGGTATTGGCCACGGCTGCCACCACCGGCATGTTCAGCATCTTTTCCCGGCCGCCGAAGATAATGGCGGCCATTTCCAGGGCATCTGCTGCTTCCTGGCCACTGCCGGATGCCCCGAAAACTGGTTTATCACACAGGGTCATGTAGGCCAGCATCATGTCCAGATTGGCGGTTTCCCCGGGCAGGTCCGTGGGCTGGACCATGAGATACCCGCCCATATCCACCTGGTCCGAGGTCTGCACCAGTTTGCAGCAGGCCGTGAAATCCGCCATGGTGGCCGGGCGCCGGGTGCCGTCGGTGCCGGCGATACAGGTGGCCCCGCCCGTGGGAATGAACACGAATCCCTCAGGGCCGCCGATGGTCACGTTTTTCGCCGGATTTCTTGCATGGAGCGTGAACGCGGGCACTGTTGTGGAAAGGGCGTTGTAGATATCGGTCTCTTTGAAATAGACCCGGGTGCCGTGGGTGTCAAACCCGCGGGACTTGAACATGCCGGCAATGCGCTCATGGTTGAAGTCGATACCCGTAGTTTTCAAAATATTCATGGATGCGTCGTGAATCCGGGTCAGGTCCTGAAAAGAGAGCCGCTGCATCCGGTCGATCATCGCCTGCCTCCCAACCGTTGTCATATGGTTTCATTCATTATCGTTGTTTTCCAGTCACTTTGGCCCAGGTGTCCCGCAAGGTCACGGTGCGGTTTAAGACCGGTGCCCCATCCGTGCTGTCTTTGGCATCCAGGCAGAAATACCCCAGGCGCTCCAACTGAAACACCTGTTCCGGCCGGGCATCGGAAAGGGGTTTTTCCAGTTTGCAGTCACCTAATGTTTCCAGGGATGCGGGATTCAGGTTCTGTGTAAAATCCTGCCCCCCTTTTTCCGGATCCTCCTGGGTGAACAGCCTGTCATACAGCCGCACCCGGGCGGACAGGCAGTCCGCTGCATTTACCCAGTGGATGGTGCCTTTCACCTTTCTGCCGTCCGGGGCGTTGCCGCCGCGGGTTTTTGGATCATAGGTGCAGATCAGGGCGGTGACATCGCCCTTTTCATCCTTGATCACCTCTTTGCAGGTTACATAATAGGCATTGCGCAGCCGCACCTCCCGGCCCGGCCCCAGGCGGAAAAATTTTTTCGGGGGATCTTCCATGAAATCTTCCTGCTCCACATAGATCTCTCTGGAAAAAGTGATTTCCCGGGTGCCCATCTCCGGTTTCTGGGGATGGACCATGGCGGAAAGGGTTTCGGTTTTGTCTTCCGGATAGTTTTCGATGATCACCTTCAGCGGCCGCAGCACCCCCATGGCCCGGGGGGCTGTTTCATTGAGGTCATCCCTGAGGCAGGATTCCAGCAGGCCCACGTCGATGCGGCTTTCTTTTTTGGACACGCCGATGGTGTCGCAGAATTTTCTGATGGCTGACGGGGTATATCCCCGCCGCCGCATCCCCTCCAGGGTGGGCAGCCGGGGGTCATCCCAGCCCGCTACATGGCCCTGCTCCACCAGCAGCTGGAGCTTGCGCTTGGACAAAACCGTGTAATTGATATTCATGCGGGCAAATTCGATCTGCTGGGGATGGCAGGGCACGGACAGATTGTCCAGGTACCAGTCATACAGGGGACGGTGGTCCTCAAATTCCAGGCTGCACAGGGAATGGCTGATGCCTTCCAGGGCATCTGACACGCAATGGGTGAAATCATACATGGGATAGATGCACCATTTGTCCCCGGTCCTGGGATGGGGGGCTTTTTTGATGCGGTAGATCACAGGATCCCGCAGGTTGATGTTGGGGGAAGCCATGTCGATTTTGGCCCGCAGGATGTGCTTTCCCTCTTCAAACGCACCGTTTTTCATGCGCCGGAACAGATCCAGATTCTCTGCCACGGACCGGTTTCGGAACGGACTGTTTTTCCCAGGTTCGGTCAGGGTGCCCCGGTATGCCCGGATCTCTTCTGCCGGCAGGCTGCACACATAGGCCAGTCCTTTTTCAATGAGTTCTTCTGCAAAGGCATACAGCCGGTCAAAATAATCCGAGGCAAACAAGGCTTTTCCATAATCAAACCCCAGCCAGTGCACAGTGGATTCAATGGAGTCGATATAAATCTGTTTTTCCTTGGCCGGGTTGGAATCATCGAACCGCAGGTTGCAGTGTCCGGAAAATTTTTCTGCCATGTTAAAATTCAGGCAGATGGATTTGGCATGGCCGATGTGCAGATACCCGTTGGGTTCCGGCGGAAACCGGGTAGCCACCCTGCCGTTGTTCTTATTATTTTCCACATCCTGCCGGATAATGGTTTCAATAAAATGGCCTCTGTTGCTCGTCTCTTCCATTGTCCCCTCTTATGTCAAGGCATCTGTGCCTGTTATCCCCATGCCGCAGCAGCTGTCACCAAGTATGATCATACATTTAAAACTTTTATCAATACCATATTCCAAATCGGGTTGAAAGAGAAATCGTCGGGGTCAGAAGTTAACTTTTTTTGCCTTTTTTGGAAGCGGCGGCGCATATTTGATCCCATGAATGTAAAATTTGATCCCATGGGTGTAAAAAAGACAAAAAAGTTAACTTCTGACCCCAAACAGTGATATGCTCATGTCAAAAACTACAGGAGGCATTGATATACTTGAAAACCGAGGAAGAGATCAAAAAGAGGGTGGCGGAACTGGAAATTCTGATCAGGGAAACCAAAGATCGGCTGCCGGCCCACTCCGTCAAACCGCCGGTGATGATGGACCTTCTGGCCCATGAAGATGAATATGATGACCTGATGAAACAGCTGGCTGACCTGAAAAATGGGTAAGGTGATCGTATCGGATATCTTCGGCAGGACACCGGCCCTGGAAGATCTTGCCAGAGCCATCGGATCAGTTATTGAGATCATCGATCCCTATGGGGGGAAACAGATGGGCTTTCACAACGAACCCCTGGCGTATGCGCATTTCATGGCCCATGTCGGAATACGTGCTTATGAAGAGATACTGGCATCACGTCTGGCTGATATTCCCCGGGTCAGTGTCCTGCTCGGCTTCAGTGTGGGGGCTGCCGCCATCTGGCGGATTTCGGAAACCCTGACCCCGAAAAAAATCGGCCGGGCGGTATGTTTTTACGGCTCCCAGATCAGACATGCAAGCGATATTGTACCCAGTATCCGGATCGAACACATACTCCCCAAAATGGAGCCGGGGTTCAGCATTGATGACCTGGCTGCAGCCCTGTCAGGCAAAAAAAAAGTTACGGTCCACAAGACCTCATATCTGCATGGCTTCATGAATGAACGCTCACCCAATTTCAGCCGGACCGGATATGCCGCACTTGTGGAACGGTTGCGGTGAACCATTCTGTCAGACTGTCTGTTTCCTTTATTTACCCAATTGATGGGGCCGGATCAGTGTCATCATACAAGCAGCCATTTGCCACGTAAAAAACCCAGGGATCATAACCCTGATTTTTTCTGCGCTTTTTTGCATTCCTCAATCAAGGGTTTGTATTCTTCATACGCGCTTTTTGCCCACCAGAGCTGCTCTTCGGACGGACGGCCCTTGATCTTCCCGGGGGCGCCGAACACCAGGGAATAATCCGGGATGATTTTGCCGGCCCCCACCAGGGCGGCGGCACCGATGAGGCAGAAATCGCCGATGCAGGCTTCATGGAGCAGGGTGGCGTTCATGCCGATGAGCACGTAATTGCCGATGGAGCGGCAGTTGAGCACAGCCCCGTGGCCGATGACCACCCGGTCACCGATGAAGACATTTCCGTCTCTGCCGCCGGGAGCACCTGCGTGGATCACACAGTTGTCTTCCACAATGCTTTGTCTGCCGATGGTTATCTTCCCAAGATCCGCCCGGATGACCGCACCCGGCCACACACTGGATTCTTCGCCGATTTCCACATCCCCGATGAGCACCGCGGTGTCATCCACAAACGCAGAAGCAGCAATACGCGGTGTTTTGCCCCTGAAAGATCGTATCATTATGTTTTTCTTCCTTTATGTCAGCCGTAACCGGTGTCCGGCAATTGCGGGGCATCTTTTCAAATTTTTGGCAAAATGTCCAATACAATCAGGGCATATGCCGACCCCATAATCTGCACAGGCACATTATTGACCGCAGGTCATGAGAGTGAAACCCCTGTAATTTTGGCAACATAATTTCTGGTTTCCGCCGGCACAGGCCTTTTCTGCGAATCCACATTCCCCATTCCCCAGTTATAAGCGGCCAGAGCAAGGGGTACATTCTGGTCATAGCGGTCCAGAAGCTGTTTGAGATAGCGTGTCCCTCCCATGATGTTTTGAACAGGATGAAATGCATCAGTTACGCCCAATTCCTTTGCTGTTCCCGGCATAAGCTGCATTAATCCCTCCGCTCCTTTGGGTGAAACAGCATTTGAATTGAAATTGCTTTCCGCCTGGATTACGCTTCTGATGAGTTCAGCATCCACGCCATGGGTTTTTGCAGCTTTCCTGATGATCTCCTCTATATCGTGGAGACCGGAATCAGGTGCGTCGGAAACAGGCATATCGGTTTTTTTTGCATTTTCAATCATGGGATCAGGCATACAGGACTGCTTTTTCAGCAGATCCTTTTCTGACGCGGCCTGTCCTGTTTTTGACAGGGACGGCTGGTTTTCCATTTTCCTGGAAAGCATCTCTCCAAAGCCATCCAGCAAAGAGGTTCCGGCACGGCTTTTTTCTTCTCCATCGGACAGAATGGCAAGCAAACTTTCATTCATCTGGAATGCCACCCTCTGACATAACACGATCGCTTCCTCTTTGTTCAGGGAGTACCCGGGTTTCTCCGGCCGGATGGTATCGGTCTCAGGATTCCCTGAAACATGTTTGAGCAGATCGGAAAAAGAGTGCGGTTTCAGGGCAGCTTTTCCAGGCATTTCCCTTGTTGCTGCATGTGCACTTGAAGCCGGTGATAATCCTGACTTGCCGATTACATTTTCGTAATTCAGACCCATAATGATGTCCTTCATTTACATCCTGCCGGGTTCGTTGACAGAACCGCTACCAATAAGCAGCAAAGCAGTTGTTCTTATGGTTTTTTGTATGAAGAGCCGTATGTTGAACGGTTCTTTCCTTTCATGCTTTGTTTGTGCCGGTTTATTAACTAAGCAAGAAACATGCCGTTGCAATATTCGGGGTCAGACATTACCCTTTTTTACATTTGGAAGGTGAGAACACAGGGTCTTTCAATAACTTTTTCATATCTGCCAAGACAAAAAGGGTAACTTCTGACCCCAGACTTGAAACAGAGCCGGGAACATGTTAGATTCACACCATATTCATCCCATACCTTTGAATGAAATGGAGCCCCCATGAATCCGATTCTGGACCTTTTGTCCGGTCACCGATCCATCAGAAAATTTTTGAATACCCCCGTGGATGCGGTTCTGCTCAGATCTCTTGTGTCTGCGGCCCAGTGCACCAGCACCTCCCACCATGTCCAGGCGTGCACCATCATCCAGGCCTGTTATGAAAAAAGGGCACCCAGGCTCAAAGACCGGACATGGACCAGTCAAATGGCGGATTTTACCGGCCAGGTGATCCGGCCCCACATGAAATCCTTTCTGGAAAAAAAGGGATTTTTCAAAAAATAGACCCTGGTCTGGCATCCCATGATTCACGTCACATCTGAACAGCACCGGATCATTAACACCGATCTTGCCCCGGGTAAGGTTCTCAAGGTCCTGGCTTTTGCCGGCACCGGCAAGACCACCACCCTGGTGGCCTACGCGAAAAAACGGCCCCATCTAAGGTTTCTCTACCTGGCATTCAACAAAAGTGTGCAGCAGGAGGCAGCCAGAAAATTCCCGCCCAATGTCATGGCCCGCACCGCCCATTCTTTGGCATTCCAGGCCAGAGGATTCAGGTACAAAGAACGGCTGGTGAAAGGGTTCCGGGCCAACCAGATCATGGAAGCCCTGGACCTGGACGATTATGAAACCGCCCGGTTCACCATGGAAACCTTGCACCGGTATCTGGTGTCTGCAGATGCTGTGGTGGCTGCCCGCCATATACCGGCAGCCGCCCGGGGATATTTTCAACAGCAGCGCCGCAAAACGCCCGACCTGGTGTCATACGCCAACCAGCTGGGACGGCTCATGTGCACCGGTGCGCACCCGGATATCGGCATGATCCATGACGGATACCTCAAGCTGTACCAATTGTCCAATCCAGTCCTGAATTTTGACTGCATCCTGCTGGACGAGGCCCAGGACATCAATCCGGTGGTATCTGCCATTGTTATGGCCCAGGTCCAGCAAAATTCTTCCGGGAAAAATCCAGCCGTCATCCTGGTAGGAGACAACCACCAGCAGATTTACAGTTTCAGGGGAGCCAAAGACACCCTCACCTCTTTGACTGCAGATCAAACCTGTTATCTCACCAGAAGTTTTCGATTTGACAACAACATTGCAAGGGTGGCCAACATGGTTCTGTCCGTGTGTAAAAAAGAAACCCGGCCCATCCGGGGCACTCCTGTAAACAAGGGTACAAAGCCATCCTGGGATACCGGCAGATACACCATCGTTGCCAGAACCAATGCCGTGCTGTTTGACCGGGCGGTGCAGCTTTACAGGCAGCACACCATCGGGTTTTCCGGCGGGATACAAGGATACCGGCTGGACCTGCTCAAGGCAGTGTTTTTTTTGTATGACAAGTGCTTGTCTCAGATTTATGATCCGTTTATACGCGGATTTTCCAACTTTTCCAGTCTCAAGTCCTATGCCGCTGCCGTGGAGGACCTGGAGCTTTCATCGGTGTGCGCCATGGTGGAAAAGTACGGGAAGGCCCTGCCCGGACATGTGGACCGCATCAAAGAAAAAACCGTGGATACGGACCGGGCCGGCATCATTTTGACCACGGCCCATAAGGCAAAAGGGCTTGAATGGGACAATGTTCTGGTCATGGATGATTTTTTCCCCCTTGTCAAAGACGAAAATCCCGTGGACCCGGCCGGGGTGGATCAGGATGAATTCAACCTGATCTATGTGGCCGTCACCCGGGCAAGGATCCATCTGCGGTTTCACAAAAACAGCTCAATTCCGTCATTTATCAGGCTTTTTCGCCAGCAGCACTGACTGTAGCTGCAAGCCCGGTCCCTCATCCGGATCTTTGCCGGTCTGCTTCGTCCATGAGCAACCGGGCCAGCGCAGTCTGCCGTTTGGAGATATCCGCATTTTTCACCGCCATGGCCAGGGCGCGCCGGGTACCCACAAACACGGCCAGTTTCCTGGCCCGTGTAATCCCGGTGTAGATCAGGTTGCGAAACAGCATCTTGAAATGCTGGGTCATGACAGGAATAATCACCGCCTCAAACTCGGACCCCTGGGATTTGTGAATGGTCACGGCATAGGCCAGATCCAGCTCCATGATGTCGGCCTGGCGGTACAGCACCGGCGGGGTGTCGACAGAAAAACAGACCTTGAGGGTCAGATCAACGGTATTGATGGCGGTGATGGTGCCGATATCACCGTTGAACACGTTCAGGTCATAGTTGTTCTTGCGGTGAATCACCCGGTCCCCCACCCGGAAAATACGCTGGCCCACCGTGAGCTGGGCTTTGCCAGGGCTTTGCGGGTTGGCGGTTTCCTGGATCACCCGGTTCAGGTTCACCGTGCCCAGTGATCCTCTGGTCATGGGAGACAGAATCTGGATTTCCGGGGCCGGCCCATGGTATTTGGGAATCCATTCCATGTACAGTTTTTTGATGACTTCCACGGCTGTCAGCCCGTAATGCAAAGAGGACCAGGGATGCACTTTTTGGAGCACCGCCAGCAGCTCTTCCACCCGGGTACCGGCCTTGGCCACCTGTTCCAGGTTCACATGGACAAATTTTTTGGGGATCTGGATCTCTGTTTCATAAGGGTGCACCGATTCTTCTACCCGGAATTCGAACAGATCCGGGTCTGCCAGACCCGAAGACTCCCCATTTTTCTCCAGGTTCATCAGGGCCTTGATGCGCCTGATGAACTGCAGCTGTTCTGCGGTGGCCTCGTCAGAATCCAGAAACAGGCAGTCGGTATGGTCCTGCCACACGGACGGATCTTTGAACGGAGAGGCAATCCAGGGCATCTTTCCTGCATTTATCTGGTGGGCATACTGGATGATCAGAGACTGGGCTGCCTGGCGGAAGATTTTTGTAAGCGTAAAGCAGGTGATCCGGCGGGATGTGATCATGTCCCTGAGCACATTGCCCGCCCCCACCGAGGGCAGCTGGTCGAAATCTCCGATAAACACCACCTGGCAGCCTTCGGGTACCGCCTTGAGCAAAGACGCTGTCAGGCTGATATCCAGCATGGAGCACTCATCCACCACCAGAAAATCCATTTCCAGCGGCGTGTCTTCGTTTTTCTTGAACCGGCCGTTCTGCCACCCCAGAAGCCGGTGAATGGTTTTTGCTTCCCGGCCGATGACCTCTCCCATGCGCTGGGCTGCCCGGCCGGTAGGGGCTGTCAGAAGCACCCTTGCCCCCATGGCCTCAATAAGCTGCACCAACACCCTTGTGGCGGTGGTCTTACCGCAGCCGGGTCCTCCGGTAAGAATGGAAACCCCTTTGCCGACGATGCCCTGGACAGCTGCTGCCTGTTCAGGACTCAACTGCATGTTTTTGGCCTTGCAAAACAATTGTATCCAACGCTTTATACGGGGAATGTCCACAGCCGATGGGTCTTTTATACCTGCAACGCGTCTTGCCGCATACAGCTCATCAAAATACAGGGACCGGGCATAATAGCAGGACTGAGGTGCTTCTTTCGGCTCCAGGGCCAGGGTCCGCCGCATGAGCAGCCGATCGGTTTCCATGGTTTCCAGGATATCCGAAAGCATGCCGGACAGGTCCAGTTCCAGCAGTTCCTTTACCTGGTCCTGGATCTGGGAAAAGGTTAAAAAACAATGACCGAAATTTCTGGCAGCGGACAGCACATGGCGGATACCTGCGATAATGCGCTGGGGGCTGTCCTTTGCCAGCCCCATGTGCAACGCCACTTTGTCGGCGGAAAAAAATCCGATGCCGTAAAAATCATCCGCCAGACGGTAGGGGTCTGCCATGACATTGGCAATGGCATCATCCCCATAGGCCTTGTAAATGCGCACGGAAAACAAAGTGGAAATGCCATGGGACTGCAGAAACATCATCACTTCCCGGATAGCCCGGTGTTCGGTCCATGCACTGGATATCATTTCCAGTTTTTTATGGGCAATACCCGGCACTTCCATGAGGCGGTGAATATTTTCTTCAAACACGTCCAGGGTCTGGTCCTTGAAATGCCCGACAATTTTTTTGGCGGTTTTGGGACCCACCCCTTTTATAAGACCGGAACCGATATATTTTTCCAGGGCCGCAGCCGAGGCTGGTTTTTGCTCTTCTGCCAGGGTGGCGGAAAACTGGCGCCCATATTTGGGATGCTCCTGCCAGAACCCTTCAAATGCCATGGAAGCTCCGGCAAACACCCGGGTCTGATGCACCAGAACGGTTTCACGGGTTGCCGGCGCATCAAAGGGCAGCACCTGGAGTACGGACCAGCCATTGTCCGGGTTGTGATAGGTGATCCGGTCCACCACGCCGCTCAGACGTGCGGCAATGGTCCTGTTGCCGGCAGAAAAACGGGCCCGGGGACCTGCCGGCGGTGGGACAGGCGGATGTGAATCATTCTGATGCATGATGCATGGTACCATATCTCACATCAGGGGAAAAGAACAAGCCATGGTTAATCCTTGACAGATTTTCCCGGTAAATGATACCTGTTTTGCTGACAGTACAATCTCACAAAAAAGGAGGGGGTACCCATGGACATCACCGACATGAAGAAAAAAAACCTCATTTCCCAGTGGGCCTTTGATACCCGGCCCATCCTGGGCAGGCTCCACCTGTGGCTGGAAGATGTGCGCATTGAACGAATGCGGGGAAATCCTGAAGATGACATCCTGGATACCATCTCTTTTACCGATGACCGCACCGAAAAAATGCTGGCAATGACCCTTGCGGTCACCGCGCTGGGTACCCGGCTTTTCGGGCATTACGGCCAGGGAGCGGGCCTGGAAAAAAAAGCACTCAATATCATTAAAAAAGATGCAGATGCCATCTCCGCATATGCCATGAGTGAGAGTCTCTGGTACCTGTCCCGAACCCTTCCGGAAAACCATGCCATCATGGTCTGTTTAGGCGAAGGCCTGATGCCCAAAGGTGGAGAAACCCTGGAAATGGGTGCCAACCCCCTGCTGGGATTCGGCCGGATCTATGCCCGGCCCCAGGTGGCAAAATTTCTGGAAGCCTGTGTGCTGCAACTGATTAATGATCCGTGCTATGCCTGGGAAGATTTCAAACGGGAGACTGCCAAGCGCGATATCACGGTATGGGGAGCGGCCATTGATACGTTGGAGAATACCTCCCGGTTTGCCAAAGGAGAAGAAACCGGTCCGTTGACCGTACTGCACCTGTTTGACCAGCCTCTGGCCATCACCGACCAGTATGAAGGATATATCGGCACCCTGGTGGTGCCCGGAAAAGTGGTGAAACAAGCTGCTGAAGACTCGGTGCTCGTTGATTTTTTCACCCCCAGACACCTGGTGGTAAAAGCCATCCAGAAAGCCTATCCCGGGATTTTGCCCCGCCATATCCATGTGTGGACCCTGGGGGGTGAAAAACGGGCCAGGCGCATCGGGCAGATATGGGACCAGTGGAAAGAAAGCGGTGCACACCTGGTGGATGAGACCTGGTCTCTGCCGTCAGGTTATGCCCCGTTCACTGATTCAGGCACCTATGCACCCACCCTGACTGTGGGGGACTGGGAAGATGAAAACCAGACCCGGCACCTGTTCATCGTGGATGGATACGCTGCCTCGGCCGAGGCGATCCAGGCAGCCAGCCTGGCCCCCATTCTGGATCTGTCCGTTTCCCTGGCGGTATTGTCCTCCAAATTTTTGTTCCCGGCCCACACAGATGCCGCCACCATGAAACTGGATCCGGAAAGCCATGATTTTGCGGATCAACTGCAGACCCTGGTCAACGACCCGCACCTGGATACGGAGACCATTGAAACCTACCGGGAAAGTATCCGGCTGGCAAAAAAAGCTGGTATCCCCCTGGACAGGCGCACCATCAGCGCCGGAGACCTTCTTTTTGAAAAAAAATGGCAGGCCCTGGCAGGGGCCGGATATATGCTGCCAGACCCCTATACCGGTGCTCCGGGTGTCACACAGATTTGTGATGACACCTATGAAGTCACAGTGCGGTTGACAACCGCCATGGGCGACAAACGCATCACCTTTGCCCTGCGATTGCTGGAAAACATAAAAGAAAGCAAGCTGGTGTTCAGCCCCCTGCTCAACCGGTTTCTCAAGGGAGAGGATTTCATGCACCGGGCCGTGAAGATATCTGACTCCGGACGGATCCGCAATGAATTGCAGACCCTGTGCTACGATGCATTAACCTATCATGGCGACACTGTGGTGCTGGCATTTGACAAAATTTCAGAGGCAACCATTTCACAGGACAATCAGAAAAAGCTGCGGCAGATATTAACCTGGTACAAAAAAAATTATCCCATCTGGTTTGAGTGGCTGCAACTGAAGTGACACCGTAAAAGATCCGGCCAGGACCGGCAGAGATACCGGTCGGGACTGCCAGCTGCCGGATCAGGGGATGGGCATCAGATGGTTTTGATGCGCTTTTCAGCCAGGGCCCGCCTGGTGCTTTCAATGGCATGTTGTTTCACATTGGAGATGTGTCGGGACAAAACATCCCGGGCCTGTGTGACATCTTTTTTTTCAATGGCTTCATACAATTGAATGTGTTCGCTGTCCACCCGGTCCATGGGGGTGACAAACAAAATATTTCCCCGGTATTTGAGGTACAAAAGGTCAAACAAATAGGTCAGGGTATTGATCTGGATCCGGTTGCCGGACAACTGGGCCAGCTTTAAATGAAACTCCATATCCTTGCGGAGCCGCTCCTTAAGGTAGATATCACGCACCGCTGCCAGGTGATTGTCCAGGGCTTTTTTCAACTGGTTCAGACCCCGTTTGCCAATAGTGTCAATGGTGGTTTCCAGCAAAGACACCTCGATCAATTCCCTGAACTCATAAATCTCGATGATCTCGGCCAGGCTGACATTTTCCGTGTAATACCCCCGGTTGGGCTCATGCCGCACCAGCCCCTGAAATTCCAGGTGTTTCAATGCCTGGATCACCGGGGTGGTACTCATGTTTAACCGCTTTGCCAGATCTCCATAGGAAATTTTCTGGCCCGGAATAATTTCGTTGTGAAAAAACATTCGGCGGATGCCCATATAGGCTTCACGGGTAAAATCTTCCTTGGTTTTTTTGGCTTCTGCTTTTCTTATGGCTTCCATGACCGTCATCATTATACCAAGACCAGGATAAAATCAATTAAAATTATGGGAATTTTGCCTTGACATATGTGACGTCACCCGGTAAAATTCCCTCGATATTTAATCAGATATTTGATCAGATCTTTATTGCACAGACCTGATCAAAACATAAGGAGACCATTATGGCATTTGTATTCATGGAAGGCAACGAAGCGGTTGCCAGGGGGGCCATTGCTGCGGGATGCAATTTTTTTGCCGGCTATCCCATCACACCGGCCACCACCATTTTCAATAATATGCTCAAAATGCTGCCCCCAAAGGACGGTATCTGTATCCAGGGCGAAGATGAGATTGCTTCCATGGGATACTGCATCGGCGCATCCATGGCCGGCAAAAAAGTACTCACAGCCACATCAGGCCCCGGCATCAGCCTCTACAGTGAACACATTTCCTTTGCCATCGGCAGTGAGATTCCATTGGTGATCGCCAATGTTCAGCGCCTGGGGCCCTCCACAGGATCAGCCACCCGGGGTGCTGATTCCGACATCCAGTTTATGCGGTGGGGATCCACATCCGGGGTACCCGTCATTGTACTGGCCCCCACAGATGCCAAAGACTGCCTGGAACTTACGGTGCATGCCTTCAACTTTGCCGAGGAATTCAGATGTCCGGTATTTATTGCCTCTAACAAGGAGATCGGCATGACCAAGGAAAGCTTTGACATGGATGATCTCAACCTGCCCCCTATTGTGACGCGCACCCCCTATACCGGAAACGCCCCCTATGTGCCGTTTGCCGCAGACCCGGACAAGGCCCCGCCGTTTTTACCCATCGGCGGCCCCACCCTGGTACGCCAGACATCCTCCACCCATGGTCCGGACGGGTATATCACCATCGATCCCCGGGTCATCGGGGATATGCAGCAGCGGCTGCGTACCAAGCTCCATGACGCCATGGACCGCATCACCCTGTACGAAGAACACCTTGTGCCGGACACCGACACGCTGGTGATCTCCTACGGCATCACCTCACGGGCGGTTGCAGATGCGGCAGCGGCCCTGGCACAAAAGGGTACCCCGGTTTCCACTTTGTCCTTGAAAACCCTGTGGCCGGTACCGGAAACCCTGCTTGTGGAAAAGGCAGCCCCTTATAAACGGGTGGTGGTGATTGAAATGAACCTGGGCCAGTATATCAATGAAATCAAAAGAGTGCTGTGCGGCAAGCAGGTGGATTTTTACGGCCAGATGAACGGGGTGCTGATTCCCCCGGCCAAGATTATGGAGACCATTGAAAATGACTAGTTTTTTAAATACCAACCGCCCCCCTGTTTTCTGCCCGGGATGTACCCATGACCGCATCACCAAATCGCTGGATGCAGCCCTTGTAAAACTGGGAATTGCCGATCACAAGACCGTCATCGTCACCGACATCGGGTGTTCCGGCCTGTTTGACACCTTTTTCAATGTCCATGCCCTGCACGGGGTCCACGGCAGGGCACTGACTTATGCTGCCGGCCTGAAACTGGCAGACCCCTCCCTCAACGTCATTGTCACCATGGGGGACGGCGGCATGGGCATCGGCGGCGCCCATGTTCTGGCTGCCTGCCGCAAAAACCTGGACATGACCCTGATCATTTTAAACAACTTCAACTTCGGTATGACCGGGGGCCAGTATTCCGCTACCACCCCCAGTGATGCCCGGGTGGGATCGGAATTTCTCAACCAGGCGGAAATCCCCATGGATATCTGCGGTGTGGCCGAAAGTGCTGGCGCTACCTATATTTCACGCATTTCCGGTCATGATGACGGCCTGGCAGACGAGCTGGTCACCGCCATGAACCACAAGGGATTCTCTGTTGTGGAAACCTTGGGATTGTGCACGGGACGCTACACCAAGCGCAACCAGCTCACCCCTAAAGTCATCGATCAGATGATAGAAAAAAGGCCCTCTCCGGGCGGGGTGATTGAAAAGAACCAGCGGCCCGAATACGGGGAACTCTACCGGAAACTGGCCAAAGAGCAGGGCAGATTCCCGGAGCCCTTTGTGGTCGAAAAGCAGTTTGATATGCCCGATGCCAGGCGGCATGAGGTGGTGATCCTGGGATCTGCAGGCATGCGCATTGTCACAGCCGGAGACATGATATGTTTTGCGGGTATTTCCGGCGGCCTGAATGTGTCCATTAAAAATGACTATAACATCACCGTGCTCAGGGGCCAGTCTGTATCGGAAATCCTTCTGTCTCCTGAAAAAATCGGGTATACCGGCATTGAATCCCCCACCGTGGTGGCGGCGTTAAGTGATGAGGGTGTGGCCCGGCGCAAAAACATATTTGCCGCTCTGTCGCCTGAAACGTATGTGCTCAAGGAAGCCAGTGTGGACATTCCCGACACCAAAGCACAGGTGGAGGAAATCGATTTCAAGGCCCTGAAGATTAAAAGAACCGACTGGGCCCTGGCATCTCTGGCGGTTCTGGCGAAAAATGAACTGGTGCTCAACAAAGATATGCTTGTGTTTGCCCTCAAATCCAGGTTTAATGAAAAAGTTTTCAACCTGTCCATGGAGACAGTGGAAAAAATTTTGTAATTACTGACAAAATACCCGGATGCGGTCACAGGATCCCAGGGGCGTCATGACAAAACCCGACAGCATGCGCAAAACAGCGGTTGAACCATCGGCCAGGCCCCTGTCCCCTGACCTCCTGCTCCGGGTGTTTCTTCCCTTTGCCGGCGGATATTTTCTCTCCTACCTGTTCCGGGTGGTCAATGCCGTTATCGCACCGGACCTGGCAGCTGATGTGGGGGTGGATCCCTCCCAGTTGGGCCTGCTCACCGCCACCTACCTCGTCGCCTTTGCCGCTTTTCAGCTGCCCCTGGGTATTCTGCTGGACCGGTTCGGCCCCAGGGTGGTGGAAGCTGTGCTGCTGATATTCGCAGCTGTCGGGGCCGCCGTGTTTGCCCTGTCCACAAGCCTGTCCGGCCTGATCATCGGCCGGGCCCTCATCGGGTTTGGGGTCTCCGCCTGTCTGATGGCAGCCTTCAAATCCTATGTGATCTGGTTTCCAGGCCCTGTCTTGTCCAGGATCAACGGGTTACAGATGGCGGCCGGCGGTTTAGGGGTCCTGGCAGCCTTTGCCCCGGTGGAATTTGCCCTGAGATTCACCGACTGGCGGGGGGTGTTCCTGGGTCTTGGCGTTCTGTGTGTTCTGATGGCAGTGACGGTGTTCACGGTGGTGCCGGAATCGGACAAAAAACCGGTGCCAGAGCCTTTTTCCCGGCAGGTTCAAGGGGTAGGGCAGGTATTTAAAAGTCTCTTTTTCTGGCGGATCGCACCTTTGACTATGCTGTCCCAGGCCGGGTTCATGGCTGTCCAGGGCCTGTGGGCCGGCCCCTGGCTGCGGGATGTAGCATCCCTGGACCGGGCAGGAACTGCCGGGTGCCTGTCCATATCCGCCCTGGCCATGATTGCCGGTTTCATCCTTCTGGGATTTGTCACGGAAAAGCTGGCCCAAAAAGGAATCCCGGTTTTGTACTCCGCCGTGTCCGGCATGACGGTCTTCAGCGGCGTACTGGCACTGATGGCCTTTGGCGCCCCTATCTCCCCACAAGTGCTGATGGGGTTATTCGGATTTTTCGGCACCGCCGGAATCCTGTCCTACACCGCCCTGACCCTGGGCTTTCCCGTCCACCTGTCCGGCCGGGTCACCACCGGCATCAATCTGCTGGTCTTTCTGGGTGGATTCAGCCTCCAATGGGCCATGGGGGCAGTGATTAACCAGTGGGATACGCCCCTGCCAGGCCAGTATGATCCGGCCGGATACCAGGCCGCCTTTCTCATGGTCCTAAGCCTCCAGGTTCTTGGCCTGGCCTGGTTTTTAATCTCCCCGCTGATAAGCATAAAGATAGGATTTAGAAAAAAACCATAACAGAAATTCTTACCTGGTTTCACTATTCTGTTACGATTACTTTTCCGATAATGCTTCTCCCTGTATCATGATAGTTGTCTCATGAATAAAAAAATATTATCATTAGGGGCAAAGAGGATAAAAATCATGCTATTGATTTCCGAACGAAAAGAAGCAAACAGTTTAAAACAGACGGCCCAAGCCATTTTCAATGGCGGCATTCAGGCGGTCTCGCCGGAAGCTTGTATTGACAGGTACCTGACAATATCCGGCAGCCTGCTGCAGGTGGCGGAAACGGAGTTTGACCTGGATCAGATCAAGCACATTTTTGTGGTGGGAGCCGGCAAGGCATCAGCAGCCATGGCACATCAGGTGGAAAACATCCTGGGACATCGGATCAATGACGGGCTTATCATTACTAAATACCGTCATGGGGTACCCCTGGAACGGTGCCGGATAGTGGAGGCCCGTCACCCGGTGCCGGACAAGAACGGCATGGATGGAGCAGCATCCCTGCTGGAGATGGTATCCAGGGCCGGGCCGGAAGATCTGATTTTATGCCTGATATCAGGCGGGGCATCAGCCCTTACCCCGGCACCGGCAGACGGTGTATCCCTGGCCGACAAGCAGCACACCACCAGACTGCTACTGGAATGCGGAACCACAATTCATGAAATCAACACCATCCGCAAGCACCTGTCAAAAATCAAGGGAGGACAGCTGTGTGCCGCTGCCAACGGAGCCCGGGTGGTATCGCTGATACTGTCGGATGTGATAGGCAATGACCTGGATATTATCGGCTCAGGCATGACTGCACCGGACCCGGGAAATTTCATGGACTGCAAACTGATACTTGAGGACCGCAGAATATGGAATGCGGTTCCGGAATCGGTCCGCACGAGAATCAGGGCCGGAATTAACGGACAGGTTCCAGATACCCCCAAACCCGGCGATTCCGTGTTTTTTGGTGTGACCAACCAGGTGGTGGGCAGCCTGACAGATGCCCTTTCTGCAGCACAAAAAGAAGCAGAACGCCTGGGATTCAGACCACTGGTGCTGTCTTCCATGATCCAGGGGGAGGCAAAGGAAGCGGCCAAAGTTTTGTGTGCCATTGCCAGGGAAGTCAAAGACTCCGGCCGGCCGGTTGCACCACCCGCCTGTCTGCTGTCCGGCGGAGAAACCACGGTTTCCATAAAAGGAAGCGGGACAGGCGGCCGGAATATGGAGCTGGCCCTGGCCGGAGCCATGGCCTTGGCAGGCACCTCCGGGATTATGCTGCTGTCCGTCGGTACAGACGGAACGGACGGCCCCACAGATGCGGCCGGGGCCTTTGCCGGCGGTGACACGGTTTCCCGGGCTAAGGCCCTGGGCCTGTCCGCTGAAAAACACCTGGCAGACAACAATTCATATCCTTTTTTTGCGGCCCTGGAAGATCTGCTGATCACCGGTCCCACCCGCACCAATGTGATGGATATGCAGATTTTACTGATTTCAACCTGATCCCATCATGTAAGGAGATTTCATGCGTCAAGCGTTAATACGTTCATTCTGTTATGTCTGGCTCGTCCTGGTATTATCTGTTTTCATGCTGCACCCATTCAAGGCATGCGCCCAGGAGGATCATTCCGGCAGCACCGATCCTTCCAGAGTCAGTATTGAAAAATTACTCCAGGACCTGGAAGACCCGCAAAGGCTGGAAAACCTCAAGCAGGACCTCCGAGTGCTTCTCAGGACCAGCGAAGAATTTTCCGAGGAAACAAAGGCTGAATCCAAAGGCTTTGCTGGAAAGCTGCTGAGGACAATGTCCGGTTACATGCAAAAAATCAATCATGTGTTGGCAGAAGTTGGGCATAATATGCTCCAGATACCCGATCTGGCCAGGGATATTGCCGGGCAGGCCCAGGATCCGGAAATACTCAGACGCTGGGGGGAAATGGGCAGCAAAGTCATACTGGTCCTTCTGGCAGGTTTTCTGGCACAGTTACTGGTTTCCCGCCTCTTGTCCCGGGTCCGCAATTCTCTGGAAGATCGGATAACTTACAGCAAGGGGTTCAGAGCCTTTCTAATGTTCGGCAATACATTGCTGGAATTGATTCCCATCGCTGGTTTTGCGGCTGCAGCCTATGGACTGCTCCCCCTGCTTGATCCGCGCCCGGGCACCCAGCTTGTGGCCTTGACCCTGATAAACGCCAATGTCCTGGTCAGGGTAATTCTGGCTTTTACCAGGCTGTTGCTCATGCCCGGGATACCTTCCCTGAGGTTACTGCCTCTGGACAGCGAGTCTGTGCAGTATCTTTATATCTGGGTCAGAAGAGTCGCCAGGATTTCGGTTTACGGCTACTTTATTCTTGAAGCGGTCTTGATTCTCGGACTTGCCTCCAGTCTTTACCTTTTTCTTCTCAAAATGCTGGGGCTGATCATTGCCCTGATGGTAATCATCCTTGTACTGCAGAATCGAACGGATGTGTCCTGGTGGCTGCGCGGAGGCCAAAAACAGACAGAAGCGCCTGAGCCGCAGACAGAATCGGAAACCTCTGATCCCCATTTGCGAAAGGTTCAGACTGTGACCGCTTTACGTCGACGATTTGCCGATTTCTGGCACATTGCTGTCATATTGTTTACCCTGGGCATGTTCCTAACCTGGGCCCTGGAAATAGAGGGCGGGGTTTACCTTGTGGCCAGGGCCCTGATCCTGACCATCATGGTTGTTGTTCTCACCGCCTTTCTTGTCCGCATAAGCCAGCGGAGTCTGGATCAACTGTTCAAGATCAATGATGAATTGAAAAAGAATTATCCGGACCTGGAAGCCAGAGCCAACAGGTATCTCCCCTTGCTCAGGCATACAGTCAAAGGGGTTCTGTACATCATTGCCGCTTTTTCGATAATGCAGGCCTGGGGAATCGGCACCTTCAGCTGGATATTGTCCCCCCAGGGTGGCGCTGTAATTTCCAAGGTGCTGGTGATTATCCTGATTGTAGGCGGCGCTTTTCTGTTTTGGGAACTGGTAAGTTTAAAAATAGAAGCCTACATGACCAGGGAGCGGGAGAGCGTTGCCGGAAGGGAAGCCAACAAAAGAATACTGACCCTGCTGCCTCTATTTAACAACGTTATCCGGATTGCCCTGATTCTGGTGGCAGGTATGAGTGTCTTATCCCATATAGGCATCAATATCGCCCCTCTGCTGGCAGGCGCAGGGGTCGTGGGCCTGGCTGTGGGCTTTGGCGCCCAGACCCTGGTCCGGGATGTAATTACGGGCGCCTTTATCCTGATGGAGGACTCCATTTCAGTGGGTGACTGGGTTGAGGCAGGCGGATATGCAGGAACCGTTGAACACCTTACCATTCGAACCCTGACCCTGCGTGACCTTACAGGAGCGGTATTTGTGATTCCCTTCGGGGAGGTCACCACCGTGAAAAACAGCAACCGCGACTTCGGTTATGCCCTGGTGGACGCAGGCGTTGCTTACAGGGAGGATTACGGCGAGGTCGTCCAGGCCCTGCAGGATGTGGCCGCAGAGCTGCAGCAGGATGAAACCTGGGGACCGGATGTTATCGGGGACCTGGAACTGTTTGGTCTTAACAATCTGGGTGATTCCGCAGTAGAAGTCCGGGTCAGGCTGAAAACCAGACCCATGCGCCAGTTTGCGGTTCGCCGGGCTTTTCTGGAAAGAATGAAGCGTATTTTTGATGAACGGGGCATTGAAATTCCATTTCCTCACCAGACCATCTGGTTTGGTGAGGACAAAAAGGGGGCTGCTCCGCCCATGCGTCTTCTCAAAGATTCTCAACCGGCAGCTGAATCTCCCCGGGCCATTGAATCAGTGCCCAGCCAAGATCATCAGGAAGCTGAAATTCAGCATTACTCTGAATCCGAAGCATCCAAAGAAGTGGTACGCAACGTTGAGGAAACGGAAGAGGATCAGGAGGAAAATAAGAGGACCGAACCTTATGATGCACCCAAGAAAACGAATCAATAATTGCAGGCCCATCATAGAACCGATTTTAAACTGGATGCAGTTGCCCGACAAAACCCGGATGCAGATTTTGCGGGTAAAGGAATAGGGAGCATGGTATCCTCCTGGCATGCGGATGTGGTGGTTATCGGTGCAGGGATTATCGGCGCATCCGTGGCCTGGCACCTGGCAAAAAAAAAAGTGGATGTCCTGGTGCTGGAAAAATCAGATCCCTGCTCCGGCACCTCCGGGGCCTGTGACGGCATGGTGTTTCTGCAGTCCAAAAAACCCGGAGTTCATCTGGCGCTGGCCATGGCAGGCAGGAACCGGTTCGACACCCTGGAACAGGAACTGGATGCGGATATTGCGCTGCAATGCAGCGGCGGGATCATGGCCATCACCAGTGAGGCGGAGCTGACAGCCGTCAATTGGTTTGTACAGGAACAGAACCAGGCCGGTTTAGGGGTGTCACTTCTGGACATCCGCCAGGCCAGAGAACTTGCCCCGTGTCTGTCGCCGAATCTCCCGGGAGCCACTTTCTGTTCCCTGGATGCCCGGGTCAATCCCATTTATCTTACCCTGGCATTTCTGGAGGCGGCCGAACGCTGCGGGACCAGAGTGCTTTCCCGCACACCGGTAATGGGTATCGGGCTGAAAACCGACGGCATCTTTGTTCTGGACACACCCCAAAAAACCATTGAAACCAGAACCATTGTCAATGCCGCAGGTGTGCATGCACCAAAGATCGGCAAAATGGTGGGGCTGGATATCCCCATCACACCCAGACGGGGCCAGATCCTGGTGACCGGTCCCATGGCACCGGTCCTGGATCAATGCCTGATTTCCGCGGCATATGTGGCGGCCAAATATGATCCTGCCATTGCCGAATCCGGACACATGGGCATTTCCATGGAGCAGACGGAAGCCGGCAATTTTCTGCTGGGCTCCACCCGGGAATTTGTTGGATTCGACCGTTCCACCACCCTTACGGCTGTAAAACATATCCTGGCAGAGACCACCGCCATCATCCCTGCATTACAAGATGCCTCTTTGATGCGTACCTTTGCCGGACTGCGTCCTTACACACCGGACGGCCTTCCCATCCTGGGCCGGGTCCCGTCTTTACCCGGTTTTATCATGGCTGCCGGACATGAAGGAGACGGTATTGCCCTGTCCCCCGTCACCGGGCAGCTCATTGCCGAACTGATTACGGACGGTACCACCTGTATCAACCTGACCCCGTTTTGCCTGGAACGGTTTTCTAACGGAGCGGTGTCATGAACCGGGACCTGCGCATTCCCGGTATTATTCGGGGACCCGAAATACACGTAACGGTCAACGGCCGGAAAATAACCGCTTTCCAAGGGGAAACCTTGCTGGCAGCCCTGACGGCCGCCGGCATGAAGACTTTGGGAATCGGCCAATCCCATGATGACACCCGGGGGGCGGTGTGCGGCATGGGGGTGTGCTACCAGTGCCTGATGACGATAGATGGCCAGCTTGATCAGCGTGCCTGCATGACCGTGGTGCACGACGGCATGACCATTGAAACACAGGGAGACCTGCCGTGACCCTGGGTATAAAATGTGATACAGCCATTGTGGGTGCCGGGTGTGCCGGTGTGGTGGCCGCACACATCCTGGCAGACCACGGTCTGGATATATTGGTTATGGATGAAACCCCCCACACTGGCGGTCAGTCCCTCAGATCCCTTCCCTGGCCACAAAATCCATCCATTTTCACAGGTCTGAACCGCCCCGGTATCCGGCGGCTGCCAGGCAGGATCAAGACAGCGCCTGTACCCATAATGCACCGCACCCAGGTTATCGGGATTGATGGACACCTGGAAATTCTGGCGGAAAAAAACGGAAAAGAGATCATCTGCATCACGCCCCAGGCAGTGCTGCTTGCCACCGGCGCAAGGGAAACCTTTGTGCCGTTTCCAGGGTGGACCCTTCCCGGCGTGATATCCACCGGCGCAGCCCAGATCCTCATGAAAGGCAGCGGCATCCTGCCGGCGGACAACATGGTGGCAGCCGGCTTGGGACCGTTCCTGACAGCCGTGTCTGCGGAATATCTTTCAAACCGGGGCCGGCTGCTGTCCATAGCTGATTTTGGAAAAATGCAGGGGAAGCTGGGCATGCTGACCCATGGATTTCACCAGTTTTCCAAACTCCTGGAAGGCACCCGGTATCTGGCAAAAATCCTCGGGTCAAAGGTTCCCTTTCACCACCAGACCATGGTTCTGGAGGCAACGGGTACAAAAGAACTGGAAAGGGTCGTTTTGGCCCGGGTGGATAACCAGGGCAAAATCATTGCCGGAACCGGCAAAATATATACAACAGGCTGTCTGGCCATTGGATGGGGATTTGCTCCCAATCTGGAACTGCCCCTGCAGGCCGGGTGCGCCATTCTCCATGATCCAGAGCTGGGCGGGTGGGTGACTGCGGTAAATGATGCCTTTGAATCCAGTATCCCCGGTATTTTCTGCGCCGGGGAAATCACCGGCATTGCCGGGGCTTCCAAATCGATTATTGAAGGGGAGCTGGCGGCCCGGGGGATCCTTGAAAAACTGGGCAGAGAGGTGGATGAAAACCGCATGGCGGTTTTACAGCGGCAAAGAAAACACGTTCTGGCATTTGGCGCGTATTTCAACCGGCTCCACAGGGTGCCGGATACGGTTTTTTGCGCAATTCCGGATACAGTCACCATCTGCCGGTGTGAAAACATAACAATGGGTGACATCAAAACAGCAGTGAAAAAAGGGTATGACACCCCTGCCCTGCTCAAAAAAGCCTTGCGGTGCGGCATGGGCTTCTGCCAGGGCCGCACCTGCGGTCCCGTTATAAACAGGATCCTGGCTGCGGTCACAAACAGACCCGCCGGAGATATCCCCATGCTGCCGGTGAGAATGCCGGTGAAACCGGTATCGGTGCGCTCTTTTTTACAATAGGGCTGTATCTCTATTCACCCTGACTTGCAGACAATGGCCTGGTCCGGCCTTTGAAAGCGTTCTCAGGACAGCCGTCTTATGAGCAGGGCTTCCCTGAGAGCAACAGGTCCCAGACAGAACCGTTTACAGTCGGCCTGATCCAGCCAGGCCTGTTGTATTTTCAGATTGGGGGACCGGCCGTCAGACGACTCCAGGATACTGACATTGTCTTTCATTCCCCTGATACGGGTTCTTTTGTAGGAATCGAATACATATACCCATTCATCTGCAATGCTGGTGATCATGATATAATGCTCTTCTTTTTTAGTGAGCAGGATATTGCACAACACCACACCGCCCTCCTCCAGGCATGTCTGAATCTCTCCTTCTTTGTCCAGGCGGACATCTTCTTTTTCCAGAAATTTTGTGCGCACGGAAAATCCCTTGATCTTATAGGAATCAAGCCAGTTTCCCACCAGACGGGCCGCGTATTTGCTGGTTCCTGCCATGCCGAACCGGGCATTGCGGCCCACGGTATCCAGACAGTACAGATAAATATGGCGGATCACCATGGGCGGAATTTCTTTTCTTGTGAACAGATAGCTCACTGCATTGATCAGCGCAGTGGGCACACAATCATATTCTGACACCTGGTAATGCAACGGGGTATACATGACTCTCCTGAAACACAAAATCCTGACTGAACAAGATCCTATACGCCATTTTTCCTTATTTTGCAAGCAATGCCAATCATGGTTGCGGAATAATCACCGTGCTGAGCAGATAGATGATGGATGCTGCCGGCAGTATACACAATGACTGTCTTGCATTCCTGATGCAATACCTGTATCTGATAAAATGCAACCGCTCGACAAAAACCCTTACAAAACTGGAACAGACCATGGGAAAACACACCACAACAATCCGGGCAGGCCAACTGTATGACGGCAGATCCATGCGGTCAGACATGACCGTGGTAGTGGAGGACCGCCATATCACAGCGGTAACAGACAAAAAATATCGGTCTGATATCAGGGGCATCGTCACCCCGGCTTTCATAGATCCCCATTCACACCTGGGCATGGAACGGCAGGGCGAACCTGTAAAAGAAACCGAAACCGATGACCATCTCTCTGCTTTTTCACCTCTGCACAACCCGCTGGACAGCATCTATTTCGATGACCGGGGATTTTCCGATGCAGTTGATTTCGGGGTGCTGTATTCATGTGTGGTGCCGGGTTCCGGCAATATCATCGGCGGCAGGGCAATGGTCATAAAAAACTTTGTTCAAAATCGGGCCAATGCCGTTATCAGCCATTATGGATATAAGGCGGCCTTAGGGTACAACCCGAGAACGTCAATTGACTGGAAAGGACCCCGGCCCTTCACCCGCATGGGAACAGCCGCCCTGCTGGAAAAGTATCTTTCCGATATTTTACGAAAAGAGGAACAGGCCCGCATAAAAAAGGAAAAAGCCCTGTATGAACTGACCAAAACAGATAGCCCCAAAAAAGGTGCCGCCTGGGCCCAGAGGGAATATGAACTGGCCCTGTCACAAGAACAATGGGAAATTTTTGCGCTGTTCAACGGCAAAAAGAGGTTGAAGGTGCATGTGCACAAGGAAGATGATGCACTGTTTCTCATTGACCTGAAAAACAGATACAATCTCCGGGTTACGGCGGAACATGCACTGGACATTCATCATACATCCATTTTCAATGCCCTGGCGGACAATGATATCCCGGTGGTGTACGGACCATTGGGCGCTTCTGACAACAAAGTGGAACTGAAAAACGCCTCCTATAAACATACGGCCCTGCTCATGTCATCAAGAGCCGGATACGGCCTGATGACGGACCATCCGGTCATCATGGCCCACCATCTGCGGGACAGCCTGAAATATTTTCTGATCCAGGGCATGACACCTGAAGCCGCCATCAACCTTATCACCCTGAAAAACGCACAAATCCTGGACATCGACCACTGTGTGGGCAGTGTGGAACCAGAAAAACTGGCCAGTCTCATCATCTGGGACAAAGATCCTTTTCATCTGGGAGCCTGCCCCCTGGTGGTCATGGCGGAAGGCGATATCATCCGGGACCGGCGGTGAGGGTATTGGCCCTGAATATACAAAGGCAGCCTGGACTATCCTGGCTGCCTTTGTAATTTTCCGATTATCGTCTCTATTTTTATACCACGGTTTCCGTAAAGCTCACCCTGCCGGCAATCCGGTCTTCGGGTGCCAGGCGGGTGAGTTTCACCATTTCAAAGCCCGTGACCTTTATGAACACATTTCCTGCATCATCGGTCAGGGTAAGGTCATAGGTGTTGGTTTCCTTTCCTGATGCTTTTTTTTGTGTAATGCAGAGATAATCAACATTTTTGCCTACCGGCGCAAAAAAGGTCATGGATGCGATGCGGTAAGGCAGCACCGTGCGGGAGGTGGTGAGAAATTCCAGGAGCCCGCCGGTCTGGAACATGGCATCCACCAGGACTGGTGCGGCCTGGAACTGCGGATCCGTCACTCCCTTAAAGAACGGGGCGCCTGACCGGTCCGCCACCGTGGTGACCAGGGTTTTGCCGTCAAATGAATTGATATCCGTGATGGTCTCGAACAACCCGAACATGAACAGCCGTTTGGGATGATACACCAGATCAGCCAGATCCCCTTCCCAGGACACGGTATGAAATTCCGGCAGGTCTATTCTTTCCGGGGCAGGCCGGTCAAGGGAAAGAACAAAATTGCCCTGGTAATGCGGTTTGGGATCCCCCATCACCTGTCCTTTGGGATTTTTGAACACCGAGGTGATGTCACAGGCATACTGATCCTGGTCGGTCCGGGTGCTGGAAATAATAATTTCCTTGGGCCGTCCCTTGAGCAGTTTGATGCCGTAAGGGATGGAAAAATCAGACAGTCGTGTGACCACCGATCCTTGCCCGGCAAGGGCCGCGGCAGCTTCTGCCATGGTCTCGATACCGGTGGACCCCAAAAACAGGGGCACATCCCCCATGGTATGATCATGAAGAAACAGATCATGGTCCAGATCCAGAACCCTGGTCCAGGTTGCGGTGTCATCTTCCTTGCGGGTCGGCTCCCCCAGGAAGGGAAACGCCTGGCCCGGCGGAGTCCCTAAAAGACCATCAATGTCAAAGTCATAATCCAGGCCGGAAAACACCATTTCAGACTCGGTTTTGTCCAGCAGGTCCGCCATGAAGAATTTCACCCCCTGGTCCATGGGCAGAAACTGAATGCCCCTGTCTTCCAGCACCTTTTTCACCGTTGGGTTGGTGGCCATGCCCACCCCGCCCCAGGCGGTCCAGGCATAGACCTTGTAAGTTCTGTCCGGATGGATCTGTTTTTCCCTGAACAGGGTTTTGCCCAAAAAATCATTGGCAGCAGTATAATCCACCTGGCCCTGGTTGCCGAAACGGGCCGTGACCGAGGAAAAGGTGAAAAAGTACCGGTATTCCCTGTCTTTGGCGGCAGCCAGCAGGTTGCGCATGCCCTTGACCTTGACATCCACCACCAGCTCGAACGCTTTACGCTCTTTTTTGGGGATGAACTGGCTCATCTCCATGCCGGCGGCATGAAAGATCCCGTCGATGCGTTCACAGGCATCCACAGCCGTTTTCACGGCCTGATAATCGGTCACATCCGTGCAGTGATAGGTCACAGAAACCCCTCGGGATTTAAGGTACTCTATGTTGGCAATGGATTGTCTGACCCGCATCAAACGGTCCAGGGCCTGTTTCACCGCCACCGGTTTTTCTCCGGGCATCTGGTTTCGCAGCAGCGCCATAAGGTCGGCTTCAGTGGCAGTCGGTTTCAGCAGCACCGGATCTGTGGCATAGATATCGTTTATATCCAGTATCACCAGGTTGACCCTGTAGGCGGCCACCACCTGTTTTACGATCTCATAGGTGATGCCGCCGGCACCGCCGGTCACCAGCAGGGTATCACCGTCCGCCACTATGGGCGCATCGTTGCGGGCGGTTTCCGGGTGCATGGACAGGACATAGCGTTTTTTGTTCTTATACCCCACCTCACACCGGGGATCATCTGACAGCAATTCCGCAAGGAACAGGTCGGCAATGCGGCCCAGGCTCTTTTTGGGCTGTTTATAAGAAAAATCTACCACCTTGACCCGGGTGTTTTCCAGTTCTTTGTTGGCGGTTTTGAGCATGCCGCTCAGGGCTGCAAACAGCGGGTGAATGTCACCGCAGTCTTCCATATAGGGAAAGATCACCGAGTCGAATGCAATGGTGCCGAGGAGGGTGTCCGGGGCATCCAGCTTGTCAAACAGGGTTTTGAGCAGCAAAAAGCAGGATTTGACTGTGGTGTTCACATCTGCATCCGCGGCAAACTCTCTGTTTTTTCTGTCAAAATAAGCGTCCAGGGAGGCCAGGTGGATATACCCGGTAATGTTCGGATCTGTGTGGGAAAAGGCTTCAACAGCAGCCTGGAACCCGTCCAGATCGGACAGGTCGGCTGTCACATCCGCATCCTTTGTTCCCAGAGTGATCACTTCTCCCCCAAGGGATTGTATCCGCTCTGTCACAGCTTGGGCAAACCCGTGGCTGTCAAGAGAAATCAGTATCCTGTGACTGGAAAAATCCGGCCTGCGATGGGCCGGCATGTCCGCCTCATCCACCCGCACCACCAGGCGCTTGATGGGGGATGAGGGGTCCGGAAACAGGTCATCTGAATCCGTTAAAGCGGCCGGTTTGGAAGACGTCGGTCCGACACCGGATACCACGGCAGTGTCTGATGCATCCGGAACCAGATCATCCCGTACTGCACCTGAAGAGCCTGTGGCAGGGATCGTGTCTTCTTCGGGGTCAGGGGCTGCCGGCATCCTGGCCTGTACATAGGCGGCAAGCTTTGCAATGGTGTTCAGGTCCCGCAGCCGCAGGTCATCGGGCACGGCAAACCCGAAATGGGTGGCCACCTTGCCAAAAATCTCCACCTGTTTCACCGTGTCAATGCCAAGGTCCGCTTCCAGATCCAGGTCATCATCCAGCATGTCCGGAGTATAACCGGTCTGATGGGCGATCACCTCTTTGACCACGGTGGCGGTGGAAGTTTCCTGGCTCCGGGTTCGGGTCACAACCCGCTCCCCGGAATCCATGGTATGGGCTGCCGTGGGTACAGAAAATTCCTGGTCATCAGATAACATCACTGATTTGCCGCTGCCGGCAGGGACTGGAACGTCCTGTCCGGCTGTGGCGGATGCCGTTTCAGATCCCGCCGGTCCGGCCATGCGGGTTCCCACATAGGCGGAAAGCTTTGCAATGGTGTTCAAATCGCGCAGCCGCAGGTCATCAGGCACGGCAAACCCGAAATGGGTGGCCACCTTGCCGAAAATCTCCACCTGTTTCACCGTGTCAATGCCCAGATCCGCTTCCAGGTCCAGGTCATCATCCAGCATGTCCGTGGTATACCCGGTCTGGGCCGCAATCACCTCCTTGACTTTGACAGATACCTGGTCAGACGGCACTGCTCCGGTCACCACCCGCTCACCGGAATCCATGGTGTGGGCCGCACCCGGCCGGACAAATGTCTGGTCTGGTGCGGCAGATACCTGGCCGGCTCCGGGTGCGGAAGCCCCGGCGCCCGGTATGACAGCCCCGGATGCCGGAACGAATCGGACTGCCACGTATTGGGCCAGTTTGGCGATGGTGTTCAGATCCCGCAGCTTGAGGTCATCGGGCACGGGAAATCCGAACTTTGTGGCGATTTTGCCGAAGATCTCCACCTGTTTTACGGTGTCAATGCCCAGATCCGCTTCCAGGTCCAGGTCGTTTTCCAGCATATCCGGGGTATATCCGGTCTGGGCCGCAATAATCTCTTTGATCTTTGCGGCAGCACCGGCGCTGTCTCCCGGGGCTCCAGGCGCCGCGCCTGAAGAAACACCCGGTTCCGGTCCGGCAGACACCACAGCCGGGGCCAATGCGGGTGAAGATGCGGTTATGGCAGGTTTTCTTTGGGCCGGGGCCGCAGGTGCCGGCATTGGAGGTACAGCAATTCCCGGGGCCCCGGGGATGGCCTCCGGTACAATGGCCGGGGCGGAGGCATCTCCTTCCACCACGCAAAGGGTGTTGTCTATGACTTTCAACTCCGGCTTCTGTGCACCCGTGATATGGCGCAGCCATTTGTGATAGGCCAGGTTGCCATGGACCGCATTTTCCTGAATCCGTTTCACAAACAGGAAGGCAAAATGGGACCCGAATCCTGCAGACAGATGCAGGCCGAATTCACTGTCGATATTTTCCTGGCCGGAAAAATTCAGCTTTTTAAAATGGTCGGGAATTTTGGTCAGATTGGCTATGGGCGGTGCCTTGCGGTTCTGAAGGGCCTTGACCAGAACCACATCTTCAATGGCCGCTCCCAGGGTGTGACCTGTGAATCCCTTGGTGTTGGAGATGCAGATGCTGTTCAAATGGTCGGCAAATGTGGTTTCCAGGGCGGTCACCTCGGCATCGGCACTGCCCCCCCTGGCCGGGGTATAGGTTTCATGGGACATGAACAACAGTTTTTGGGCATACACGTCTTTTCTGATACCGGTACGCTTTTCCACCTTGTTGATGAATTTGGTCATCTCCTTTGCCATGTGGGGCACATCAATATTATAGGTGTGATAAGCTGAATTGGCAATGTGGGTACCCAGGATCTCGCACTGGCCGTTCATACCCCGCCGGTGCACCTCTGATTCCGCCTCGATCACCAGGCCCACTGCCCCGGACCCCAGGATGGTGCCGTTACGGTCTTCATCAAAGGGCTTGGCCGCTTCTGATACCCGTTTTTTAATGGTGGCGGCCCCCAGGGCCAGGAATCCGGAACCCACCCACTGGTTCTGCTGGGTGGATGTGGCGTTTTCCCCGCCCACCACCAGGACCCGTTTGCACCTGCCGGTACGGATCCAGTCCTCGGCAATGCCGATGGCCAGGGTGGTGGAGGCACAGGCTGAAGACACCAAAGTATTGGGACCCTTGGCCTTGATGATCATGGCCAGATGGGCCGATCCCAGAGGGCAGGCATTGGCCAGAAAATTTCTGTCAAAGGTATAGGTGGAAAAATCCTTTCTTTTTCTGGATTTGGACTTGAAAAACCAGTCCGTGAGTTCTTCTTTGACTTCCATGTCCTTGACACGTTCCATGAGATAATAATAGATTTTTTCAAATTCCTCATGGGGCCGTAAAAAGAATTTTTCATAATAGTATTTTTCCAGCTCCGCCATCAGGGTTTCACCGTTGGGCCACAACGAGGTGATGATGACGCCGGTGTCATCCTGCATTTCCGCGGGCAAAGCAAATCCATCCGGCACCATGCTTCTGCCCCCTTTCATTTTTTTATACTGCATGACCAGCGGAATACTGGCATCCTTGAGGGCCTCGATGCCTGCGGCGATCCCCAGGGACATGGCCACGTCATACTCTTCTTTGATCCCGTATTCATCAGTAAGATCAAAATACCCCAGCTGGCCGGCCAGATGGATCACATCTTCGGTGCGGGTGATCTGGACAAACCGGGCATTGCCGTCGGGCGCCTTGTACAGTTTGGTGATGTTCTTGTCGGTGATCAGTTCCTGGTCCTCCCGGGTCAGGGGTTCAATGAAATTTTCCCCGTTGAGGATGGCATCGAAATTATCTTTGGCAAACACCCGGCGGCCTTTACCGGGCAGCCCCACGGACACACCTGAAATCAGAATGCGGCCGGTGTTGAAATCAAACCGGTCAATGGCATCAACAGCAGCTTCGCGTTTTCTGCGCTCAAATTCCTCATAGAGTATCCGGTCCAACAGTTCCTTGTTTTCTTCTTTAAATGCTTCAAAATCTCTGGTCATATGTATCCTGGGTAAAACCTCCACAACAGGTTCTTGTTTTTGCGGTTCAGATAGTGCAGCAGCAGGCGGCGCCGCCACTGCCATGCTTTGCTGTGCAAACAGGCTGTTACAGGATATCAGGTACTGGCGGGCGGTTTCAAAGGCAACGGTTTCCCCCTGTCTGACATCCACAGTCACGGCCGTGCCGTATTCACCGATGTTGATATGTTTGAGCAGGTTCACCAGGAGCCTGGATGGACCGATCTCAATGAAATGGGTCCTGCCGGACACATAGACATGCTCCACAGACCGGATGAATTCCACCGGAGATACGATCTGTCTGGCCAAAAGGTCCTTGACCTCTTTTTCATTTTCCGGGTATGGCCGGGCCAGGGTGTTGGAGATGATCCTGCCGAATCGTGTCGTATTAAAACTTACGGTATCCAGAAAGGTGCGCAGTTCATCTGCAGCCTGCTGGAGCAGCGGCGTATGAAACGCGCCGGTGAGGTTGAGTTTTTTATGGGATACCTCCTGCTGGGACAGATAGGTACAAAATTTTTCAATGTCTTCTGCTTTTCCGGAGACAGCGGTCTGCTTTTCACTGTTTTTATTGGTGATATAAATATGGGATATAAAAGATTTACGAATCAGTAATTCCGTATCTTTTTCATTTTGAAACACCACCATGATTTTGCCCGGCTGTTGTACCGTGCTTTCATACATCAGATCCGAGCGCTTGATAATCAGGCGCATGGCATCTTCAAAACCCAGCATGCCCGAACAGAACAATGCCGTGTATTCTCCCACGGAATGGCCGATAAAATAGTCGGGGGAAAACCCTTCCTGTCCCAGACGGGAACAGATGGCAGCGGAAGAAAGAAATACCGCGGGCTGGGTATTCTGGGTGGAATTCAAGGCATCGTCATCACCGAACATCAGATCCAGGATGGAATATCCCCGGATCGTAAAGAATATCTCATCTCCCTTGTCCAGCACCTTCCGGATATGGGAGTCCGCATCATACAGTGCTTTCATCATGCCAGGCCGCTGGGCTCCCTGGCCGGAAAGCAGGGCAACCATGCGCAGTTTTTTGCCACCGGGATCTGCGGAATAGGCTGTATCGGTCACCACCAGGTCATCTCCGGACACCTGCTTGTACCGGGCCTCGATTACCGGTTCTTCCGACGTTTGCATGCCGCGCGCCAGCACCCGGGGCAGGGTTCCCATGATCAAATGGGCATGGTTACCGCCGATACCGTTGACATTGGCGGCAAACCGCAGGGGCAGGCCGGGCTTTCTGTCAATGATTTGTTTGACAGGCCGCAGCACCTTGCTGTTTTTCATGGTGGAATGTTCAGGATCATAGTTGAAGTCCGGCAGTATTTTCCCCTTTGCATTCATGAGCATCATCTTGGCCAGGGCCACCGCCGGGTTTGCAGCCTTGAAATACCCGAACTGGGGCTTGACATTGCCGCAGTGCATTTCATGGGAAAAACCTGCCTGGGTCACCTGCTGTTCAATCATATCCCCGAGCACATTGGAAAAGGCAAACAGATCCAGGTGCTGCACCTGGGATTTCAAAATACCCGATCTTTTGTACGCCTCGTTTATCACCGATACAAAGGTATGCTCCGAGGGCGCCAGCAGATGATCCGGCACTGAGGAACGTACTGTACATTCATTGATTTCTCCCAGGATTTCCATGCCGGATTCCCTGGCTTTTTTCAAGGTGGTGAGCACATGGATGGCAGCCCCTTCTCCCATGACATATCCGTCTGCCCTGGAATCAAAGAAATGGCAATCTCCTTCAGACAACAGCCCCAGGCGCTTGAAAGCCATGAGTACGGCAGGATACAGGTTGCAGTCCACGCCACCGGCCAGTACAAAATCAAGGTCCTTGTGCTGTAATGCCCGGGCTGCATTTCTGATGGCAATGGTGGCCGATGCGCACGAGGCATCAATAACGTAATTGGCACCATTAAGCCCGAAATGGTTGGCAATGCGGCCGGAAATGATGTTGGACAACAGCCCCGGGGTGGTGTCTTCATTGTTTTCAGGGATGGTTTCCCGGATCGCGTTCACCAGTTCGTCTGCCACCGCCCGGGAGGCGGTTTTGTCCACCGTGTCACAGGCGGTGATGGCATTGGCGATAAACTGTTTTCTCACCCGGATGATATTTTTGCTCTGGCGGTCTCCGGAAATGGTACCCAGGATGACACCGGTTTTAGGGGGTGCACCGTTCACCGACAACAGGCCGGAAGCTTTCAGGGCTTCGTCTGCTGCTTCCAGCCCGAAAATCTGGGCCCGTTCAATGGATTTGACCATGGTGGGGGGCATCCGGTATTTGAGATTGTTGAAATGAAAATCTTTGACAATCCCCGCCTTGACTTTGGGCAGCCGGTATATGGAGTTTTTGGGAAAAGCTGCATAGGCATCATTGTCAAAATGATCTTCTCCCAGATAGGACAGCTGTTTTTCACCGGATGACAGTTTTTCCCAGAATTCTTCCGTGTTTCTGGCCCCGGGCAGAAATACCCCGAGACCTGCTACCACAATTCGGTCATCATTAAAATCATAGGATGGATCCGTGAAAATATCCCGGGGCAGGGCATGGTACCGGGACGTCATTTCCTGCACCACCATATGGTAGTTGATACCCCCGAATCCATAGGATGACACTGCAGCCCTCCGGGGAGCGTTGTCAGACCGCTCCCATTTTACCGGGTCCTTGACAATAAACAATGATGATCCTGTCATATCATGGTTTTTGGAAAGGGTTTCAAACTGCCCGTTGGGCGGCTGGATACCCTTGTTTACCGCCAGAAGGGCCTTTAAAAAACCGGCAGCCCCGGCCGCACCCAACAGATGCCCGATCTGGGATTTAATGGAGGAGATACCGGCATGGCTGTTTTTGTACCAGGTGTTCAACGTTTCCAGTTCAGCCGCATCCCCGATGGTGGTGGAGGTGCCGTGGGCTTCGATAAATCCGATATCTTCGGGCCTGATACCGGATCTGGCATGTTCAAAACAGCGCTGGACACTGAGGACCTGGCCCTTGGGATTAGGAGCGGCGATGGCCTTGCCCCGGCCGTCGGAAGATGATCCGATGCCGTTGATGACGCCAAATATCTTGTTCTTGTCCCGGATGGCATCTTTCATGCGCTTGAGCACAAATACCACAGATCCTTCTCCCAGGACAAATCCGTCAGCCCGCTGGTCAAATGGATATGATCCTTTTGCAGACAGGGTGCCCATTTTGGCGAATCCGATAAAAGATTCCGGTGCCAGATGGGTGTTCACCCCGCCCACTATCACCTGGTCATGCTCCCCGGACAGCAGTTCTCCCACTGCAGCATCCACGGCGGTCACAGAGGAGGCACAGGCGGCATCCACCACATAATTGGCCCCGCGAACCCCCAAATGTCTTGCAATTCGGGAGGCTTCAATGTTCAACAGCATGCCGTGGACCGGGTCGTATCCCTTGTTCTCCCCTTCCAGGCCATCCTGAAGTGCCTGGCGGATGTGCTGTCTGTCTTCTTCCGACAGGGCTGCATAGGCCGGGGTTTTTTCCATCATGGACACCAGCTGGGGAAACCAGTATTTGAGCTGAAGGGTGTTGCCCAGTTCATTGGACAGGCATGTGGCGATCACAACAGCGGTTTTCTGGGGATCTTCACAGATCAAATGATCGTTTTCATCCAGAAGGGCTGCACTTTCAACCGCCTTGTATGCAGTTGTCAACACCATCTGCTGGCTGCGTGACAACCGTTTTGCCTTGTCAGGCGCATATCCGAACCGCTCGAAATCAAATGCAAAATGATCCACAAAACCTGCCAGGGTGGTATAGGTTTTGTCTTCCGCATTCCGGTCCGGACTGTAATACAGTGCATGGTCGAACCGGTCATCGGGCATCTGTTTTATGGAATAGCGTTTGTGTAAAATATTTTCCCAGAAAGCCTCAGGCGTATCTGCATCCGGCAGGGTACACCCCATGCCCACCACGGCAATTTCATCCTGGATTTTATTTTGGGAACTTGAAAAGATCTCCAGCTGGTTCAGGTGGTGAAACAGCCGGGATTTTGCTGTGAAATAGGTATCATGAATCTCTTTTATGGTGACGTTGGTTTTGAAAAAAGCCAGGCTGTCTCCCACCAGAAAATTGCCTTTTTCCCGGTGTTCTTCATCCTTGAACCAGATATAATGTTCTTTTCCCGGCCGTTTGAAATCGGGTAAAAACCCTTTGGCACCGATAAGCAGAGACCCGATATTTTTCTTTTCAAAGGCCCGTTTGCGTTCATCCAGGCTGACATTTTCCCGGATCATGGAGTCTTCCAGTTCTTTCATCATTTTGGCAAATTCTGTGGGTGCGGTGCGGGATGCCAGTCCCAGGCTCTTGCCGATGACCACGGTTTCATCTTTTTCAATGATGATATCCTGGTATTGTTTTGTGACACTTTTGGTGTCCACGATCTCTTTGGAAAACAGATAAGCGGTTCCCACCTGCATGCCGATACACGCCCCTTTGGCCGCCAGAAACGAGGTCATACCGGAAATAAAAAACGAAGCAAAACAGGTGGAAATCCCACCTGCAAACACCAGTGACAGTTTGGACAGATCCTGGTTTTTGGCAACCAGCCTTTCAATGGCTGCTTCCCAGAGCACCAGAGAGGACAAAAATCCCACATGGCCCCCTGCTTCTCCCCCTTCAAAAATAAACCGGACACACCCGCTTTTTATGGCATTCTCCATCATGGGAACCGACGGGGTGTGCAGATAGGTTCTGGTGCCGGCTGCTTCCAGATCCCGTACCTGGGAAGGAATCCCTCCGGCAAACAGGGCATAGGGAATCTTGTATTTTTTGACCATGTCCAGATGCTTGTGCACCATGGGATTAAAGGCTTCTATCCCCACCAGGCCGGCCCCGCAGTTGGGCACTTTTGCATGGCCTCTGGACAGCATGTCATCCGCTAAAGATGCCGGCAGAGACCCCACGGCAAAAAAAGGCAGGGCCCCGGCTTCCAGCACCTGTGCGGCAAAATCAGGGTTGTCCGAAATATTGGCCATGGGTCCCTGGATCAGGGGCAGGCGGGTATTCTGATTCCGGGCAAAGGCGGAATGTTCCGTCACCGGGTCAAACTGATCCACATGGTCCAGATTTTTGCCGATGGTGGTGAAAAATTCATGGATGATTTCAGATAATGTATGGGAATTTTGTACAAAATTTCTGGCAAACAGCCCGTCCTGACCCATGTAAAAGAGCGATTGCACAAATGGTGCATCCGGGTTGTCCAGGGCAACAATTTCACTGGATATGCGCTCATACAGTTTTTGTTCGCCATCATCGCCGGCCCCCAGCAGAACAGCCTGCTGTTTCAATTCTTTGACAATTTTGGTGCCCAGTTTTGCAAACACCCGGAATACCTGCTTGTCCTGGATGCTGATCTCTGTGGAATCACCTTCTTCAACCATGGCCAGCAGATTCTTAAAAGCCGGTGATACCGGTGCTTCATTGGCCAGCAGCACCTGGGTATCCATGACAAAACCCGATGCCCCTGCCGCAAGCATGCCGGCACCCGTGTACCGGCCTACCCCGCCATGGATGAACACCGGCCGGTCCTGGTTTTTCAAATACCACTGCAGGAGAATAAAAGAAGAATATTTCGACACCTGGCCGGCAGCTTCATTGCCTTTCAGAACCAGAGCATGGGGGTCGGCTTTGGCAATCATATCTGTAAGACCGATATCCTTGATTTCCAGCAGCAGCTTTGTATCTCCCATAGGTATTTTCAAGGGCACGTCACTGGTTTTTGATACCGGCAGCACCAGCACATCCAGATTGGATATCTGCTCTTTTTCCAATGCCGCCAGCAGCTCATGATCCGCACGGGCAAACCGCAGACCAAAACTGATGTTTTCTTTGGACAATAATACCGTTTTCTGTAAAATATCATCCCTGGTTAAAAATTCGGTGTCAAATACCGGCAGGGCTCCTGCTGCATAGATGGCGTTACAATATTGAATGTCAAACACCTTGACCGGGGTATAAATCATCAACGGCAGTCTGGCCTGTAATATTCTTGTTATCATGGTGCATCTCCATTTCGGGATCTTGGTTTTACGAAATTTGGTGTAAAAAAAGCGTATCCCTGATAACCATATCAAGAATCATGCCACAGGATCTTCCGGTATCAACTAGTTGATTTTATGGTTTTTTATATTTTACCCCGCAATGAATCCGCCATGGTTGTTATATTTTTATTGCATTTTTTGAACAGTGCTTGTACAAAAATGCCCATTACCCTGCCATGGAGCTGATCATGAAAAAAGCGGTATTGACACAACAAGAGCGCCATTTTTTTAAAACCGTTTACAACGCGGCATTTGCCAATCCCTTCAGCAAGTTACGAGAACGCCTGGACCAGAAAATAGCCGGGTTGTTTCCCTCTGCGACCCGCAGGGAAAGCAAGGATATGTGCGTTTTTGAAGTAGACCGGCAGCTGCGCAGACTGACACGGCAGAACAGGGAGAACATCAACCATTACACCGGTGAAGACCGGGAAATACTGCGGGTGGTGTATCTGTTTGATATTTTCCATAAATTCCGGGACCGGTTCGACCAGTTGATCCAGGACCAGATTGTGGCCCGGGATGATTCCGTGCCCGTACCTTTTGTGGAAGATGCCCGGCAGATGGCAATGGAAAAGGGATTTTCCCCTGAGACCTTTTTCCATTATTTTGCCCTGTCTTTCCAGCTGCGCCGGGCGTTTTACTTTATCTCCAAAACCCTGGTTGGAAGCAGCCAATGCATGAAAACATTCAAAAAACACCTCTGGTACAATGTGTTCACCTATAATATCGGACTGTATGACCAGCATCTGTGGAACAAAATGGAGGATTTTTCCACCCTGCTTTTAGGAGAAACCGGCACGGGCAAAGGAACTGCCGCCAAAGCCATCGGCATGAGCGGGTTTATTCCCTTTGATGAGAAACGCGGCTGTTTTTTTGAAAGCTTTACCCGGACATTTTCTTCCCTGAACCTGTCCCAGTATCCGGAAACCCTTTTGGAATCTGAACTGTTCGGCCACACCAAAGGGGCGTTTACCGGAGCTGTGGAGGATTACCAGGGGGTGCTGGACCGGTGCAGTCCCCATGGGGCGATTCTGCTGGATGAAATCGGGGAAATCCCCGGCCATATCCAGGTAAAACTGCTGCGGGTGCTGCAGGAAAGAACCTTTACCCCGGTGGGGGCCCATGGCACATCCCGTTTCAATGGCCGGGTCATTGCCGCCACCAACCGGCCCCGCAAGGATATCATGGGCGGAAAGATCTTCAGAGAAGATTTTTATTACCGGCTCTGCTCGGACATCATCGATGTGCCGCCCCTGCGCACCCGGATCCAGCAGGATCCGTCAGAATTGGACGGCCTGCTGGATTTCACCATTCACCGCATGACCGGCCTCAGTTCCCAAAAAATTATTGCCAAAGTCAAAAGAATTATTGACCGCCGCCTGGGAAACCATTATAGCTGGCCGGGAAATGTCAGAGAACTTGAGCAATGCGTCAGAAGCGTGCTGCTCAGGAGGGACTATCTGGGCAAACAGGAACAAGCCGATCCATCTCTGTCACATTTTCTGTGCCAGGGGATACGGTCACAGGATTTGCCGGTTGCCGATCTGCTGTCCGGATACTGCACCCTTTTGTACGACAGCCTCGGCACCTATGAAAAAGTGGCCCAGAAGACCGGCCTGGACAGACGTACTGTGAAAAAATATATCATGAACCGCCAAAACACCTAAGGAGGCCCATGTTTTCTTTTCTGCCCCCTCCCCTCAAAGGGGTATTGTCCTTTATGATTTACCTCATCAACACCATTGTTCTCACGGTGCCGCTGATTCTGTTATCCCTGTTCAAGTTTATCCTTCCCTTTCAGCCGGCGGTGGTGGTCCTGGACAGAATGCTTGTGGCCATTGCCGGCCTGTGGATTCACATCAACTCCTTGACCACGGACCTGTTCTGCCGCATTGACTGGGATATCCGGGGACTTGAACAGCTCAATCCCAAAGAATGGTACCTGGTTTTATCCAACCACCAGTCCTGGGTGGATATCCTGGTACTCCAGAAAACATTGAACAAAAAGATTCCCATGCTCAAGTTTTTTTTAAAAAAAGAACTGATCTGGGTCCCGTTTTTAGGACTTGCCTGGTGGGCCCTGGACTTTCCCTTTATGAAACGGTATCCCAAAGATTTTCTGGTCAGACATCCCCACCTCAAGGGCAAAGACCTGGCAAGTACAAAAAAGGCCTGTCAAAAATTCAAATATATTCCGGTTTCCATCATGAATTTTGTGGAAGGTACCAGGTACACCCCGCAAAAAGCCCGAAATTCATCCTTTTCCCATCTGCTGACCCCCAAAGCCGGCGGCATTGCCTTTGTGCTGGGTTCCATGGGCGAATATCTGAACAAGATCATTGATGTCACCATCGTGTATCCCGGCCGGGTACCCAGCTTCTGGTCGTTTATTTCCGGCGGAACCCGGAAAATAATCGTGGATTTCCATGTATTGGATGTGGGATGGCAGCTGAAAGGAGATTATTTCAATGATCCGGACTTCAGGGACAGGTTCTGCCAGTGGCTCAACCAGTTATGGCAGGAAAAAGACAAGAAAATTGAGCGGCTGCTGTCCTGACCGGTATTGGTTCTAAGTGTTTGTTACCTGCAATTCATAGATTTGATGGGCCTCATCACTGCCCGCCTTGAGGACTTCCATGATCTTTACACGGCGGGCCAGCTCCCTGACCACCATATCACTTTGCTTTCCCTTGATAATGGTCCCGGGCTGGATGCTGCCATCAACCTTGACCACAGGATTTCCCGGATTTTCCGTGGACCACCGGGTCAGGTTCTTTTTTTCCTCCAGCACATCCAGCAGATGGTCATCAAGAATTTTACACTGCTTTTCAATGCCGTCAATGGATGATTCAATGGCTTCAGACTTATCAAAACTCTGATCAAGCTGTTTTTCAGCGTTCTTTGCAGTCGTATGAAGCTGTTCAATCTGCTGTCGGAGTTCCGCTATGGCATCTGGTTGATCTGGGCGGGATTGCAGATCATTCATTTCCTTATTGAGTCTGTCCATATCCAGCTGGGACCGGTCCTGAATATGGGCCAGTTTTGTGATATGCTTCTGCAGTTCTATATTCTGTTCCTTTAACCGGATCTTTTTTTCTTCCTGGGCCGCAATCTTCTCTTTCAACTGCGTGATTCTGTTCTGGATATTTTTTATTTCCTTTTCATAAAATGCATCCTGTCCCACTTGTACCACACAGGCTGCCGCGGTCTGGGTTCCTATATCCCGGGCTGTCATGCCCATCTTGGCGCTTATGTGAGAGGAGATGAGTTTGCCGCTCTCAATGATGCACGCACCGGAACATTCAATGGCAGCATCCACGATCTCCTTGGTGACATGGACATTGCCCATGCAGATGATCTCGGATTTATGAATGAATTTAGCAGTGACATTCCCTTTGGCATAGATTGTTGCTTCATTGATACCGCCTGTGACGGTAACATTGCCGTCTGCCGTTACAATACCGCCATCCAGTTCCACACAGGTAATATCATTTCCCTTTACCCGGAACCCGGCTTTGATACACCCGCTCACTTTGACATTGCCGGCATATTCGATATGACCGGTTTCATAGTCCACATCCCCCTCTGTTATGTATTCCTCGTGAACAAAAATTACCCCGGACAGGGAAAATTTGGGAAATCCGGTAACATCTGCAAGGACCTTCAACCCGTCTTCAGACAATTTAACCCCATTACCAAAACGCAGCGGAATATCATTGCCGGACGCCGCCTCAATATTATCGCCAAAAATATTGTGCCCCGGCCTGGATTCCACCATGGGTATTTTTTCCGCAAGAACGGTCCCTGCCTGGACATGGGGAACACTTCCCCGCTGCTTGAAATCAATATTACCATCAGCATCCAGCCCGCCGGCACCAAGGTAGTCAGTATTAAAAAAAAAGGAAACGCTTGCATCTTTTCCCTGTATGGGACGAATGCCTTTGGCTACCCGGAAAGCCTTGGTTTTAAATCCGCTGGACTGGATAAACCCGTTCATCATTTCATCAGAAACGATACCGGATACGATCCCTTTTTCAGCAAGGGCATCCCTGATATCGGAAACCGTCACATCCGGATTGAAATCTGCGGTTTTTGTCAAAAAAGCCCCCATATAATCCCCTGCCAACTGCAGACGGATACCATTATCCAAAACTTCGGGTTCCATCATGGCAGGCGGGCTGTGTTTTTCAGTGACCGGTTCTTGCTGGTCCTGGCCGGACAGGGGTTGATCCGTTGAGGCCTTGCTGGAAGCGATGGTATCTGACACCGTTTCGGCCGGCTTTTGCGGCCGGTGTCTCCGGTTTTGCATTTTCAAAATATAATCCCGCTGCCGTTCGGTCATCATGCAGGATTCCACCAGCATATCCCCGATGAGACGGGGCTTGACACCATTTTTCATATCTGATTCCTGCTCTTCCAGGACCAGTTGCAGCACCCCCTGGTTAATAATTTGCTTTTGAACGGCAATGGCACCAAACCGAAATTCTTTTTTCCGTATGTCAAGGGCCCTGGCAGCCAGGGACAGACGCTGGATATTCTGGGCTGATACCAATTCACAGGAAAGCAGGTATTGTTTCAGACAGTCAGCCACATCATCGGATTCCTTGCACTGGTCCAGTCCTTTTTCAAGCTCTGCCTGCGTAATCAATTTATTTTTCACAGCCAGCAACCCGATCATGGGAGATACCGGATGAAGATCAGATTCTTTTGTCATGGTTTTTTCCCTTTATGTCAGATCAATGCTGCCAGCATCCCGGTCAGAAGAAATGAAGATTCAATTAGAATTTCAACCTGTACTCCGGATTTCTGCCGTTTTTCTTCAAAGGAACTCATCAATAAAAGCATGAAAACAGGTATCAACGCAAGCACGAATGCACTGAAAAATGACAGACCAGCCAGGCAGGCACCGCCGAGCAGAACGATAATGGACACCAGGATATACCGGATCAGAAAAAAACTTTTTTTCTCCCCCAGGAGGATGGGAAGGGTTTCCCTGCCTGCAATACGGTCTCCCTGAATGGCCAGGATATCAAAAAACGCCGTACGGGCAAACACCAGGCCCGTGGAAAAGACAAACGCCACAGCCATCCATGCCAAAGGGCTGTTATTTTCAACAGAAGGCAGAATACTGGTAACGATTCCCCATGCCATGGTGATCAGAATGGTTTTGGATCCGGGAATATCCTTAATCCGCCGGATAGGTTTTTTACAAAATCCCCCGGGAATAATCTTCAGATTATAGGCAAGACCCAACAGACTCATCACCAGGAGGATGAAAAATGACATCACCCCGGTTTTAGATGCAAGAAACAGCCCTGCCGCACCTGAAAACAGGGCCAGTGCAGCCATGGATGTGCGGTGTTTTTTATAAAATGCGGCCCTGTCCGGACGGTTGTAGGTATCTGACTTAATAGCAAAGATATTATTGAGTATCTGCATGGATAATACATACAGCATGGCAATGGCTGCATGCACCAGTGTATGGGATAATTTTTGCAGCACGGAGCAGGCATAGGTCAGGCTGCCGGCTCCCAATGCAAGCAGAATGTTGGTGTTGAGTAAAAAATCCTGGGTTCTGGCCATGAAGCCTGCAAGCGGGCGCTGATGCTGAAGATGCCGGGCAACCCGTGCACAGGTATCCGTGATGATCCAGTTGGGGGTGGATGCCCCGGCAGTAATGGCGATGGACCTGGTGTCGGCCAACGCATTAAAATCGATTTCCGACACATCCTCGATGTGGATGGCCCGGTTGCGGGTTTCGGCTGCCACCTGGGCCAGGCGTTGTGTATTGCCGCTTTGTCTGCCCCCCACCACAATAACGGCATCATGGGTTTCGGCAAGCTGTCTGACCTCCTGCTGACGTCTTTCCGTGGACCCGCATATGGTATCAAAGAGTTTGTAATGGGGCCGATGTTCAGCACACCATGCCTTGATTTCCTCATAAAAGGCTGTGTTCTGGGTTGTCTGAGCGACCACCACTGCATTTTCAAAAACCGGCAGGTCCTGCAGCTGGTCCATGGCAGTCACCGCATGCCCGTTGCCCCGGGCATATCCCAAAAGTCCTGTTACCTCGGGATGGTTTTTATCTCCGATGATGATGGTTGCATATCCGTTTTCAGCATATCGGTTGATAATCACCTGAACCCTCACCACCCGGGGACAGGTGGCATTGATAACGGTAAACCCGGCTTTTTTCAGGGAATCTTCATCCTTCGGTGGAACCCCGTGGGCCCGTATCAGCACAATGCCCTCCCCTTTATCAGGGATGGTGTCCATGCGGAAAATCCCGCGGGTTTCCAGCATTTGCAATACCTGGGGATTGTGAATCAAAGGGCCATAGGTGAAAATCGGCACCTCAGACCGGTTGGCGGCATCCAGTACCATATCTACGGCCCGGCGGACCCCCATGCAAAAGCCTGCGGTTTTTGCAATGGTAATTCTCATGTACCGGCAATTCTCATGAAAGATTGCTCAACAGATCCACCAGGCGGGAAAATTCAGTTTGGGATGTGAAATTGATTTCAATCCGTCCCTTTTCCCCGTTCTTGCGTATCTTCACCGGGGACTGGATATGATGGGAAATCCGGCTGGAGGTATTTTCCAGAAACGCCTGCTCATGCACCGACAATGTTTGGGCCGGTTTTATACCAGTCAGTTTGGACTGGTTCACCAGCTGTTCTGTTTTCCGCACAGACAGACTTCGGTTGATCACCTGATCAAACAAAGACAGCTGGTTTTCTTCAGATCCCCCGCCCAACAGAGCCCGGGCATGGCCCATGGAAATTTCATCAGCCAGCAGACTTTGTTTAATTTTATCCGGCAACCCCCGCAAACGGAGCAGATTGGCAATTGTGGAACGGTTTTTACCGATCTTCCGGGCCACTTTTTCCTGGGTGTATCCAAATTCATCAATAAGCCTGAAATAGGCATCTGCTTCTTCCAGTACATTCAGATTCGCCCGCTGGATATTTTCAATGATGGAGACCTCAAGAACCTGTTCATCGGTCAGATCTTTTACCACCACCGGCACATGGGTCTGGTTGGCTGCCCTGGCCGCCCGCAGGCGCCGCTCGCCGGCAACAAGTTCATAGGCCCCGTCGACATTACGCACCAGCAAAGGCTGAAGCACGCCCTGCTGGGCAATGGAATCCCGCAGACGGATCAGTTCTTCTTCTTTGAAAACCGTTCGGGGCTGATACCGGTTGGGGGTGATATCCCCCACCGGGCACATGAAAAAATCAGCTTTGGTTTTCGGGGTATCCATGTCGAAATCCGGAATAAGTGCAGAAATTCCCCTGCCAAGACCCGTATGTTTCTTTTTTTTGTTCATCATCGCTTCAGCAGCTCCCTGGCAAACGCCATATAACTTTTAGATCCCTGTGACTGCTTATCATATAACACAACCGGCAGACCATAACTGGGGGCTTCCCCCAGTTTTACATTCCGCGGTATTTTGGTTTTGAACACCAGGTCTTTGAAGTATTGTCTGGCATCCTCCACCACGTTCTGGGCCAGGTTGGTGCGCCGGTCGAACATGGTTAAAAGGATGCCGTTGATCTTGAGTTTGGAATTGAACGATGACTTGACCCGCTTGATGGTATCCAGCAGCTGTCCAAGCCCTTCCAGTGCAAAAAATTCGCTCTGGAGGGGGATCAGCACGGAATGGGATGCCACAAATGCGTTGAGTGTTAATAAACTCAATGCCGGAGGGCAATCAATAAAAATAAAATCAAATTGGTCCGCTACCGGCACCAGAAGCTGTTTCAATCTGGCTTCCCGCCGGGGCGCAGACACCATTTCGATCTCAAATCCGATGAGATCCACACTGGACGGCACAATGGTCAATTTGGGCAGCATGGTGGAGACCATAAGATCTGCGATGTCTGCTTCACCTATGAGCCCGTGGTAGAGGGAGGCTTCCAGGGCAGGCTTTTCAATTCCCAGGCCGGTGGTGGCATTGGCTTGGGAATCACAATCCACCAGCAATATTTTTTTCCCCAGCATGGCCAGGGCAGCGGACAGATTGACGGCTGTGGTGGTCTTGCCGACACCGCCCTTTTGGTTGGCTATGCTGATAATCTGCGTCATAATCCAATTTTCATATCACAGTTACAGAGCTGAGGCAAACAGATAAAAAACCCGGCAGGGACTTTTTATTGCCCTGCCGGGTGTATAGGTATGACCGGCAATCCACGTCAGTGTGGTCAGGCCTGGCTTAATTGTTTTTCACTCCCATAAGCCATACCTGACCCCAATCTGATATTACATGGCGGATTCCGGGTGAAACACATCCACTTCCTTGAGGTCATCCCCCAGATATTCCCGTTCGTTGGGGCCCAGAACGCCAAGGGACAGGCACAGCAGGGTCCACAGATGAACGGTTTCCCAGGCATGGTCATTGACTTCGGACATGTCATGGACCTGGGCATGGCAGTTGTGGCACGGGGTGATGCAGTAGCTTGCCTTGGTGGCCAGAATCTGGTTGGCCTTGGTCTGGCCGTAGGCCCGGCGCTGCTCCTGAAACCCCGATTGCAGATATCCACCGCCGCCGCCGCAGCAGAAGTTGTTGGACCGGTTGGGTGTCATGTCAATGAAATTTTCTTCCCCCACAACCGCCCTGACCACATACCGCAGATCTTCTGCCACCGGGTCCCCCAGAGTCTTTCTCACCAGCTGGCAGGGATCCTGGACCGTAAATTTGATCTGGCGTTCCTTGTTCCAGTCTGAAGAGGGTTTGAGTTTGCCTTCTTTGATCCACTGGGCATATAATTGAATAATGGATTTGATTTCAAAATTGTAAGGGATATTGAATTTTTTCAGTCCTGCCAGGACTGCGAAGAGTTCGTGCCCTCACTCGGTGTTGAGCCAGACCTTGCAGTCCAGATCCTCCACCGCCTTCACCTTGGTTCTGACAATTTTCTCCCAGTTTTCGTTATCCGCTGAGAACAGGCAATAGTTTTCCGCAGCCCATCCCTTGGTGCCGTAGGTCCAGTCCGCCCCGGCCAGGTGCATGATTTTCCATAAGGGGACCATTTCATCGGGCTCGGTAACCGGTTCCCTGGAGTTCTGGTTCAAAAAGTAATAGGCCCCTTCCCGGTTGACATCTGCTGTCATGTCAGCAAATTCCGGCTGGGCTTCCCGGTATTCTTCCAGCACATCCTCCACAACAAACTGAAAATCTTCTTCATTGGCACCCATTGCGGAACAGGTGTCATTTTTCAAGGCCATGTCACAGGAACCAATGATACCTTTGGGTTTGTCCTCTTTTTTCCAGGTGGCCCTGGCATTGAACACCAGCTGGGGAATGTTGATCTGCATGGGGCAGACATACATGCACCGGGTGCACATGGAGCACATCCATACCCAGTTGCTGGTTAAAATTTCTTCGTCCATGCCCAGGGCTGCCATACGAAGGAATTTTCTGGGATCCATTCCCTCAAGCCCTGTGGCAGGACAGCCTGATGCACATGCACCGCATGTGAGGCAGGCATTCAGATTTCCGCCCTCGGGCAGAAGCTTCATTACCTTATCTTTAAAGACGCTTTTTCTGGCGCCCCCGATCTTAATCGCATTCTCTGTCATACTATTCATTTCCCCCCTGTCTTGTGGATTCATGGTTAAAGCGATTTGGTCTTATGCTATCCCCTGTTTATTAATACCCTTATTTTATAGCACCTTCCTTTTTCTCTTATTCTGGAAACCATGTCAAGAAAAATTGCCCTCAGCCCTGAATTTTTGCCATAATGGATTGCATTCTATCATGATCCCGGCGGACCTGTAACCAGGACTCTGATGGAACGATGCCAAAACTGATGCTCTCATGGCAAATATCCATCTACAGGTTAAGAATTTGACATTTTCTGTCTCTGTGCTAGTATTACACAGATATTATGATACATAACACCAAGGCCTTATTCCCGAAGCTATGCAAAAAGAAAAACCCGGCAAAAAACCAAAAAATGTGCCACTAAAAAAAAAACAGGTGCAGACCCGGTTACACCGGCCGTCGCACCTGCACTTTATGCCGGATCTGCCCATCACAGGGAAAAAAGAGGAAATTATCCATGCCATAAAAAACAACCAGGTGGTGATCATTTCCGGAGAAACCGGGTCCGGCAAGACCACCCAGATTCCCAAATGCTGCCTGGCAGCCGGTTGCGGCATTCAGGGAATGATCGGTTGCACCCAGCCCCGGCGCATAGCTGCTGTGAATGTTGCCAAACGCATTGCCTTTGAACTGGGAGAGCCTTTGGGGCAGTCTGTGGGATACAAGATCCGGTTTGATGACAAAGCCCCGGCCGGTGCATGCATCAAACTGATGACCGATGGTATTCTGCTGGCGGAAACCCAGCAGGACCGGTATTTGAAACGGTATGACACCATTATCGTGGATGAGGCCCATGAAAGAAGCCTGAACATTGATTTTACCCTGGGAATACTGCGCCGTTTGGTTCAAAAACGCAAAAATCTCAAACTTATCATCACCTCAGCCACCATTGATACCAAAAAATTTTCCAATGCCTTTGACCAGGCACCCATCATTGAAGTATCCGGCCGGATGTTTCCGGTGGAAACCATATATCAGCCTATCCTGGCGGAAACCGGAGAAAAGCAGAGCCCGGAAGACCAGGGATATGTGGAGGCAGCTGCTGATGCGGCCCTTTCTCTTTTGTCCAGGACAAGATCAGGAGATATGCTGATCTTCATGCCCACGGAACAGGACATCGGTGAGACCATGGAGCTGATCCGGGGCAGACAGTATCCCGGGGTTACGGTATTGCCGCTTTTTGCCAGACTGTCCGGTAAAGAGCAGGCCAGCGTATTTTCCCGAACCCCTGGCCGCAAAATCATCATATCCACCAATGTGGCGGAAACCTCTTTGACCATTCCCGGCATCAAATATGTGATCGACACAGGGCTGGCACGAATTCCCAGTTATTCCCCCAGAACCCGCACCACCTCTTTGCCGGTACAGGCTATCTCCCAGAGTTCTGCCAACCAGCGTTTAGGCCGGTGCGGACGGGTGGAAAACGGGGTGTGCATTCGGCTGTATGATGAAGATGATTTCAACGGCCGTCCGTTTTTTACTGCCCCTGAAATTTTGCGAAGCAACCTGGCGGAAGTGATTCTGCGCATGATCTCCTTGAACCTGGGAGATGTACAACGTTTTCCTTTTATTGATCCTCCTGCTGCCAAAAGCATTAAAGACGGGTTTGATACCCTGGTGGAACTGGGGGCCATCCAGGAAAAAAAATCAGAAAAAGAAAAAAAACGCTCCTATGAACTGACCCGGGTGGGCAGGATCATGGCAGGCCTCCCGGTGGACCCCAAGTTGTCCCGGATCCTCATTGAAGCCCAACATCACAACTGCCTGGCCGAAGCCCTTGTCATTGCAGCAGCCCTTGCCATTGCCGATGTCCGTCAGCGGCCCGCGGAAAAAGCGGCGGCCGCAGACCAGCAGCATGCCAAATTCAAGGATCCCACTTCGGATTTTGTAACGTTGTTGAATATATGGAACGCCTACAGGGAAGCAGAAAAAAAATCCAGTTCCCGGACAAAACTGCGGCAATTCTGCACCGACAGCTTTTTGTCATTCAAACGCATCAGAGAATGGCTGGACATTCACAACCAGATCCAGCGCCAGCTTAAGGAACACGGTTTTTCCAATTTCACCCCGTTTGCCCACTTGCCGGGCAGTGGCAAGCTCAAGTCCAAAGAACACGACATCGGAGGACCTTTATATATAGCCCTGCACAAATCACTGCTGGCAGGATACCTGTCCCATATCGCCCATAAAAAAGAAAAAAACATCTATACAGCCGCCAAAGGCCAGCAGATGATGATCTTTCCCGGCTCGGGTTTGTTTGACAAGGCCGGACCCTGGATTGTGGCATCAGAATTTGTCAAAACCAGCCAGCTCTTTGCCAGAGGGGTAGCCAATATCGATCCTGAATGGCTGGAAGAGATCGGCAAAGAGCTTTGCACCCGCACCTGGTTTGAGCCCCACTGGGAGAAAAAACAGGGCCGGGTGATGGCCACAGAGCAAGTATCTTTGTTCGGCCTGATCATTGTCGCCGGCAGGGCTGTGGCCTATGGAAAGATCAATCCTGTGGAAGCCGGTGATATTTTCATACGCAAGGCCCTGGTGGAAGGAGAAATCCACCAGAAATTCGCCTTTATGGACCACAACCAGAACCTGATCCAGCAATTGGAAGAGCTGGAACATAAAACCCGCAAGCGCGATATCCTGGTAACCCGGGAGGATATTTTCCAATTCTACCGCGCCCGGCTGCCAAAGCCTTTTTATAATATCAAAACCTTTGCCAGATTCCTGAAAGATCAGAAAGATGATCATTTTTTGCGCATGACCAGACAGGATCTGGAAAAAAACATGGTGGATGAATCCCAACTGGCTCTGTTTCCGGATGTCTTGAATACCCAACAGGGCAATTTTGCGCTTTCGTATCAATTCAATCCCGGAGATGAAACTGACGGGGTCACTGTGAAGGTACCGGCTGACACGGCCGGCCGGCTACGGGAAACCGCCCTGGAAAAACTGGTGCCCGGGCTGTTTGAAGAAAAAATCGCCGCCCTCATCAAAGGCCTGCCCAAAAAATACCGTGTCCGGCTGGTGCCGGTCCAGGAAAAAGCGGCCCGCATCGCCAAAAATCTGTCATCAGATGATTCCCCATTATTTTCCCAGTTGTCTATCTTTATCCAGCGACACTATGGGTTTACCATCCCGGCCACTGTGTGGTCTGATGAAAACCTGCCTGCCCATTTGAAAATGCGCATCTCCATCAGGGACCACCAGGACAAAGAAATCACCTCTCTGCGTGATCCGGCAATTCTGCGCCAGTTTCCCGCCACCCGGCCCAAAACCGATACAACCGCCTTTGACCGGGCCTGCAAAGCCCATGAACACACGGTTATCAAAGAATGGTCTTTCCCGGACCTTTCAAAAGAAATTGTACTCCCGGAACCGGACGGGTTCACCGGAAAAGTGTATCCGGGACTGACCATTGAAGGCAGTAGCGTAAGCCTGCGGTTGTTCACGTGCCGGAACGCTGCTGATACTGCCCATGTACAGGGCGTTCGACGACTCTATGAAATACAGTTTCCAAGGGATTTTACGACAATCAAAAAAGATATCCGCACCATGGCAGGCCTCAAACAGACCGCCCCCTATTTCAATGGCCAGGGCCCTTTCCAGCAGGCGGTCTACACCTGTATCATCAGGGAACTGTTTGAAAAAAACATCCGGACCAAGGCTGCATTTGAAGCCCATATCCAGACAATCAGGCCCGCACTTTATCACAAAACCCAAGAGATTTTAAAAGACATTCAGGCAGTAGGACAGGCGTATACAGACTGTTTTTCTCTAATCCAGTCTTTGTCATTAAGATACCAGAACAAACCCCTGGCAAGCAAGATTCTCACCCTTCTGTTTGAAGAATTGAAAAACCTGGTGCCCCCCCATTTTTTGTCCTTGTACAATCTGGAAAGAATCAGGCACCTGTCACGGTATGTGGCCTGTATCAGAATACGGGCCCAGCGGGGGGCGGACAACCCGGTCAAAGAAACGGACAAGGCACAGCTGCTCAAACGGTATCAGCACCACCTGTCACGTCAGCTTTCTGCGTTGTCTGAGAAAACAACTCCTGAAAAAGCACAAAAGGTGGAGGATTTTTTCTGGCTGTTGGAAGAATACAAAATTTCCATCTTTGCCCAGGAACTGAAAACCGCTGTCAAGGTGTCAGCCAAAATTTTGGACAAAGAATTGATGGCCCTGTCCACCATGCTCTGAGCCACAGCCGCCGGCAGGCAAACCCCTTTGAACAGACAATCTGTTTTGGACAGGTGAGTCACATTTTCTCCTGAACCAGGCCCATGAAGACAGTCATTCTGGTTTCCGGGTTTTCAATCGGAGCCGGACCTGGTTTTCCATTTGCCGGATCACCCGGGTCAGGACCCGGGTTTCCCGGATCGGCCCGGAATTGTTCCATCCGGCTGCCAGGGCCTGGTCTTTTTTTTGCCGGAACTGGTCCACGGATTCCACCAGGGTGTTCCAGGCAAATAATTTCTGGAGCACATGCCGCTCTTCCGGGCTCATGTCCGCTGTGTCAATGGTATTGCCGCTATCTGTTTTTATGATCATTTTTTTCCTGTACAAAAGCGCAGCCTTGTAGACCGCACCTCCTTATACTGATACGGTATGCTTGCCCGGGAAAACGCAAACTGCCGGGGAGGAAACCATCCATCCCCGGCAGCAGGATATACCAGTCGCATATATGGATTCAGGCTTACTGCAGGCTCAGCTGGGCAGACCTGAGGGTATTTTTCATGAGCATGGCAATGGTCATGGGGCCCACACCACCGGGAACCGGGGTGATCTTGCCGGCGATTTCCTTGGCCGCATCAAAATCCACATCTCCTTTGAGGATGGCTTTTCCGGTTTGTTCATTCATACCCACCCGGTTGACACCCACATCAATCACCGTGGCACCGGGTTTGATCCATTCGGGTTTCACCAGATCCGGCACACCGGCCGCTACAATGAGGATATCCGCCCGTTTGCAGTGGGAGGCCAGATCTTTGGTCCGGGTGTGCACAATGGTAACGGTTGCATTAGCACCCACACCTTTCTGGGCCATCATCATGGCAATGGGCTTGCCAACGATATTGGAGCGGCCCACCACCACCACTTCCGCACCGGAGGTTTCCGTGCCGGATCGAATGATCATTTCCTGGATTCCGGCCGGGGTGCAGGGAAGAAATTTAACTTCATCACCACCGATCATCAACCTTCCCACGTTCACCGGGTGAAACGCATCCACATCCTTGTCCGGGTTGATGGCATTGAGCACTTTTTTGTCATCAATGTGCTTGGGCAGCGGCAGCTGCACCAGAATGCCGTGGATATCGGGATCATTGTTGTATTTGTCAATCAATGCCAGCAGATCTTTTTCCGAAATATCTTCGGGCTGGTCATCCTGGATTTCATGGAAGCCCAGACTGATGGCTGTTTTGACCTTCAAGGTCACATAGCTGATGGAAGCCGGCGAAGAGCCTACAAGAATGGTCACAAGGCCGGGAACCTTGCCGTGTTTTTGTTTCATCTGATCGACTTCCTCTTTGATTTCCGCAAGGATAGTCTTTCTGATTTCAGTGCCGCTGATAATTTGCGCTGTCATATTTTTTCCTCCTGAAATTTCATACGGGTTGATCCGTAACCGTTACTGGCCGGAAGTTCCGGTTCAGACACCGGTTACGGAATTGGGTTTCACCTGTGTGTACACATGGAATCGATTTACAGGTATTCGTTCCTTACTCCTCCGTTCCAGTCAAAAAAACAAGATGAGGAGGAGAGGTTTTTGGATTGCGGGTTTCCCGCGTTAGAATACACCTTCCACCTTACCGGTTTCCACATCCACATCCACCCGTTTGAATGCCGGGTTGGAGCCGGTACCCGGCATCAGGCTGATGGCCCCTGCCACAGGAACGATAAAGCCTGCACCGCCATAGGTCAAAACCTCGCGGATGGTCAGGCGCCATCCCTTGGGTACCCCTTTGAGGGCAGGGTTGTCAGACAAAGACAGATGGGTTTTCACCATGCACATGCCCAGTCCGGCCAGTTCAGGATCGGCCTGGATTCTGACAAGGGATTTTTCCGCTTCCGCAGAATAATCAACACCGTCAGCACCATACACTTCTTTGGCAATCAGTTCGATTCTCTGTTTGATGGGCATGTCCAGTTCATAGAGGAATTTGAACTCTGTTTTTTCTTCACACGCCTCAATCACCGCTTCGGCAAATTCAATGGCACCGTCACCCCCTTTTTCCCAGTGACGGGACAGGGCTACCCTGGCACCTTCTGCTTCACACAGCTCTCTGACCTTGGCAATTTCCGCATCCGTGTCACTGTAGAAAGCGTTAATGCAGACCACCGGAGAAATACCGGCTTTTCTGACGTTTCGGATATGGTGGATGAGGTTGTCACAACCTTTGGCAACCCAGTCGACATTTTCCGTGGAATATTCTTCGGGCATGGCTTTTCCCGGCACAGGCACGGGTGCTCCGCCATGACATTTCAGGGCACGGATGGTGGCGACAACAACTGCACAGTCAGGCTTGAGACCTGAATAACGGCATTTGAGGTTCCAGAATTTTTCAAACCCGATATCAGCACCGAAACCGGACTCGGTCACATGGTAATCCGCCAGTTTCAGGCCGACCTTGTCAGCAATGATGGAACTCTGGCCGATGGCGATGTTGGCAAAAGGTCCTGCATGCACGATAACCGGCTGGCCTTCCAGGGTCTGCATTAAGGACGGATTCAGTGCATCCACCATCCATGCGGTCATGGCACCGGCCACTTGAAGATCCTCGGTGGTCACGGGTTTGCCTTTTTTGGTGTACGCCACAACGATTTTGCCCATTCTTTCACGCATATCTTTCAGGTCGTTGGCCAAAGAAAGGATGGCCATGACTTCGGATGATACGGCAATACCGAATTTGGATTTCATCATGTAACCATCCGCCTTGCCGTTGACTCCGTCAATACCGATGATGATGTTGCGCAGGGCCTGGCAGCAGAAATCAATGACCCAGCCCATTTCCACGTTGGTGGGGTCGATGTCCAGGCGTTTCATGCCGGACAGTCTTTCCAGCTGCTCATCGGTGTAGTTTCTTTCATGCTGCAGCCGGGAGGTAAGCGCCACCATGGCCAGGTTGTGGGCATTCATGATGGCATTGATATCACCGGTGAATCCCAAAGAAAACGGGGTCAAGGGGATACACTGGGCCAGACCGCCGCCGGCAGCCGATCCCTTGATGTTCATGGTGGGACCGCCCGAGGGCTGACGTATGGCCGCACACACCTTTTTGCCCAGTTTCCCCAGACCCTGGACAAGCCCCATGGAAGATGTGGATTTTCCTTCTCCCAGGGGAGTGGGAGAAATGGCGGTGACATCAATGTACTTTCCATTGGGTTTGTCTTTCAGACGTTCCATGACTTTTTTAAAATCGATTTTACCGATGTAGTGACCCTGGGGCAGCAGTTCTTCTTCAGTCAATCCCAGTTTTTCAGCGATCTCATAAATTTTGAGCATGGATTTTTCTGCGTCTTGTGCAATTTCCCAATCCTGGTGTTTGGTTGGATCTAGTGCCATGATTTACTCCTTTGTTGATGTGGACTCTGAACGAGCCGATAATAAAAAATAATATAAAACAAAGCCTTACGCTTATTATTACCAGAGGTTTTTTGGTATGTCTGTCCTGTTAGTGTACCTAACTATATAAATAAACGTAAAAAATCAATAGTTTTCACACGGTGATTATATTTTACAAAATATTTTTTGGACTCTGGGGGATCAGCCGTATCATTAATTTATAAAATCTGCAAAATTCAGGTTCATCCCGTGGCGTTATAAACAATAATGTTCTATTCTGAAAATCTGAAAAACAATCATATATTTTCATGAAAAAAGCAATATTTTTCTTTACAATAATGATATAACCATAAAACAATCGTATGCATCTGCAAAAATACTGGTTTATTGTCTCATAGGAGAACCACAAAAAATATCGCCAGTACGATTATAATTTATAAATTAAATCCGATTCAAAATGAGCACTGGGATTTCATTGATTGTCTAACCATTTAAAAACAAAAGAAATTCAATATCATTCCATCCAGTGTAATAAATTCAATCATCTATTGACAAAAAAGGGTACAAATTATAAATCATATGCGGTTATCAATATTATTAACCTGTAATCCAGGGTGTGGCAAATGGGCAGACGACGGAAAGTGAGCAGCCAGGCATATAACTTCGTCATTCCCGTTTCCATTCACCCTTTCTTGATAATGCCGCACCGTATTAATCGCAGCCCCTTCCAACTCATAACCATTTTAAATATTTAGGAGGTAACCGTGGGATTCGAAATAACCAAAGAAACCTATGCCGGCACCATCAAAGGTATCACCATTGGAAAAGGTGATACCGCCCTTACCGTCGGCGGACAGACAAGCTATCCTTTCTATCAGTTCGAAGGTGATATGCCCAACAAACCTGTCATTGCCATGGAAATCTGGGACATGGAGCCCGAAGACTGGCCGGAAGCCGCCAAAGCACCATTTAAGGACGTACTGGGTGATCCGGTGGCCTGGGCCAAAAAATGTGTGGAAGAATACAAGGCACAGGCCATTGTACTTCAACTTAAAAGCACCGATCCGAACGACAAGGATGCCGGCCCGGATGATGCGGCAAAGACCGTTAAAAAAGTCAGTGAGGCCATTGATGTGCCCCTGATTGTCTGGGGCTGCGCCGTACCGGCCAAGGATGCTGAGGTCCTCAAAAAAATATGTGAGGTGTGTGACGGTCACAACCTGGTCCTGGGACCGGTGGAGGAAAAAAACCACAAGTCGATCGGTGCTGCGGCCATGGGATATGGACACACCATCATTTCCTCTTCCCCCATTGACGTCAACCTGGCCAAACAGGTGAATATCCTGCTGGAAAACTTAGGGGTTTCCCTGGACAAGGTAATCGTGGATCCCACCACAGGAGGGCTGGGATATGGCCTGGAATATTCATACTCTGTTATGGAACGTCTGACCCAGGCAGCCATGACCCAGGGGGATGACAAACTCCAGAATCCCATGATCAACAACCTGGGCAATGAGGTGTGGAAATGCAAGGAAGCCAAACAGCCGGTTGAAGAAGCGCCCGAACTGGGTGACCCGGAGCGCCGGGCCATTCTCATGGAAGCTGTGGGTGCGGTATCCTACCTCATGTCCGGTTCCAGTATCCTGATCATGCGCCATCCTGAATCCATCAAACTGGTCAAAGCATTCATTGAACTTGCGTCCGGCGGCGGTTCCGCCATGGAGATTGCCCCCATCACCAAACAGCTGGATGATGTAGATATTGATTTCGCTGCCATGGCTCCGGCACCGGACCTGACCATTGAAGAAGAAAAAAAGAAAGCCCCGGTCAAAAAAGCGGCGCCGGTCAAAAAAGAAGAAGCAAAAACGGCTGCACCGGCACCCAAGGCAGAGGCAAAACCAGCACCCAAGGCAGAAGCAGCCCCTGAACCTGCAGCCAAAGAAACAACACCAGCCAAAGACCCTGAAGCGGAAGCAAAAGCCAAGGCAGATGCCGAAGCAAAAGCAAAAGCGGATGCACAGGCAAAAGCTGTGGCAGATGCTGAGGCAAAAGCCCGGGCCGACGCAAAAGCCAAGGCGGATGAACAGGCAGCTGCTGCTGCAAAAATGAAAGCCGAGAAAAAAGCGCAAAAGGATGCTGCAGCCAAACTGGAAGCTGAAGAACAGGCCCTGCGGGACAAAAGAGCGGCTGAAATGGCCAAACACAAAACAGAAGCAGCACCCAAAAAAGCAGTCCCCATGACCGCAGCCAAAATCCAGAAAAACCAGCTTGAAAAAATCATTGAAAACCTTAACCGTATTCACAAACGTGCGGTTTAACCGCAACCAACTGCTCTCGGATCAATACTGCCGGGCAGCAGATTACACCAAAAATAATAAGAGGAGGAACCTCTGATGGCAGAAGTAAAAAAAGAAAAAACAGCCAAAGAACCCAAACTGGCTGATCCCATTGAAGCATCATATGAAATATCCACCCAGGAAATGATTGTCAGATCCCACAAGCTCGGGGTTGAAACCATTTTTGACCGGGCAGTGACCATGAAACCCTGTAACATCGGCATCCAGGGTATCTGCTGTAAAAACTGCGCCATGGGCCCCTGCCGGCTGCCCCTTCCCAAGGGCGGGATTGAAGGCGAAGATACCAGAAAAGGTCTGTGCGGTGCCACACCCAACACCATTGCAGCCAGAAACTTTGCCAGAATGGTTGCTGCCGGCGCTGCGGCCCACTCCGACCACGGTCGTTGCGTGGCGGAAGTGTTCATGTCTGCGGCCAAAAAAGAGACTGAAGCCTACCAGATCAAGGACACCCAGAAACTTTTGGCCATTGCCCCCCACCTGAATGTTGCCATCACCGTGGAAGAAGACGGGGAAACCAAGGACAGAGACATTGATGAAATTGCCCTGGAAGTGGCTGAAGTGGCCCTTAATGAATGGGGTAAACCAGAAGGGGAGTTGCTGTATCTCAAACGGGCACCCAAATCCAATTATGAAAAATGGAAAAAACAGGGCGTACTTCCCAGAAACATTGACAGAGAAATCGTGGAGATCATGCACAGAACCCACATGGGCGTGGACCAGGATTACAAAAACCTTATCAAACAATGCACCCGGGCATCTCTGGCTGACGGATGGGGCGGTTCCATGCTGGCCACCGATCTGCAGGATGTGCTCTTCGGCACCCCCACCCCGCTGCAGTCTGAAGCCAACCTTGGCATCATGAAAGCAGACCATGTAAATATCATTGTCCACGGCCATGAACCGGTACTTTCAGAAGTTATTGTGGCGGTGGCACAGTCCGAAGAAATGGTCAATTATGCCAAGGAAAAGGGCGCAGCCGGCATCCAGCTGGGGGGCATTTGCTGTACCGCCAATGAAATGCTCCAGAGACACGGCATTCCCACAGCAGGCAATTTTCTTCAGCAGGAGCTGGCCATCATCACCGGTGCCTGTGATGCCATGGTGGTGGACATCCAGTGCGTGATGCAGAACCTGGCCAATGTGGCCAAATGTTTCCACACCAAGCTCATCACCACCCATCCCATCGCCAGAATGGAACAGGACAATGTCATCCACATCGAGTTCAATGAACACTATGCCCTGGAAGATGCCAAACGCATCGTGAAAATGGCCATAGACAACTTCAAAAACCGGGGATCCGATGTCATGATTCCCCATTACAAGGCCACCCAGATCGCCGGTTTCGGGGTGGAATCGATCCAGTACCATCTGGGCGGCACCTTCAGGGGCACCTACTACACCCTGAACGACAACATCATCAACGGCCGCATCCGGGGGCTTGCCGGGGTGGTGGGCTGCAACAATGCCCGGTCCCGCCACAATGAAATGCATATCAAGGTGATCAAGGAACTGATCAAGAACGATGTCCTGGTGCTCACCACGGGCTGCGACGGCATTACCGCCGCCATCCACGGCCTGCTCACGCCTGAGGCGGCCCAGGTATACTGCGGTCCCGGCCTGGCGGAAATCTGTGAAACAGTGGGCATTCCTCCGGTCCTCCACCTGGGATCCTGTGTGGACAACTCCAGAATCCTTCTGGCAGCCACGGAAGTCATCAAGGCAGGCGGCCTGGGAACCGATCTTGCCGATATTCCGGCAGCCGGCTCCGCCCCTGAATGGATGAGTGAAAAAGCCATATCCATTGGCCATTATTTTGTCAGCTCAGGTGTGTACACAGTCTTCGGCGGTACCCTGCCCACTTCCGGTGCCCCGGTGTTCCATGATTATATTTCCAAGGAACTGGAAGGCATTTACGGCGGCAAATGGGATGTGGAACCTGATCCCATCAAACATGCCCATCTTATGATCGCCCACATCGACAAGAAAAGAAAAGCACTGGGCATTGACAAAGCCAGAGAGCGCGTATTGATGGATATGGCCGACCGTCAGCAACTGGAAGCCTGATACGCCGAAGAAATCAGGATGTGTGATACAACAACAGTGAACAGATAATTACAATAAATCCTCAACGAAGGAGGAAAGAAAAAATATGTCTAAATTAATCGCATTTGCTGCCATTCAGGGTGGCTACAAAGTGGTTGCACAGGTGGAAGGTGAACTTGAAAAAGCACTTCAGACCTACGATGCCAGTACAAAAATTGGATTTCCCAACACTGCGTATTACCTGCCGGTCATCTATTCTCTGACCGGGTTGAAATGTGAAACCCTGGAAGATTTGAAAAAGCCCATGGAATTTGCCAGGGGCCTGTTACCCCCCCATATCAAACTGAAAAACTGGCTCCCGTACTTGGGGCCACTTCTGGATGCAGGTATGGCAGGTATCATTTCCTATGAAGTCAAAGAAGCCCTGCGCTATCTAAATGACCCTGATTTCTATATTGCCCAGGAAGACCCGGACATTGAAAACGGCAAACTCTGGGTAGGGGCAGCCGATGATACCATCTTACGAAAACGCGGGGTGGAGTTTGTGGACGGGTCCGCACCTGGATTTGCCGCAATGGTGGGAGCCGCACCCAATAAAGAGATCGCCAAGATGATTGTGGAAGACTATCAGAAACGTTCTCTGTATATTTTCTGTGCCGCCAACCACAATGGCAAAACCCTGATCCAGCAATGCCTGGATGCCGGTATGCAGATCGGGTGGAACACCCGTATCGTGCCGTTTGGCCCGGATATTTCCTCAGCAGTCTTTGCCCTGGGGTTTGCCAACAGAGCAGCCATGGCATTCGGCGGTGTAAAACCCGGTGATTTTAAAACCATCCTTAAATACAACAAAGACCGGGTATTTGCGTTTGTAAACGCCCTGGGGGATGTGGGAACCGAATGGGGGGTTGCGGCTGCCGGTTGTGTCAACTGGGGTTTTCCCACCATTGCAGACACGGAAATTCCTGAAATTCTGCCCACTGGTATCTGTACCTATGAGCATGTGGTGGCACCGGTGGCCCATGAAGATATGGTCCAGAAATCGGTGGAAGTCAGAGGACTCAAGGTCCAGGTCTCTGAAATCGATATTCCCTGCGCATTCGGCCCGGCCTATGAAGGAGAGCGTGTCAGGGGAGCGGATCTGTATGCCCAGTGTGGCGGCGGAAAAACCCAGTGCACCGAGCTTGTAAAAATGGCGGACATGAATGCCATTGAAGATGGCAAAGTGGAAATCATCGGCCCGGATATTTCCGATATCAAGGAAGGCGGCACCTTTCCCCTGGGAATTTTTGTCCAGATTGCAGGAAGGGAGTTCCAGGATGATTTCGAACCCATCATGGAACGGCAGATCCACCATCTGATCAACTATATCCAGGGCATCATGCACATTGGACAGCGGGATATCTCCTGGGTGCGAATCTCCAAGGCAGCCATTGAAAAGGGATTCACCCTCAAGGATATCGGTGTGGTGCTCCATGCCAAGTTCCACCAGGACTTCAACAAGATCGTGGACAAGGTTCAGGTCACCCTGTACACCAAAAAAGAAGATGTGGACAAGATGACGGCCACCGCCAGAGAAAATTACCTGGCGCGGGATGCCCGGGTTGACAACATGCGGGATGAAGATGTTGAGACATACTACTCCTGTACCCTGTGCCAGTCCTTTGCCCCCAGCCATGTATGTTCGGTATCCCCGGAAAGAACCGGTCTGTGCGGTGCCTACAACTGGATGGACTGCAAGGCCTCCTATGAAATCAATCCCACCGGCCCCAACCAGCCCATAGAAAAAGGTGAATGCCTGGATCCCAAGCTGGGACAGTGGAAAGGGGTGAATGATTTCGTATACAAGGCATCCAGGGGTGCTGTCACCCATTACAACTTTTACTCCATGGTGCATGATCCCATGACCACCTGCGGATGCTGCGAATGTATTGCAGCCCTGCTGCCCTCCTGCAACGGGGTGATGACCGTTGGCCGCGACTACACTGGCGAAACACCATGTGGTATGAAGTTCACCACTCTGGCCGGCGTCATGGGCGGCGGGGCTTCATCTCCCGGATTTGTGGGCCATTCAAAACACAACATCACCCAGGGTAAATTTATCGTTGGCGACGGCGGTCTGCTGCGGATGGTCTGGATGCCCAAGATGCTCAAAGAAGAGCTCAAAGACCGGATTGTTGCCCGGGGTGAAGAAATGGGTGTTCCCAATCTGTTTGACATGATCGCCGATGAAACTGTTGGCACAACAGAAGAGGAGATTCTTTCCTTTCTCCAGGAAAAAGGCCACCCGGCCCTGAATATGGACCCCATAGTGGGATAGACTAATACAAAGGCGGGGCAGTATTCCACCAGATATCAATCTGCCCCGCCTTGACCATATGGTTGTATAAACTTTTAAGGAGACTAACATGGCATTAACCGGTATACAGATATTCAAACTCCTTCCCAAGACCAATTGCAAGGAGTGCGGGGTTCCCACCTGTCTTGCATTTGCAATGAATCTGGCTTCGGGAAAAGCTGAGCTGGACAGCTGCCCCTATGTGTCTGATGAGGCAAAAGAACAGCTGGCGGAAGCCTCTGCCCCGCCCATCCGTCCCGTAACCTTGGGAAAAGGGATTCGTAAAACCGCCACCGGCGGTGAAACCGTGCTTTACAGGCATGAAAAAACCTTTTTCAACCCCACTGTCCTGGCAGCCACCGTGGCATCTGATACAGATCTTGCAGCCCTTGACACTACCTTGAAAACCTATAATGCATTCCAGTATGAAAGAGTGGGCCTGAACCTGCGGCCGGAACTGCTGGTGGTAAAGGATGCCGGCAAAGGTGCTGATGCATTTGCTGCTGTGGCAAAAAAAATCGCCACTGAATCAGAATTCAATCTGGTGCTCATGACAGAAGATGCGGCAGTGATGAAAGCGGGTATAGAAGCGGCCGGATTCAAACGACCGTTGCTTTACGCGGCCACTGAAGCCAATGCAGATGAATTCGGTGCCCTGGCCAAAGAAGCCGACCTGCCCCTGGCTGTGAAAGCAGATTCTGTGGAAGCGTTGATTCCGCTGACAGAAAAACTGACGGGCATGGGCCTCAAGGACCTGGTCATTGATCCGGGTTCAAGGGAAATCAAACAGGCCCTGGAAGACCAGGTGGCCATCCGACGGGCTGCGCTCAAAGCCGGCAACAAGGCCCTGGGGTTCCCCACCATCACCTTTCCCTGTGAAATGGCCTCCAACCTGGATATGGAAACGCTTATTGCAGCCATGTTTGTCGCCAAATACGGCGGCATCGTGGTGTTATCGGATTTTACCACAGAATCTTTGTTCCCGCTGTTGCTGGAGCGGCTCAATATCTTCACCGATCCCCAGCGGCCCATGACGGTTACGGAAGGCATTTTTGAGATCAACAACCCGGATGAGAATTCACCGGTGCTGGTCACCACCAACTTTGCCTTGACCTATTTTATCGTGTCCGGTGAAATCGAGGCAAGCAAAGTGCCGGCATGGCTGCTCATCAAGGATTCCGAAGGCCTGTCAGTACTCACCGCCTGGGCTGCCGGTAAATTCGGCGGCGATGATGTAGGTGTGTTCGTGAAAAAATGCGGTATCATGGACAAAGTCAAACATACGGAACTGATCATCCCGGGTTACGCTGCTGCCATTGCCGGGGATGTTGAAGAAGAGCTGCCCGGCTGGACCATCACCGTGGGTCCCAGGGAAGCAGCCCATCTGCCTGCCTTCCTGAAATCAAAAAAATAATACGCAACCGCCGGGACAGAGGTTTTTCTGTCCCGGCTTATCCCTTGTCAACCTTGAGATGTCAATCTTACAATAATAAAAGGATAAGAACATGGAAAACATGATTCTATTTGGTGAAAGCCTGAACGTCATTTCCCGGGTGATCGGAAAAGAGTTCAAGGAATCCGATCCGGCCAAGCGCAACCCTGTACCCATTCAAGAAGAGGTCCTGCGCCAGAAGGAGCTGGGTATGGACTACATTGATATTAATCTAGGACCTGCCAAAAAATTCGGCACAGAGCTGATGCCCTGGGTGGTCAATGTGGTCCAGGAAGCTGTCCCGGGCATGCCGCTGCTGCTGGACTCATCCAATATCGATGCCATTGAGGCCGGTCTCAAAGTGTGTAAACCCGCCGATGCCCCCCATATTATCAACTCCATCATGGCCAGACCGGAACGGTATGAAAAAATGGTGCCCATGGCTGCCCAGTATGATGCGGACTTTGTTGCCCTGATGTGGGGACCAGATGGTCTTCCCAGGGATGAAAATGAGCGGGCCGCCCTGGCAGTGGAACTGATCTATTTTGCCAATGAAGCCGGGATCCCCAATGAAAAAATCTGGGTGGACGGCATTGTAACACCGGTGAACATCCAGCAGCAGCAGCTCATGAGCCTGCTCAATTTCCAGATGATGTTAGAGGAAATCGCGCCGGGTGCCAAATCCACCTGCGGATTGTCCAACATTTCCAATGGCCCGCCCGAACATTTACGGCCGATTCTGAACCAGACTTACATGGTCATGCTGTGGAAAAACGGTATGAAATCGGTCATTTCAGATCCCCTTGACAAGCAATTGACCGCCATTGCCAAAGGCAAACGCCAGGATATCGTGGATCTGATCTGGGGCATGATGGACGGCAATCAACCCGACATTGCAAGTCTTGACAAGGAAATGCAAGATTACGCCAAAACCTATAAAGTCATCATGGGTGAAACCCTTTACTCTGATTCATGGCTTGAAATATAGTTTTTCATCATTTTGTTTTTTATACAAAGCCCCTGTTACAGAACCGTACAGGGGCTTTGTAATTTCAACCTGGCAAACAAAATTTTTCTTTGTTGTTCTTGCCTTTATTTTGTGCAATTTGCGCTTATATTGAGATTAATAAACCCTGAAAAAAACGGACTGACCATATGGATGATATAAGTATTTCTGACAACTGGTATTACGTGATTGTTCAAAATCCCGAAACTGCATCCGAGAAAATATTGGGATTCAGTGATGAAAAAACCAAAGAAAAATTTCTGCCGGTATTCAAGACCAAGCAGGATGCAAAATCCTGTTTTCAACTGCTGCCCAAGGATTTGTTCACGGAAAAATATGACATCCATGCGGTTATTGAAGAAGACATCATTGATACAGCAAGAAAAGCCGGCCACCAGGTATTTATTATGGATGAAGCAGGACAGATCCTCAAGCCTCTGGGCTGAACCTTGATTTGGAGAAAATTTTATGAGTTTAAAACTGGCATTCGGCGGTAAAGGCGGGGTGGGAAAAACCACCGTCACGGCACTCATCGCCAGGACATTGGCAGCCCTTGATAAAAAAACCAGCGTAATTGCCATAGATGCTGATCCGGTTGCCAACCTGGCCGCGGCTCTGGGCATTGATGAAACCAGACCCATAACCCCTGTGGCGCAACTATCGGATCTCATTGCCGAACGTACCGGAGCCACCCCCGGTACCATGGGGGGGTTTTTCACCCTCAACCCAAAAGTGGATGATATTCCGGACCGGTTTTCCCTGGAAAAAGACAGGGTAAAGCTGCTGGTGATGGGAACCGTGCAGCAGGGGGGTTCGGGCTGTATCTGCCCTGAAAGTACGATTTTAAAGGCCCTGATGAACCATCTGGTCCTGGCCCGCAACGAAGTGGTGGTCATGGACATGGAGGCAGGGGTGGAGCATCTTGGACGGGCCACTTCCGGGTCTGTGGATGCCCTGGTGGTGGTGGTGAATCCAGGCAAACGCAGCCGGGTGGCAGCCGATAGAATCCGCAAACTTGGCCGGGACATCGGCATTAAGAATATTCTCATTCTGGGAAACCGGGTAACCTCTGAAGCAGACAAGGCATTGATCCAGGAAACCATGTCTGATTACAATATCCTTGGATTTCTGCCGGAGATGGATGAAATTATCCTGGCTGACCGGGAAGGCACCCGGCCCTTTGATAATCCGGATAATATTCCCGAAGAAGTCAAAGCCATCACCAGAAAATTACTGGCAATGCATCCGCAATAATGCCCTGCCCCAAAACCCAAGCAGTGCATCACCTGCCGGTCTCATGCGGTAAGTGCAGCAATGGTGGTATCCAGCATACGGTTGGCATACCCCCATTCATTATCGAACCAGGCCTGGATCTTGACCAGACGTCTGCCGGACACCCGGGTCTGGGGCAGATCAATGACGGCGGACCTGGGGTCATGGTTGAAATCACAGGAAACCAGCTGCTCGTCACTCACCCCCAGTATCCCTGATAAATTATTTTCAGAAGCCTTGATGAGCAAATCATTGACTGTCCCGGCATTGGTATCGGTTTTCACCAGCACCGTGATATCCATGATGGAGACATTGATGGTAGGCACCCGGATCGCCAGGGTTTCAAACCTGCCGGCCATGTGGGGCAGGATCCTGGCAATGCCTTTGGCCAGAGAAGTGGACACCGGAATTATGGAGTGCAGGGCGGACCTGGTCTTTCGCAGATCCTTGTTATAGGCATCAATAACGGGCTGGTCATGCATGGCCGAGTGGATGGTGGTGGTAACACCACTTTCGATTCCCAGACGGGTATCCAGGATGTGCAGGATGGGAATCAGACAGTTGGTGGTGCAGGAAGCATTGGAAATAACCGTGTGGTCTTTTTTCAGATCCATGTGATTAATCCCGTATACAATGGTGGCATCCATCTCATCTTTGGCAGGATGGGAGTAAATCACCTTTCTTGCACCGGAAAGCAGATGAAGTTCAGCAGATTCCCTGTCCTGGTACACGCCGGTGCAGTCCAGAACCGCATCCACTGAGAGATCCTTCCAGGGAAGGTTGACAATATTCTTTTCCTGGAACAGGTGAATAAAATCAGCGCCGATGATCATTCCCGCACCTTTTTTGTCAACTTTTCCCGGAAACCGGCCATGGGTGGAATCATGCCGGGTCAAATGAAAAATGGTGTCGGAACAGGCGATTTCATTGATGGCAACAAGATTCAACATCCTGTAAAACCGCTCTGATTCGTACAACGCCCTGGCCACACACCGGCCAATGCGGCCGTATCCATTGATCGCAATATTGAATGTCATGTCTGTGTTCCCTGCCCGGAAATATTTTTTTGTATTTCATCAATCTGATTTCATATCACAGAAAGATCCTATACCACAGCTGCACAGACAAGTAAAATGCTGACCCGGATGGAAGACAATAACCCACCCGGGTCTTTTGGCACAATTATTCCTTCAACTGCTGTTTAACCGCGGCCAGTTCCGTTTCCAGCCATTTAGCCCGCATCTGCAGGTCATCCTGGGTTTCATAAACTGCCTGCCCCTGTCCCATGCGGCCAAATCCCCTGCCGCCAAAGAAACTCTGGCCTCTGCCTCTGCCCCGGCCCCTGCCATATCCTGCGGCATATCCGGCACCAACCGGCCGAAAGGGGTCTACAGCGCCTGTACAAAAGCCTCGTCCACCACCTGTCATGGGTCCCTGATTCTCTGGTCCTCTTCTATTGAATCCTGGCATGATACCTCCTTTTTTTGGTATTATGGTCTGCCCGGTCCGGGCCCGCCGCAGCCTCCGCCCCTTCGGCGGCGCTGCCGGCCCCGGCCTGGCCTGTTTTCATCAATCTGGTAACACCCGCCCGAAAGTCTCAGGCGGCATCCCTCCACCACCGCTTTGGACAGCTTAAACCGCCCGGCCCGTAAAACCCTGCCCACCGTCTGCCGGGAAACATGCATGGTTTCCGCTGCCTGTCCCTGATCCAGACCGTCATAATCAATCAGCCTGACTGCCTCAAACTCCTCCAATGACAAAATCACCTCTGTGTTCCGGTCTGTTCCCCGGGGATAAAATTCAGTAACCTGCGGTGGTACACCAATACGCCTGGGTCTTTTGGGTCGTGGCATGATTGTCTCCAGTTTTGATCATTTGATCATAATATTACCACCCACCCATCCGGTGTCAAGTAAAACAAATACGCCCGGCAATATTTTTTTTTACATAAGGCTGCCCTGCAGGGATATGGATTTCAAATTGACAAATAACTGTATTCCGCATATTAATAACAAGCCCCTGTGAACTGCGTCAAACATCTGACAACGCAAGAAACTGATTACAACTATTTTTAAAACCACAAAAAAAGGGGGATACCTTGAAACACTTTGTTTTGATTTTCTGGGCCTGCATGTTCGGGATAACATACCTGCCTGTATATGCCGGTTCAGGCGACATCACGGGAGAACAGCTGGCCAGCAATATTTTTCACCGGGACAGAGGAGATAATTCTGTTCTGGAAGCCCAGATGGTTCTTGTGGACAAAAATGGAAACAAACGTGTCCGGCAGTTTACCAACAAACGAATCCGGGAAAACGAACGTGAACGTCAGATTATCAGGTTTACCTATCCCGCTGATATTGCCGGCACCGGGTTTTTGACCATAGAAAAACCAGGATGGGAAACAGAACAGTTTCTTTTTCTTCCGGCCCTGAGAAGGACCCGGCGGATCGTCACTTCCCAGAAATCCCACAGGTTTGTGAACAGTGATTTTACATACGAAGACATGGAACGTCACCCGGTTGACGATTATACATATGAAATCACCGGAACCGAAACCATTGAAGGAATTGTCTGCCATGTTCTGGAAACCCGGCCCAAAGAGGAGGTTCAGTCCCAGTACGGCCTGACAAAAAGCCTGGTTGACAAATCGTCACTGGTCCCGGTTTTTGTAAAATATTTTGACCACAAAGGAAACCACATCAAAACCTACAGGGTGCTGAAACTTGAAAAAATGCAAAATATCTGGACCGAGCTTATCATCAGCATGGAGGACCATGAAAGGGACCACCAGACATATATAAAAACAGATGATGTTTTATACAATACCGACATTGATACGGAAGATATCTCCAGAAACCGCCTGGAAAACTACTGATTCGGTATGTTTTTTGCTTCTCTTGAAATAAACTGTTTCAAAGGAGCCGGCAATGTCAGCAAAAAATACGGTCACCACCTGCCTGGTGATTCTTTTATCTACCATTTCAATGGGTTTGCTCTCAGAAAAAGGCTATTGTATGCCGGCAAATAAAGTATTATCCATTGATTTTGATAAAAAAGCAAAAGCGGAAACGGTTGTCGTGTTTTTGACAAAACGTTCTGAAACAAATGCCTTTATTCTCCATTCACCAGAACGGATAGTTATAGATATCAACGATGCATTTATCCCCGAGGTGCGCATCAACAAACAAATCCAAGGAAATATGATCACATCCGTCAGGGCTGAACAGAATCAGAAAGATACGGTGCGGGTTGTTTTGGATATCATGGCAGATATTCCATACCAGTATGCAATCACCCCAGCCGAAACCAAGGAAAACCAGAAACTCAGCATCACTGTTTTTCCCCCTGCCAAACCGAAAACCCCGGGTGTTGATAAGACTTCTTTTGATTCTCAAGAATCGGTGTATCTTTTTGAAGACCCTGTTGTCAAAGATATTTTTGAAAATACCGGCCCCAGGGAAAAAAGGTCCGACCTGCGCCTGTCCGGCATCGTACAGATCAGATCCTCCATGGATACAAAAAAAGATGACCGCATTGAAAACAACACCCATCTAAAAAACCGTATCCTCATTGAATCCAAATATAAAAATGCTGCCAGGGTTTCCGTATTGTCCGATTACCTCTACTTTGGAAGCAATAATCAAACAGATGATTACACCCTGGATCTTCATGAAGCAGTGTTTCTCCATACCAATAATTTTATTGATTTTTCCATTGGCAAACAGATCATCCGCTGGGGAAAAGCTGACCAGATGAGTCCTGTGGATACCATCAACCCGTCAGACTTCAGAGAATTCATTCTCCCGGATTATGACGAAACAAAACAACCGGTGTGGATGGCAAATGCGAAACTGCTGTTTGACAGATTTACCCTTGAGGGTGTCTTTATCCCGTTTTTTGAAAAATCCGAACTGGACTATTTTGGAACGGACTGGGCTGTTTTTCCCCATCTCAAAAAAGAGATTATCTCCTCACCTGTTCCCCAAACACTCAAAAATTATGTTGACGGCATGGTTGTCCATGAACAGGACCCGGATACAGAGGCCGAATTCGGCCTGCGGCTTACCACCACCCTGAAAAACTGGGATGTTGGTGTATCCTGGCACCATACCACCGAAGACCTGCCCTATTTTAAAAGTTTCCCTGTAAAAAACCTCACCGTTGACGGCAGTATGACACAGGACAATCTCAATTCCGCCCTGGCCACGGCTGTGTTCACCGATGAAGCCATAGAGGTGGAATTCAAGCGAACCAATGTCCTGGGATTTGAATTTGAAACCACCTTGTCCGATATCGGACTCCGGGGAGAGGCTGCGTGGTATGAAAATGAATCTTTTCTCACATCCTCTTTGAACTCATCACAAAATGCCACATTCACCTATGTGCTGGGTGCGGATTATACCACTTTTTCAGATATCTATATCAACATGCAGTTCGCCCACAGATATATATCCGGATATACCTCTGATACCCTCTATTTTGAAAAAAACAACTACTCTGTTTTTGGAGAGATCAGCCGGAACATCTTCTTTGACTGGATAGAGGCATCCATGATATATTCCGTAACCCTCAGCGACAATTCCTGGTACCTTTCCCCCCGCATCAGACATACCTATATTAAAAATCTTGAACTGGTCATAGGTGCCAATATGTTTTATGGTGATGATGATACCTGGCTTGGAAGATTTGATGACAACGACCAATTATTTTTTGATGTGTCTTACCGATTCTGACAAATGATAAAATATTTTCCATTTAAAATTCTGATCCTGTGCATTCTGCTGCCCCCGATCCTTTATATTCTCACAATCCAGGTACTGGAAAAGCACCTGCAAACCACCTTTAAAAGACAACTTCAAGAAATCTATATCGGTGACAGTGAACCCCTTTTAAACGGCACCCGCAAAATCGAACAGGCTGTGAACCGCAACATCAACACCTATTTGATGGACAAAAATTTTCCCAGATGGGGCATACGAATGAAAGTCACGGTTACGACCCGGGAGGGAACCATATTATATCCCGGAGGCTTTGACATGGATGACCAGGACGTACAGATAGCCCCCATTGAAACTGCCGCCCGAAACTACCAGCTTCTGAGCCAGGGCCTGGTGCTGGAGTCTGATTTGTCAATTGAACACGCCCGTTTTCTCTCCGGCATGATACTCAGCGTTTACATCCTGGCCTCGCTCGGTATCTTCTTTTATTATTATCGCATTGGTGCAAAACAGTCAGTCCAGGATACCCAAAGCCAGCAGCAGGAAATCAGACATCTCCAGCAGCTGGAAAAAGATTACAAAGAAAAAATGGTGTCTCTTCATCATGAACAGCAGGTATTGTCATCTGAACTTGATCAGGTGAAACACCACTTTGAAGGGGAACAAAAACGGGCTTCCGTCAATGAAGATGAGATGATCCAGGAAATCATCAACCTGGAAGAAAAGCTCCAGGCAAACCTGGAGCGGCAACAGGAGCAGCGGCAGGTCATTGAAGAATTAAGCGAAAAAATCCAGCAGTTTGAAACAGGCAGACTGAAGACCCGCAGGGAAAAAACAAAAGAGGCGGAACTTTTTCAAAAACGGTTCACCACCTTGTACAAAAACAGTGCGATTCACGCAAAAGCGGTGGATGGGTTTGCCGGACTGACTGCTGAACTGCAATTGAAAGCCGAAGAAGTGATCCACCAGCTCAATCAGGACCCGGGCCTGGTGCCGGTCAAGCGAAAAGTTTTCGGTAAAAAAAACCGTGAGACCGTATTTGAAGTTATCTTTGCATACAAAGGACGGATTTACTATCGACAGCTGCCTGACAAACGGGTGGAGGTGCTTTCCATAGGAACAAAGCACACCCAGACAAAAGATCTTTCCTTTTTAAACAATCTGTAATCAGATCCATTTGCATATTTTTGAAAAAAAATTCCGGGCCAGTGTCCAAAAGCGCTCACCTGCCCAACCGGTTCATTGTTTGCATGGAAGGGCCCTGAACCAATGCCCGGATCTCCTGTATCCTGCTTCTACAGGCGGCCTCTCCTCTTTGCATCAATACCTTTCCTTTATGAAAATCATCCCAGGCAAAACCCTGAACATCCGGGTACACCACCACATCTGATTTTTTAACAAAGCCGCTGGTGGCACGGCCATGGACAATGGAAATGGTCCGTGCAATCACCTGCATAATACTGGGAGAACGCAGGGTCTGTGCCGCATTTACATGGGGACTTTCCACACACACGGCAATAATTTTATCCGCCCCTTTTTGTTCCAGTATATTGACCGGCACCGGATTGAGAAGCCCGCCATCCACCATCCACCGGCCATCATACCGGATGGGTGCAAATAGCGCAGGCACAGAAAGACTGGCCCGGACAGCCATTGCCACATCACCGGTTTCAAAAAGCACCTCTTCTCCCTTTAGGATATCAACCCCCACAACATAAGTAGGGATCAACAGATCCATAAAATCCGCATGATCAATGGCATGTGCCACCAGATTCATGGCTTTTTTGCCCCGTAAAAAACCATACAGGGGCAGGGTGTAATCAAATATTTTATGCCGCACCTGGGACCGTCGTTCAAAACGGTCTATGGTACTTTCTACCAGGTGATCCACCGATCCTTTTGCGGCAAAAATTGCCCCCACCAGTGCCCCCATACTGGTGCCGGCGATCATATCAATGTGAATACCCTCCTGTTGCAGCACTTTGATCACCCCGATATGGGACCATCCTCTGGCCGCCCCTGCCCCGAGAGCCAGACCGATCCTGACACCGGCAAGCTCCCTTGCAATGGCCCTGGCACCTTTCACAGGGAACCGTTTTTCTGTATCAATCTGGTCTTTTATGGCTTTATCGGATTTTTCCACCCAGATTTGCGGGGTTTCAGACAGGTTCAGTGTCTTCTTCAGGCTTTCCCTGGGAATGCCTATGGTGCCGCAAAGATGGCTGACACCCACCCGGACCCGGTCAAGGCCTACGCCTGCAATATCTTCCAGAATGGACAGTTTGTCTTTTACCCCGGGCAGGGCAGAGGGTGTATTGTTGATAATCAACAGATTTTTATCACACAGCCTGACCGCCTGCCGGGCAAACCGGCCCAGATAATGCCCCAGACTGAAGACAACCAGATCATACTGCATTTTTAAATTTTCCATCAGGCAGGACAGAACCGGGATCAGCTGCTCATTAAATCCCTTGTTGACCTGTAGAACACAAAACCCTGATGCATGACTAAACCATTTGATATCACCGGATGAATATATTTGGGGAGGCAGCAGCTGATAAAGAGATCTGTCCGGACAGGAAATGGGGGAGAGATCAAATTTTTCCATTATGATTTCAAGTGAAAGATAGGGCTCCACCACCAGCACTTTTTTGTATGATTCCGTTGCAATATGATAGGACATGGAATACAGAAAATGTGACAATCCCAGGTCCGGATCAGTTGCACAGAGTGTATAAAAAACCGGGGTTGTCTTCACAGCTCCTTCAGCAGCGCCAAAGGAAAGCCGTCTGGCATACAGGCGGCTCAAAAACAACCCGATATGCCTGTTTTGCACCAAAAGGGTATGAAAATCCTTTTTTTTCAGGCAGAACAATGTCGCATCCAGGGTCACTTTTGCACCGGCTGTCCGGGGAAGTTCCGACAAAAGGGCCATTTCCCCAAAAAAATCTCCCCGCCCAAGCTCGATTTGAATAATGGCCTGATCGTGATTTTGCAATTTTCGGGCATAAATGAATACCGCCCCTGAATAGATGATGTACATGGCATCACTGGGGTCGCCCTGCTCAAAAATGATGGTATCCTTCTGGAACGTTGCAACATGAAAAAAATCTGCGATTTTTCTGATCTGTGCATCCGGAACAGAAGAAAACAGAGGCGTTTTTTTCAAAAAATGTTCCAGATCCATATGGGGGCCATGATGTTTCATTTATTGTATATTCACCCGGTAAAGGGGGTCACCCACCAGAACCATTTTCCAGGACAGATACGGCAGGCTGACCAGATAGGATTCTGCCAGACTTAAATACCCTTCCACCAGAAAATCAAAGAAAATCTCAGGCAACGGAAACGCCTGAACATACGGCTCGCCGACAGGACCGATGGTGGCTGCAATACCATTGTCCAACATTTTTTTACACCAGACCTGGCTGTTCTCATTTTTCAATGTTGCGCATTCTGAACTGGCAATGTGAAACCCCACCGATCCCTTTTGCCAGACAAAGGCATCCACATACCTTGCCAGGCTGTACCATCCGCAGTAAAGGGCTGTATCCAGGCTGTCCCCCTTCTGGAACAATGCATTCTCATCATTTACCACCACGCCCATTGGTGTTTTCCGGGATACTTTTTCAGCGGCCCTGTGGATGGAACCGTCATACAGACCATAGCCGGTCTTTTTTTTATCACCAGGGTCTTTCCACCTGGCATCAAAATATGCAGACCCTTTTAGGCCCAGGATTTCGGCCTCAATACTGTCATCAATGATGCGCCTTACAATTGTATCATCCGCCGCATCCAGACGGCTGACCATTATGACATCTTCTTTTTCTACAGACATGCTGCGGTTGGCAAATCCCAGATAATATGGATTGGGCACCCAAAAATTGAGCGGATACTCTTCTTTTTTTATCAGCATCAATTCAGAATCCAATGACGCGCCCTTATCCAGTTGGCGGATATGACGGGAAATCTTTTGTTCCAGTTTCGATAACTGCTGTTTTTTTTGTTTTATGATATCCGGATCACTGTTTTCAGCCTCTGCCGCAGACAACTGGTCTTTCAACTGGTTTTTTGCAAGGGTCATACGGTCCAACTGCTTTTGTTCTTCTTGTGTATGCCCGGGGGAGACAATCTTCAATGGTACCCCGAAAACGGTCACAATGGCACGGAGATCAGGATTGGCAGCCAGCGCTCGACGGATGGGGGGAACAATTTTTTCTTCATATTCCTCCCTGGAACACTGCTCCTTATCGGTAATGAACAATAACACCAGGTTTTCCGGTGGAATCTGACGTTTTTCCATATAATAAGCAGCCAGCCCTTTGCTTTTTGCGGCATTCATGTTGGCCACAACCAGCACCTCTTCAGGGGTGAGGGCTGATGCACCGGCCAGAGAAAACCCTACAAAAAAAACAGTGAAGATACAGGGCAGAAAAAAAAATCTGTTCATGGCAGCTTTGTTACCGCTTTTTTTTCTCAACAATGGGGATGAAAAATTCACACTCACCTATACCGCAAATTAACAGATATATCAAGACAGACAATGATCGATTCCAGGATATCTGCCTTTAGATCCGGCATCTTATACAAGCCCGTGCACCCCCTGCACCAGAACTGTCAAAGCCCCAGAGATCTGGGGCGGATGAAGGCCTTTGCAGAAGGCACGATACCCTGTCAACTGGATGTCACGATTTGCATGCAGCAGCCCAGGGAGTGATCCTTTTTTTCTGAAGGTTTTCCAGTATACTGTCATACTGCGCCACCAGTATTTCCCAGGAAAACTGCTGCACATGATCTTTTAGCGCTTTTTGCAGCGGCTGACCGGCCCTGGGGTGTAAAAGATGGTATGCCAGTTTTTCCACAAGCTGGGTTTCAGACCGGTACAGAATGTCAGGATGAAATTTTTCCGGCATGATCTCCGGATAAGAAAGCCTCCTGGGCAGCAGGGGAAAGCAGCCGAACCGCACCGCTTCCACCACCGAAATGCCGAAATTCTCCTGGATGGCAGTGGAAACCACCACACTGCCCCGGGCCAGCCAGGCCTGATACGCAGCCCGACCCGAGACATACCCGAATACTTTTATCTGGTCGGCAAAGGTTTGTTTCGCCCTGTCAAACACCGCAGGATACATATCATACCGCTCTCCCATGACAGCCAGAGAAAATGGCACCCCTTTGTCCCTGAGCCTGCCAAGCACACGGAAAAAAACCTCTGGCTTTTTGTCATACTCCCACCGGTGGTTCCATATAATCAATGGCGAATCTGACGGCTCCGGCATAACAGAAACCGGTTCTGCGGGAAACCGGCATCCTGGATACATCACACGGCTTTTTTGTAAAATCCGGTCGACCATTCCTGACGGACGGGGCACCGGCATCTGTTTTATCAGTTTCCGGGCCTCTTTTTCAAATGCGTGCAAATGAAATGCAGAGTTGAACAACACCTGGTCAGCAGCCAGGGCAGAGGTGATATTGATCAACCCCAGATCCACATCCGGTGCTGTCTTTTTTTCCCTGGGAGAAAGGGGATAAGACAGCTGGTTTTCATGAAAGTACAATACCAGGGGCGGCCGGGAAGGTCCTGCCAGTGCCAGAAAATCTGCAACATTCATCATGTCTGTGGCAAACACCAGGTCATAGGAAGCAATATCTTTTATCTTCTGCAAAAACGCCAGGGCTGCTCCCCGCATACGCCATTTCCAGGAACTGGCCGGCAGGGTCTTCAGGGTAACATCATGCCGGGAATGGGCTGTAAAACCTGTGGCAAAATCCTGGTGGGATCCGCCGAAAAAGGGTTCCAGAAATAACACTTTCACTGTTGTCCACCTTTGTGTCTGTTTTTTATTCAGGCCCTGTATTACCTGTTTTATGGGGATGGGTCAATACCAGCATCCGGATCATGGGGGCAATCAATCAAAAAAAACCATTGCTATGAAACCGAAGAAAATTATAGTATGAATACTTGGTTTTTGCGGGATGTCCAGGCTTGAATGCGGCACCCATGGATAAACAATAAAACAGGTTAGAGTCGCTTTTGCTTCAGTTGAACGATCCTTTTGAGATAACACATCCGGAAACAGCCTTTCTATCCGATGATCTTTCCATCTTCCTGAATGTCCGGGAAAATAATGAGTATGCCAAGATCAGTTATCCGGTGAAATACGGCATTTTTTCCCGCCTGGAGACCCGGGAGATGATACTGGAATTCAACCTGAACCATGAAATCCGGCATGCCAGATCCAAAACCCGGCACTGGCTCCATCCCTCGGAATGGCTCAAGCGCACCGTGGGCAATGACTGGATCTACTATTCCAGCGGCGGATATGCCGGGGTGTTTGAAGCCATTGGTGAGTATTACCTGCCCAATTTCACCTACCCCACCAATTCGCTGCTGGGAGGCCGGCCCTTTGAAGAACCGGAAGTCGCAAAAATCTGTCAAAACTGGCCCGAACTGCTGGCAGCCCTGCCGGACAGCCGGCCTGACATGCCCGCCCGTATTGCTGAATGGCTCAGGCAGGTGAAGCGCATCACAAAAACAGATCTGGAGAATAAAGCCCAAACCCTGTTTGAAATCTGCGGCGCCAGAACCACGGTGCTGCCGCCGGATGCCAGGCATTCGGACTACAATGTGATCCCGTTGACCATTGCCGACGGATGCCTGTACAAATGCCGGTTCTGCAAGGTGAAAAACAAAAAACCGTTCACCCCCCGCTCTCCGGAGGATATCCAAAGACAGATACGGGACCTGGCACACCTGTACGGCAAAGACCTGGTGAACTACAACGCCCTTTTTTTAGGAGAGCATGATACCCTGAACGCGCCGGCAGACCTGATTGTATCAGCTGCCAGGCAAAGTTATGACCGGTTCGGGTTTGCACGCAGCTACATGAAACACCCCCGGCTGTATCTGTTCGGCAGCGTGGATTCCCTGCTCGATGCTGACCCGCACCTGTTTGACTCCTTAAATGCCCTGCCCTTTGACACTTTCATCAACATCGGCCTGGAATCCTTTGATTCGGCCACCCTGGAGCACTTGGGAAAACCCGTCACCGCCCGCAAGGTGGGCCTGGCATTCGATAAGATGCAGTCCATCAACCAGGCCTTTGCCCGCATTGAAATGACCGGCAATTTTGTCATGGATGACCAGCTGCCCCCGGACCACACCCGGGCACTCCTGGACCTGGTCCGGCACCGCATCACCCATTCCCTGCCCAAGGGAAGTGTGTACCTGTCCCCCCTGGCATTTGCCAAACCCTCCAGAGAAGTGCTCTATGATTTCTACCGGCTGAAGACTGTCAGCCGTCTGCCCATGTTTCTGTATATCATCCAGCGGCTGTAGCATGAGGTAATGCCGTATTGTACCCCCGGCTGCATAAGGGACCGGCACAGTTTTTTCTTGAAAACCGCTGCAGGATGGGTCAAAATTGCTTTAGTGTTCCCACATTCCCATACCGCAATCCAAAGGAGGAACAAAATGAACAAGACCGCCATTCATCAAAAAATGCTGCCCGGTGTCATGGCCGCGTTTGCCGCAGATGCCCTGGCCCTGAGCGTTCACTGGGTGTATGATGTATCCCGGATAAAGGAGCGGTACGGCCGCCTGGACACTCTGACAGCCCCTGAAATCGCCATGTTTCACAAAAACAGACAAAAAGGGGACTTTACCCATTACGGTGACCAGATGCTGGTGTTGCTGGAATCTTTGGGTCACTGCAACGGCTTTGACCTGGCGGATTTTGCCGCCCAATGGCAGGCCCTGTTTGACAATTATGACGGATACCTGGACGGGGCCACCAAAAAAACCCTGGCAGGTTTCCAGGCAGGCAGATCACCGTCAAAAGCCGGATCAGACTCCACCGATCTCGGAGGGGCTGCCCGCATGGTGCCCCTGGCCCTGTTCTACGCCCACGATGCCGACGCGTTCATCGATTGTGCCCGGCAGCAGACCGCCATGACCCACAACCATCCCTTTGTCCTGGAAACCGCCCGCTTCTTTGCCCTGGCTGCCCTGGAAACCGCCAACGGATCAGGCCCGGCCGCCGCCATCCGATCCGCAGCAGAACAGCTGCCGTCCGAATCTCCCATCGCAGACCTGGTGGACAAAGGCCTTGCCAGTGCTGAAAAAGAGACCCCACAGGCCATCTCCGGTTTCGGTCAGGCCTGTGACATAACAGAGGCCCTGCCCGGCACCATTCACCTGATCGCCCGGTATCCGGAAGACCTGAAAACCGCATTGATCGAAAATATCATGGCCGGCGGTGATTCTTCAGCCAGGGGAATTTTGTGCGGTTTTATCCTTGGCATCCATCACGGACTGGAAGCGGTTCCCCGAAACTGGCTGGAGGAGATGACCGCATGTAACAAAATCAAGACCCTGACCGGCAGCATGTGACATGCCGTGCATGACATATCTGCATTGTTCTGCTTGAAAATCTATGACGTATTCTCATTTTTCAAACAGAGTCAAAGATGTTTCAGGATTCAGTACCCGGTACCAGACATACATAGATTTTTCAATCACCAGTGGAAATAACTATCAATGATATTGGGATTTTGCTTGAACATAAAGGAATCAATGATAGTTGCAAATTAGTTTGAGCTCTGGCAGATTTCATAATCAAAACTATGGTTAATTTTCATGGAATTAAGATTTGCTGCACTATATTGACTGTTAGCCTGGCCTTAAAGCGATACAGAAGAGCGTTTGAACAGGGATAGTCTGGAGTCCTCATCCATTTAAAAAAACGGAACTTGTCTTGTAGGTAGTCCGCACCGCAACACCTCAGATTGATCGCTTTGTAATCCCTTATCCCTATTCTTTTTTAATCCAATTTTCCAAACGCAAGCCCTCAACTCTCACAAACTCACGCATGTTGTTGGTGACCAGGATCAAAGATTCACTTCGGGCATGACCAGCAATGTGTAGGTCATTGACCCCTACGGGGGTGCCTTTTTTTTCTAAATCCGCTCTGATATTTCCATAGTGGGCAGCGGCATTGTCGTCATAAGGCAAAACCTCCAAACGGGATACAAAGTCCTCAACTTTGCGTAGGTTATGGGACACCATAGAGCTTTTTTCAACCCCGTGTAAGAGTTCGGCCAATGTGATTGAGCTGATACACATTTGCCCTGCATGAGCATTGAAGATCTCTAAGGCTTCGATTGGGCGGCGTTTAATAACATAAATAACTATGTTGGTGTCCAGCATATATTTCAGCATTAAAAAGACTCCCTTTCTGATTGTTCTTGTGAAGCGCGTTCCCGCATAAAATCATCGGTCACGCCATCCTCAGAAAGAAAAAAGCTGTCCCATGTATTTTCTACCGGGGAAAGCACACGATCTTTACCGACGATACGCACAACAACTTTTTTCACACCGTCAGGAAACCTGCTGTCAACCGGCAATCTCACCGCTTGGGTTCTATTATTAACAAAAACGGTTCCTACATCCATAGCCCAATCTCCTTATACCAAATTCGCTATATATATGAAGTATATAGCACAGATATGTATTCAGCAAGAGTATATAGCATTGGTTTCTGAAAATATACCTCACTCCTAAGCATCTAAAAACGGCTTCCGCTTTTCGGCTCCCAAGGCTGTATCAGCCGTCTCCCAGGCATTTCAACAGAAGTCTTTTAGGGTAGAATCGTTTCCAATTTCTGTCTGAAAAAAAATTTCCTGAAAATAGGTTAACAGGGATAGTCTCGGGGTTTCATCTGCCTAAAAAACGGACGTTGTCCTGCAATAAGTCCTCTCAATTAAAATAATTTGCAGGCCTGGTAAAATCAAATTTTCAAATGGATACAAAATATACGGAATTCATGCTATAGTTTTTGACAAGCAGACCCGTAGTGGACAATTATTTAAAATATAGGAAGAATACGCATTGAACACACAAATTGCAGTTGGTTTGGTAACCTTAATTTTTTTAACCGGATGCGTTGGGGCTGTTCCTGATCTGGGGATAAATAATGGAGAGTTGGCGCCGTGCCCGAAAACACCAAATTGTGTGAACAGTCAGGCCGTTGGTGAAAAACAATATATTCAACCTCTTCGTTATACAGGATCACAGGAGGATGCCCGAGTCCGTCTCTTGCAGATACTTGATTCCCAAAGAGGAGCAAAAATCTTAGCGGCTCAAGAAAATTATATTCGAGCAGAGTTTACGTCAGCTTTGTTCCGATTTGTCGATGACGTGGAGTTTTACTTTCCGAAAGAGAGATCAGGCGAGTCGGTCATCCATATCCGATCCGCATCCCGTATCGGATATTCCGACCTTGGGGCAAACCGAAAACGAATTGAGCGGATTCGAAGTGAATTTCTTAAATAGATTGATGAATCAGCTCATAAAGGGATAGAAAATGATTCATTATCTTAAAGTATATGGTGTTGCATTATCAGTTTTCCTTGTCGCTGATCTGATATGGCTCAGTTTTATAGCCCGAAACTTTTATCAGGATCAACTGGGCTTTATTCTGACATCTTCCCCCAATTGGACAGCAGCCATCATTTTCTACCTGATGTTTGTTGCCGGTTTATTGTTTTTTGTTGTAATACCCGGATTGAAAGAAACCGGTTTAAAAGAAAGCCTTTTCCGGGCAGCTGTATTTGGTATCCTTACCTATGGAACCTATGATTTAACAAACCTTGCACTCATTGACGGCTGGCCGGTTCTGGTTACTGTGGTGGATATCATCTGGGGAATGATATTGAGCATAACTGTATGCATGGTCAGTTTGAAGGCCGGAAAATATTTTAATTGGCGGTAGTGATATCTTTTTGAGCGATCCATGATAAATGAAAGTGTATTATTGGGAGACATACGATATAATTTTAAGAGATAAAGGAGATGACATTATGAAGATTCTGGTTCTTTATTATTCCAATGGTGGAAATACGAAAAGACTTGCCGAACAGATAGCAAAAGGGGTTGAAAGCGTTAACGGTGTAGATAGTGTGCTGAAACATACCAGGGATGTGACCAAGGATGATTTTCTTGAGGCGGCAGGTATTATTGCGGGTTCACCAGTTTATTTCGGAACCATGGCAGCACAGTTGAAAAAAGTATTCGATGATTTTGTCAGCACCAGAAAAAAAATGGAGAACAAAATCGGGGCGGCATTTACCACATCTGGCGACCCCAGTGGTGGAAAGGAAACAACAATGTTGTCTATCATTCAGGCCTTGATGATTTACGGGATGATCATCATAGGAGACCCCATGTCTGCCACAGGTCATTATGGCACATCCTGTGTGGGAAAGCCGGATGAGAAAACGGATGCCAACGCATTCCAGCTTGGGAAAAGAGTGGGAGAACTTGCGTTAAAACTTTTTTAACCCAAAGGTGTTTTGTCTAATGGAGAACCCAATGAAAATAATATGTCATGGCGACAGCCTTACCGAGGGCAGTGATATAGAGAGAGCGTATACCTGGAGTGCCATTGTGGAACATAATCTTAGACTCCCTGTCTTAAATAATGGCATTGGCGGAGATACGACGGCAGGTATGCTGAGTCGATTATCTTACGATGTGGTTCAGCAACAACCTCATATCGTTATACTTATGGGTGGAACCAACGATTTGTGGTGGGATTTGGATATGAATCTGATTCAGGCTAATTTGTCAGCTATGGTGAATCAGGCCAAATACCATGGGATAGCCCCGATAGTTGGCCTTCCTCTGCCCTTCCTGATTGAAAAAGCAAGCGCCCAAGAGTGGAGGCCGCCGGTGAAAGGGTATGAACATCTGTTTTCCCAGATCAATCAACTGGTAGAAAACTTAAAAACCTCGGCTGATCAATGGGAAGTGCCCATACTGGATTTTCATAGTTTATTTTTAGATGATCAAGGTACGGCAAAAATGTCATTGTATCTGGAAGATGGAGTTCATGCTGCAAAAGCCGGGCATAGGGCGATGGGCGAATATGCAGCAAAAGTCATTCGGGATGTGTTTCATATCGCCTGACGTAATACTTGATCAATAAAACGGGCGTCATGTGGCGATTGCAATGCTGGCACAGATGTACAGATATGATTCCAACTGCCATCACCAATAACAGGGAAAGTCTGCTGTTTTTATTCTTGCAAAAAGTGGATCCAGCAGTGCAAGTAGTCCTCACTGTCTCTCAGTCACGAATCTTTGAGCCATTCTTTTGATATATTCAGGGCCTATTCCGCAACATCCGCCAACAATAGATGACCCTTTCTCAATCCATGATTTTACGGCATCAATATATTGAGCAGGTGATATTTCCTCATTAATCACAGTTGATTTCAGTGTTAGTTTATAATCTTTTCGGATTTCATTATAGCGATTTCCATAGGCACCATATTGAAAAGTGAATTCCTGCCCCAGTTTTTGAAAAATATCGATGCTAAAGTGAATATTTTGCATTGTCGAACAGTTCACCAATAAAGTCTTTACACCATAATTTAGTAATAATTCTTTAGCCACGTCCCTTAAGTTTTCACCGCTTCGAAGATTTCCCGTTTCATTCACAGTAAAGCTTATCCAGAGAGGAATGTTTGCTTTTTGGGCTATTCGGGCAATGATTTCCGCTTCTTTCGCTCGACTCAGAGTCTCTCCCAATAAAATATCTACCCGATGCTTTACTGCTTGTTTGATCAGCAATGTGTATTCTTGTTCCAGCAGTTCGTCATCTAACACCAAATCTGCGCGATAAGACTCAGTTAAGGGTGGTAATGAGGCTGCAATTCGAACACTGGAATTCGTTTCATTTACAGCTTGGCGAGCCTTTTCGTATGCAAGTTTCAGTAATTTAAGCTGGTCGTTTAATTTGTTGGCATGTCTTAGATGATATTGCGTAATGGTATAAGTATTTGCTGTTATTACCATCGCTCCAGCCGCAATAAATGATTTATGAACTTTTTTTACAATATCCGGGTCGGTGTAAAAAGCATTCGCTGACCATAATGGTGGGTCAATGGAAGCACCTTGTGCTTCTAATTCACGACCTGTTCCACCATCTAAAATAATGATATTTTTCTTATTTATTTTCTTATCCATAATTAATCTTGTTGCACATTAAAGGACCAGTCAAGTAAAAAGCATTTTTTCTATCAAAAGCAAAAAAGTTTGATCAGGCAAATTTGCATATGATGCCTGTCGTATTAAGGGATTTGTTGCCTGGCATATTCAAATTTGTGGCTGCAGAGCATATACCTCTATGGTTCGGTAAGCTTAAACGGAGTTCCTTTGCTTCGGTTGCAGGAAAATAAGCATTGCCATCTCTGGTCAAATTAGTTATCACGAACCGATTAGGTGAACATTTCAATGGGTTCATCTACTTGAACGGTTAAAAAAAATGGCAATGCTTAAATATATAATAGTGAGGGCTGCAATGAATAAAAAGATAGAAGAGACCTTTAATGAGGGAATACGTTTGGAAAACGAAGCTCAATTTGAGAAGGCTCATTCCATATATGAAGATATCTTACAGCATGCCACCGACGAAACGATTCTTGAAAAAACACGATGTCGGATGGAAGATATTAACGATTTGATTTCAGAGAAGGCTATTTATCAGCGTATCGACGAAAACGCAAAAAAGGTACTTACTGATATTGGTGTAAATATATCTGAGAATCAAATCCTTATGGATCTTCTTATGGAAGCGGATGCTGTGGATTTCGATAACGAAACAGCACTGTTTATACCTTTGAAACCAGACTATATTGACCACTGTCTTGCGCAAGTACCACGTGAAATGCCTTTAGATCCGGGAATGAATACATTTGGTATCGGTGCAACGCCTCCATTTTTAAAAAGGAACGGTGATGATGAATTACGTCCGGCCAGCCGCAAAGAGTACGAAGAAATAGCCTTCGAGGTGGGTAAACACCAGGATGTTGTAGGGATGTTTAGCTTGCCGGTAGCCTGTGACAAGAGCATTTCTCTTTTTGAAGTTGCTCACCTGATGGTGAAAAATTTTCAAGGCCTCAAGATGATCACAACAAACATGATGAGCGATGACGAGGTGGCTTTTTTCAAGGACAAAGGGGACTGGCTCGACGGTACGAGCCTCATTGCCTCTTTGGCATCTATGAACAACATGGTTGATCCTTTTTTACGCAGTGCACGAACTGGAAATAACCTCTTACTGATTGACCAGACGATTGCTGGCGTCTCCGGCCCTGGAAGCCCTGAGGCTTTGCTGACGCAGAATCATGCCCAGGTTATTTTCATGATGGTCTTGGCGCAAACCGTTAATCCGGGTATTTCTTGTATCCATTGCGGCATACCAAGTGTTACCGGGGCAGGCGGCAATCTTTCTTACAGTTCCCCCCATCAAACATTTATCAATGCTGCCATGGCGCGGGTCAACACCTGGATTACACATTTTCCTTCTGCTCAGACCGGAGGGAGTACCAGTTTATCCGATGTGAATTCACAGGCAATAATTGAGTCAGAGTTAAGCCGAAATACATTACGCAAATATGGGGTGCATATTGTACGGCACGCTATTGGCGCCTTAGGCAGTCTTAACTATTTCTGCCTTGAAAAATTATTAAAAGATTGTGAGAGTGAAAGACGTTCCAGGGAAGTATTCGATGCAATCCCAAAAGATAAAGGCATGATGCCATTATATTTTCCGAGCGACGATCAAGCCCTTTCAGGAATCCGTGAAATTGCCGAAAAGGGTAACCCAAAGTCTGCTGATCACACATTGAAAAATGTGGATTCGTTTCACCATTGGGAGGATATGATAAAGCAAGCTGCTAAAAAGAAACACTATTACCCACAGTTAAACGATATGGTCATAAACTCAAACAAAGCTGATATGTAGATTTTAAAATCCCAAAATGTCAAACAATAGGGGCAAATTGGGTGCAGTTTTATTATTATCTTTATCCAATGTTGAACAGTCTTTTCTGATGATTCAACGGATTGAACGGTATGCCAATGAAAATAAGACTTCGGCTGGAAATAATCTGATAGAGCCACTGGATGGTTTTTTTGGGGTTTAATCCGCATAGAAAGTGGACTCTATCCTAAAAGTAATCCTTCTCCCAGATACGTTGATCTGACCTGCCAGAGTTCATACATCAGATCACCAACAAAAAAAACTGACACCATTTTGAATGATGGTAAGATAAACGGGCCTTCTAATCCTCTTGTCCTCTGCCTACAACAAATTTCCCTGTGAAATACTTTTTACGGATCATATCCGATTCTTTAAACCACTTTTCAAACCCAAATTGTTTTATTCGGCAAAGGTTGTACATTTTCATGTTATGCGGGTACCTGGCTGCACCATCAGCAGTAGGAGCAAGATACAGACATGGAAAATCATCACAGTTAAAGCAAAAATCAACATCCTTCCTTTTAACACAATCAAGGGTGGAGCACCCTTCAGGACCAAGATGAAAGTGCTTCCCATCTTGTTGCCTACATCCCTGGCATGCAATTTCATGTTCAGGAATGCCGAGTTTTTCCTGTATCAATCCAGACAACTTGTCTGTTAGATTCTCTACATACAGGTCACAATTGAAACAATCCAATCCACATGGTGCTGTTAAGCCTTTTTTTTCCATGGTTTTCTCCTTTTTGCATCAATAATAAAGAGACGGTTGTTGCAGCTCCTGTCGACGGATCTTAGCATGCACCGGGACAATGACGATTCCAAAAAAAGTGCCCGTCGGAGGGGATAGTTTGAGGATCAAAAAAATCCGTTCCCTTTTTCCTGATATTTAATCTTGCGGATGAGGCAGTATCCCATTATATGTCTGGCCCAGAAAGTTACAGATGGATAGGGCATCGTCAATAAATAACTTGCCGGTGGTCATGCTTTTTTTAATATCGTCAAAGGAAACGGAATCATCCGCCAGTATAAGCACAGGAGAACCTTGGTTCTCTTCTCCCAGCTGTTCAATGATTTCAGGCCGGGGCCGTTGGAAATCAACATGGATGATATTCACCTGTTCCCTAATTTTCGGGTTGTAAATAAAAAATCCTTCTACAATACCGCAGTCCGGGCAGTAAAAGGGTCCTTGATCAGGCGCATCATTCCACGTGTTGAGCATATAAAGGACGGGTTTGCTCATATAATATTCTCCATTTTTTCAATATTGAAGGATCAGCAGGCCATAGTTTCAAAATTATCTGATGAAATTCGTCTTGGTTTTGGCAACTGTTTCTGGCGGCGGAAATTCCGCTTTCGCGTATCCGATAACCTTCATAATCCATGCCATATTTTTGCCTAAAACTTCCATGATCTGTTTACCCTCAGCATCCTGCTCCATTTCTCCAGGGTTAAACCCATGGGCCACGTTCCAATAATTCGAAGAGGGCATAATCATTTCGGAGTAGTTGATATAATGATTAAGCGTCTCAATCGTGGATATTCCTCCTGATCGCCTGACAGCAGCAACAGCGGCACCGACTTTATGTCTGAACAGGCCGCCGTTTACCGAAGAGACGAAAAAGGCTCTGTCAAGAAAGGATTTCATTGTCCCGGCCACACCAGAAAAGTGAACTGGAGAGCCGAGCAGAAGACCGTCCGCCTCTTTAATTTTCTGAATCCATTCATTTACCGGATCGTCTTCGATGGTACAGGCTTCATTTTGATTTTTTACACAGCCATGACAAGCAATACATCCCTGGATCTTTTCTTTACCGACCAGGATCATTTCAGTTTCAATACCGGCTTTTTCCAATTCTGTGAAAACCGTGTTCATGGAACATGCTGTATTCCCTTTTTTTCTGGCGCTACCGTTAAATCCAACAACTTTCAAATTTAGTCTCCTTTATTTAATTTTTATAATGGAAAATATAGTTTCTCTAAATTAATCAATTTTTTGCACTATGCAAGCCTTTCACAGCTTTTACTAAGGATAGCCTTGGAGAATCTTTGACCAGATAATCAATCTTCAACTGATAGTAGTCCACATCTATTTCTTATAAATCGAATTTTCTGATTGGGGTTGTCTCTTCTATTTTAAAGGGCTTTATCTTCTTTTTTAAATCCTCTTCTGGCCATCAGCGATTCTCTTACCTCTTGGGCTGCCTTACTTCTATCATGACCATTTTTTAAAATTTTCCCGAGATTCTTTCCTGTTTGACACGCTTTTTCCATGCATGCAGCATCCTTGCTCACACAAGGGGTATTATCTTCCGTAATTTTAAATCCATCTCCATGTACTGCATGTATAGCTCCAACTTTACATGTCTCCCCATACCCACAATAGAAACAACCGGCAGCGCCAAAGCCTTCAACTCTATCTACTACCTGAATAAAATTATACATACAAAACTGCTCAAGAATTTTAGCAACCGGTTCTGTTTGCACCCCTCCCACTGAAACCGTTACGGCGGGTTTACCCCAAAGTTCATTCTGTTCTCTGTGACGAAATTGATACCATCGTTCCAAAAAAGAATGCATACTTGCATTGAGAGTGGAAAAGAAATTGCAGCCTCCAAGAATGTAGGCATCCGCTTCTGCAATTTTGTCCCTCAAGGGGGTTAAATCATCTTTCAACTTACATATATTATCATCGGCACAACCCATGCAACCCATGCAACCATGTATTTTTTTACCTGCGAGCGAAACAAGATCATACTCACACCCAGTGTTTTCTGCTACCATTTTGACAAGCTTAAGTGTCGATGAACGTTTTTCTATACGTGGACTTCCTGATACCGCTAAAATCTTCATGGTTACCTTTCCTTTGCTAAGATTCTATTGTTTTAGAGAAGATCCCTAAATTCAAAAATATAACTGACTAAAAATATCAAATCAATTTATTTAACATAAGAATAGGACAAACGCGAAACTTTATTGGTTCTTAGCAGTCGCAATAAAATTTCGAAATTAAAAACAACAACACTCATGAATTGATTTGTTCGTGAGTTTGATGATATTTTCAAAAATTTTTTCGGCTGTATGCCAAACATGAATAACAGTGATAATCTTGGATTATCATCCGCCCATAAAACGGACCTTGTCCCGCTAGTTGTCCTCGCTCCAAACATCTCGGTTTGATCTGCCAGTCTACATATCTGCTCATCAATAACAAAAGAAGCCGACGTCCACTTTGATAGATTAAGTCGGCATACCACCCTCACCGCTGCCAAGGCCATTGACAAGCTGTGTCAATTGATCAGATCCGGTAGCCCCATCAGGGTTTTTATTTCAAAATTCGGGTTGCCGGGCAGCCGTTCCTTGCTTTGACCGAATCTGTTAACCCAGGCGACATTAAATCCAAATGCTGAAGCCCCTGCCGCATCCCAGGCATTGGAGGATTGAAATATGATTTCTCCGGGCTGAACAGACAGTTTATCCAAAGCCAGTTGATAGACTTTAGGGTCCGGCTTGAAAATTCCAACATCTTCAATGGAAAGATTAGCATCAATCAGGTTTTCGATCCCTGAATTTTTTATCGCAGCATCAAGCATTGCCGGGGTGCCATTGGATAGAATGGCCAGTCTAAATCCCCTGTCTTTTAAAACAGACAGTACTTCGGGCACTTCCGGATAAGCGTCCAGGCCCAGGTATGCATTCATCAAATCATCCCTGAGATCTGTGTCGGCTATCCCGTGCATGTCAAAAGAAAAATCAAGAGCATCCAAGGTGACCTTCCAGAAATCGGCATGTTGTTTCATCAGGCTTCTCAACCAAGTGTACTCCAGCTGTTTCGTCCGCCAGAGCACAGATACCTGTTCGGCCTTTTCTCCCAGCCGATCACGGTGTTTCCCAACAGCTGAATGAACGTCAAAAAGGGTGCCGTAGGCATCAAACACACAGGCTCTTATCCCGTCAATCTTATTTTGCGGTGACATTAAGATTCTCCTTAACATTGTCTGAGGATTTAAAAAAGTGGCCTGTCCCGGCTCCCGAATTATTATTTCAGGTAGAAGCGGAGCAGGTCTTCATTCGGACAGATACTTATTGATTCTGCGCCTGTCTAATCATCTCCTGCATACCTTCAACTGGAGCTCCGGTTGCATCAGCCATCCGGTCCATGAAATTGAAAAGTGACGTGACAGATGGCTTCGAAAATTTCTTCATCAGAACACCCCTGATCTTTTAGTTCCTGGATCTTGCTGTGATGAATTTTATAGGAATTTTCTGAAGCCTCCCTATTGCGGTTTCAGGAACTGTTGTCGGAAAAAAATATGTCATAGTTGAAATCTCCTATATTAAGAGGCTGCCAAAGATGGCAGGATAAGCCGCCTGTTTTCAAGAATAATTTTTCCCGTTTCCTTGAGCGCTTTCATGGCCCGTGTAACCGTCACCCTGTGTGTACCGATCAAAAAGCTGAGATCCTCGTGAGTCAGCGGAAATTGAATCATCACCCCCTGGGGCCTTTTCTCTCCATGCTCTTTGGCAACATTGCAAAGCACCTTGTAAAGACGCGCTTCGATATTTGTCACTGCCAGATCACCCACCCGGGTGGTGAGCCAGGAAATCCTTTCACTGAGGGTTTTGATCACCTGGAGGCCGACCGTGGGATTGTTAAGCACCAGTTCTTCAAACTGGCTCCGGGTGAACCCGCATGTCAATGTATCTTCCATGCAGACCGCACTCACCGGATACTCGCCCTCTTCAGAGAACATGTTTTCACCAACAAAATCACCGGCTTTTCTCAGGTCCAGCATGAGTTCGGTTCCGTCTTCCAGCACCTTGGTCAGTTTAATGCGCCCCCCCTTTATGAGGAACACCTCGTTGGCGGTATCTCCCTGCATGAATACGGTATCCCCTTTTTTCATTTTTTTCCGCAATGCTTCTTTTGCAAGGGCCTGAACATTTTCAGGGGCAAGACCCTGAAATATCCAAAGATTGCCGATACAAGTCGTAGACAGCTCTATGTCATTTCCTGCGATTTGTTTGCATAAACAAGTCATGGGAATCCTTTCATGCGAGACATGATTCTTTTATGTTCATCAACATATCATTTACAGAGGAACTGATCCATGATTTTACGGCTTAAGCAAAGAGTCTCCTTACGAACGCTTTGGCATTGTCCACATCTTCCTGGTTGGGACGGCCGGTCATCTGCTTGACCATAGCTGCCCACTTTTCATCATCAAGGGCAAGTTTTTTCTGCACAGGTGCATGCATCGCTTCTTCCAAAAATCCCTGGCAGTCAAAACAGCCCCTGTATTCGATTCCTTTTTCTTTGCATGCGGTTTTCATGGGTTCTGCAAAGGCATCCATGTCCTGTTCCGGATAAGCAGGAGCCATGTGGGTAATAAAACCTGCCATCTGCTGACCGGAAGTTGCCTTTAGAGTGCCTAAAAATTCCTTTACCGGGGCTGCCAGGCTTCCGGCGTGCAGAGGCGACCCCATGAAAATACAATCATATTCTGCGGCCATATCAGGAGTGATTTCTTCAAGTTTCTTTAAATTCGCATCACCGGCTTTGGCTGCTTCTTCGCAGATAGCTCTGGCAATTTTTTCCGTGTTGCCGCTCTGGCTGAAATAAGTGACCAATACTTTCATGATTGCATCTCCTTTTAATTTATTGGTATGATGGTCCTTGAGACTGCTTTGAACTGCATCATATATAAATGTCATTCACTTGTCTGTAGCAGTGGCTACATTATTGATAAAAATTCATAAAACGCCAGCTGCGTGCCTCGGGTACGTGCAGTAATTATAAAAAGCAGTGTGATGTCTGCTGTTTCATGTTTTTTTAAACATACAAATTCTCCCGGAAATGAGTTACAGAGAAAGTCTGTGGTTGTCATCTAACAAAAAAAATCCAACGTCCCTATCGGGGTCTTTCCCAGAAGTTGACAGGATGCAACCGATCATGAAGCAGCATTACGAGTTGTCATAATCCCATAAAAAGACGGTCACGGCAACGCCGCCGAAAAGGATTAAGAAGCTGCCGATTATAAAGACGTAGGATACGCCCATCCAGTCGAGGATGAGTCCGGAAAGGATGGGAGAGACGATGAACCCCAACCCCCAGGCGGCGTCGTTGAGACTCATAATAGAGGCCATCCCCATGGCCTGCCCCAGCCGACCGGTGATGACCAGTCCGCCGGGCAGAGAAAGACCGTTGGCCATTCCCATCAGGATATTGAGTGTCAGAATTGTGATGAATCCCTGAACAAAGGGCATGAACAGGACCGTTATGCCAGAGGCAAAGGTGCCTGCGATGATTAGGTGCTTGGGATTGATCCGGTCAGCCAGTCTGCCACTTATCCGCTGGAGAAAGGCAATAAAAAAGATATTCATGGTCAAAATGATTCCGACCTGTGAACTGGACAGATTGATCTTCATGGCCAAAATAGGCAGAAAGGTGTACACTGATCCTTGACCTGAAGCGGCGAAAAAGCGCATTATAAGTATGCCGGCGGCCGTTCTGTGGGCGATTATTTTTCTGAGAGGATATGGTTTGGGTCTTTTTATATCGCTGAGATGAGTCTTGTCCGCAGGGATAAAAACCGCTACCATCAGAGAGGTGATAAGAGCCAGGCCACCCATGATGTAAAAAGCGGCGTTAAACCCGAGAGTGTCCCGGATAATGCCACCCATGGCCGGGCCGAAACCGAGACCGACCATAATGGCCATGTTCAATGTTCCCATGTAAAGCCCCAGTTTATGGGGTGGTGCAATGTCCGCAGTCAGAGCCATGGCCACCGGCACCACCAGAAGTGAGGCAATGCCGTGGAGCAGCCTGATCAAGATCAGAGTCTCCGCATTTTCCGGCAACACATAAAAAACAGAAAGAATCGCGTAGATCAACAGTCCGGATGCAATGAACCGTTTTCTACCCCATTTGTCCGATATTGCTCCGCTGAAAGGGCTTAAAAGAACTCTAGAAATGTTGAAGCTGGCAACGATGAGTCCGACCAGGAATCCCCCGGCCCCAAGTTCCACCGCATAAACCGGAATCAAAGGCCAGATGATGCCAAGTCCCATCATCGCCACCCCCACAGCGGCAGACAGGATAAAAAGAACGGCGGCTTTGTTCATTTGAGGTCATCCATGGGTTATTCAAATCCATGCAACTTAATTCATAAATATCGGATTGGCAATACCGTTTTATCAGCTGTCGTCTCATCCTATTTCAAGGCAGCAGCTCAATAACAGGGATAGTCCGGGGTTTTTTATTTGCATAAAAGACGGACTCTGTCACGAAAAAAGTCTTCGCCTCAAACATTTTGGTTTGATCCGCTGGATTTTTTATATCTGCTCTTCAATAACAAACTTATCCCCTTTAATTCATTTCGGTAACGTGCACAGAATCTTTCGGAAATCTTTACGAAGAGGGTACAGGAAAATAGCTTTTTCCGGTATACTTTTACACGCCTTGTAGCCACGCAAGCTGTAGCCCTTAGTTGTTCCCACTTGTTGCCAGTTAGCGGCACGGTAACAGGTGCCCGTGAAGCGGTCCAGTTGAACAAAAGTTTCCAGCAGGATGGGCTTAAAGTGATACCGGTCCTCCCAGTCCAATGGAAGTTTTTTAGCAATACCTCCAAGGATTCGTGAAGCCAGGCAATGTGACCTGACCCAGGGCAGAATTAAAAACCGAACATTGCCTACTACCAGATTCAGGTTGGCAATTCGTTCCTTTTCTGTCCAGCCGATAAAATCGTCCCGGGAACTCAAACGCCATGAGCTGGCCCCGAAACCGAGAACCGCCAGGAGGTGCTTTCCTCTCGTCGGATTGGGATGTTTTGGTTTCCAACTACCCATTGAATATTTTGACGGGGTTGCCGCTGCTGATTTTTTCTTCTTTCTTCCTTTTGGATTCTTTTCTGACGGCCTCGGCTCCCCGCCGTATACAAGATATCTCATCTGCCTGCCGAATAGTTTGCTGCCTTTTATATAATGGAAGCGCATGACCAACTCGTTCCATAGGTCAGAATCCCTTTTGTTTGCTACAGGAATGAATTGCAGTTGCTTCAACTCCTCCGGCTTAAAAACTATCTGCGTTTCGGGAACTTCAAAATTACAGGACCGAGAGTGTTTGTTATAACTGACGAATGGCGTGAATGGCAATGTGATAATATTGTCCATATCCATGCGCCTTAATATTCCGCCGACTGCAGTTGTTTTCAGTCGCCCATCCGTCTGGTATATCCCGAAAATACGGCAAACCTCCCGTGTTATTTCCTTGCGGTTATATTGCGGATTGGTTTCAATAATTGTTCTGATTTTCCTTATCTCTGCGGCTGTAAAATCTAATCCAATATAATGTACCGTCAATTTGTTCCAAAGTCGGTTTTCAGTGGTTGGGGAGCATTCGAGAAATGCAAGCATTTTTTCCACGGCAGCCTCTCGATTAGTGGGCTTCCTATCCGGCTGATTAAAATATTTTAGACCCTGCTCAACAAATTTTTTTCTACATTTTATGATGGATTGAGGAGGCACCCGTACGTCGCGAACCTGCTGATCAACGGTCCGGCCCGCCAATGCCCCCAGGATAATTTTTGCACGTTTGATCTGCCAAACAACGGCAGTCCTGCTGCAGGCGATCTGTTGGAGTTCCTCTGTTTCCTTTTTGGTGCATCTAATTTCAGGTAAATTTTCTTGCATCAATATCCTCACCTACAAAAATTAAGGTCTATTCCTTCCGCGTACCGGCAAGAGTTGCAAGATAACGTCCTTTCTGTTGCCGACTATTGTACTTGAAAATCGTGTCAACGAGACCGTTATGAAGTTTACCGTACTTCTTTGCATATTCTCTACTCAACCAACGGTAATATACTTCCATGCTCTTCATGTTTTGAGTGAAAACAATGGTCACGAGTTCCTCAATGAGGGTATCCACATCTCCATTAAAATAGTTATCCAGATCGGGTGGCGGCCCGCCAGGAATGGGTTGATAACGTTGAACAAAAACATAGGCTCCCGGCAGTGACCGCAGAAAACGAAATCGCTCTACGTCTTCGGCCAGGGTGGTATTGAAACCATACATGCAGACAAATTCCACATTATCTCTTCGTGTAAATCCGAGCAGAGGATATTTACGCTTATATAAGTCGATGTTCCTGGTGTCGTTGAGGCTGAAATGGTATACCCTTCGTGTGAATTTGAGGTTGCTGCACTTAATTCGGCGGATCAGCCTGATCTTTTCTTTGTTCAGGAAACGGATATCCAGAGTTTGGGTGAAATTGACCTGAACATCGCGCAATGCCATTTCTTCCAGAAAATTCCCTGATTCTGGATGCGATAGAATGTTATCATCCAGGAGAATCAATTTGTTCTGTCCATTGGTTAGTAAATCGTTCAATGTGGCGACCTGGTGAACATTCCCCTCTTTTTCCGGAACAAGGCAAAAAGGGCATCTACTGGGACATCCACGGGTGATAAAGCCCATTGCACGCTCATCGAGTTCTGGATAAAGACTATAATCCGGAGGCAATTTTTCAATTTCAGTATCCAACCTAAGGTTCAAATCCACGCCTGATCCTCCGATCACAAGAGACTTACCATAATACTTACGAAGAATTTTTACCTTTTTTGCAGAAGCTGGAATGGCATATACACAGCTGGCATAAACCTCCCCTGCTCCCTTGATTTTTGGGGCTCCCCAGGCCAGGACCACGTTGCGCCCCTTTTCTTTGAAATACTTGCTGAGTTTCATCAACGCCAGATTGGGCAGCCTTCCATCCAAATGAATCAGCAACACAGATCGTTGCGGTATTTTTTTGGGAGTTTCTTTTCCATTATTTTTATTTCCTGTGGGCAGGACGAGCCGTTTTCTGTCAGCTTCTACGGGAAAGTTTGAAATCGTACTTTTGGAAACAGTTACAATAAACTGCATATTTGGCAGAAAGCGGTCCATAAGAGTGATCCATTTAGGAAAAATCCGTGGTATGCAGATCCGATCCGGCCGGTCCAGAAGGATAATCCCCTGTTTATCAGTCGGATTGTTGGATTGGGGGAATGCATCCAAAAGGTGTCTGGCAACGTCCAGGGGAATTAGCACTGCCCGTCGTTGCCAAGGCTGGAGCCGATCCCATTTTTTTTTAAAATCAGATGAATCGTAAAACCATGAACCAATGTCGATATCGAAATTTTCCTGGAACAAATCGTCTAAAATTTTCAGTATCTTTGTGGGAAGGTACCGGCCTGCTCGTACTATTTTGAACCGTAGTCGATGTAGGAATTCTACAGGATCAGTAACGTGGGCGTATTTATTGAACAAGGTGTGAAAACGGGTGATACGGAAAAATGGATCCAGGAAATCAAAATCATCCGTTCCCCTATGTGGTATGATGTCATGGCCGTAACCGAGGATAAAATAAGATGAATTACCCGTACCGAAAGCCGGTTTTCGTGTGGAAAGACCTGCAGGAAGACATTCCATCTTTTTACAAAAAGCGATGGGATGTTGACCAGATTTTATTTGAATACCACTGCCATAGCATGCTGGAAGGTTTTCACCGTAATCCTGGCCGGGATGGGGTGCAAGAACAAATTCCAATTGAAGCGGAATTTCAGGAAAATCTAATAGTTCTAAAAATTGAAATGGCAGCTTCGGTAAAAACTTCACCCCTCCACAGGCTATCGCCACAAAGCGAAGTAGTTCAAGTTTGGAAGGCTCGGACGAAAAAATAGTCCATTTTCTTATTTGTCCATTATATTTGGGGAACCTGAGCCTGCCATTACCGTTTCTGCAAGCGTTTTTGAAGTGTAAATCTAAAATATACATTTAAAAAAAATGTCGATATTTTGTTGCTGATGAAACCTTGAACAACTATTCAGATCAACTGCTCCGAAAAGTCCACTTTTTCCAAGCGAACTCTTGGAAAAAGAGTAGTGCCTCATTTTTTTCAGATCCTATCAAAAAAACAAGGAAATGAAAGGGCTATGGCGTATAGGTTTTCTGCGTTAATCCTATATATCAAAACCTTAACTTGTTCTCCAATTTCTGTTAGAAATATAGTTAAAAACATCATTGAGAAGGTTTATACCACCATTTAAAATGGTTTGCAAAGTTATTCATTCCATTCAACACATAGACAGACTGCCAATACCAAATATTATAGATCCCTCAAGCCAATTTTAAAACAGTATTCACTAACAGAAGCATTGTGAGGGGAATTTCAAATTTCTCCCTACGGACTATATCAAAATCGAAATCCCATCAACGGCGGATCTTAAACCCCAGACTATTATTAAAAGTCCAGCGGGGGGTTACAATTAAAGCCAAAATGTTTTGTTGGGGAATTCCATCCATCGATAACAGTCAAGATTATCCACTGCATGAGTATTCATTGGCCGTAGAGAATTATGGACACCGAAACTCATCAAAATTTACCAACAGGGGAATGTCCCTCTCGAAAAGGAGTTTGGAACATATGCCGGGAATTGGGAACGCTTTTGCGGAAAAGACTCAACCAGGAGCATGTTCCGAAAAAATTTTGCATTTCCGATACGTTTGGCTTGCCGGGGTGCTGAAATGGCCGCAAATCGGGGGCATACGATTAGTCTGATTTTCTGACAGTACCGATTATTTCACCATTAAAGGATCATTATCTAAGGCTGAAAATTCATGGCTTGAAAAATTTTATCCAAAGCGCCGTAAAACCCCTTCCTTCAGGTCGGGGATATAAGGCGCCCGGCCACTAGGCCGATCGTTATTGCTCTTCGATATACTGTTTGATTACATCCAGCGGTGCTCCACCACAGGAGCTTGCAAAATAGGAAGGTGACCAGAGCACCCCTTTCCAATAGATTCGTGAAAGTTCAGGCAACTGCTGGCGTAATTTCCTGGATGAAACCCCCTTCAGGCTGTTTACCATCTTTGAAACCGTGACCTTTGGTGGATAATTCACCAGCAAATGCACATGATCACTTTCACCATTGAATTCAACCAACTCAGCCTCGAACTGGTTAAGGACATGGGTAAATATCTGTTCCAGAGCCCGGAGTGCATCTTGGTCAAAAACTTTTTTCCGGTATTTGGGAACAAACACCAGGTGAACGTGCATGTTGAACACACAATGTCTGCCGGTTCGGATGTCTGGATTTTTTTTATCATGCCTTGACTATACCATCGGCCAAGGATAAAATTCATACATGATCATTCGCAAGGCATATAAATTCAGGATCAAGACCAATTCGGAAATTGAAGAGTTGTTGTTTCAATTCTCCGGGTGTAACCGTAAGGTTTGGAATATGGCTCTCGCCTTGCAGAAAGACTCCTTGGATAAAACCGAAAGGGTGCTGTAATATAACCAACTGGCCGGATGCCTGGTTGAGTGGAAAAAGAACGAAGATACATCCTTTCTGCAAACAGCCCCCTCCCAGACCCTGCAGCAGA
>JAABSA010000092.1 GCA_011390635.1 Desulfotignum sp. | reverse complement strand
AATTTCTTTGCGTTTTTTGGGGGTATGCAAAATATAGCGGCCTTCAAAATTCGGTGTCCCGCCTGCGGCATAATATTTTTTAACAATATCTGCGCGCTCTTTGCCTAAAATTGTTTCCAGTTCGCCCGGGGTCCAGGTAAAATACCAACCTTCTTCCATGTGGCCGGAAATAGTTTTGCTGTCCGCATCTGTGGCAGAATAAAATGCACCTTCAGGCGATGTCATATCCCTGCCTGTATATGCAAGTATTTCGTTGACCACCCGCTGAAAATCCGCATTGCCCGTTGCCTGCCAGGCCTCCAGATAGGCCACCGCCAAAAGGGCATTATCATAGAGCATCTTTTCAAAATGGGGTACCAGCCACTGTTCATCCGTTGAATACCGGTGAAATCCGCCGGCCACATGGTCGTACATCCCGCCCCCGGCCATTTGAGAAAGAGAATTTTCTGTCATTTCAAGAATATCCGGATCACGTGTTTTCCAATAATAGCGCAGTAGAAACCGCACCGGCAGGCTGGAGGGAAATTTCGGTGCCCCGGAAAGACCGCCGAATCGCTGATCATAATTTTTACGGTAAAATGCAGCTGATTTCTGCAGTATTTCTTTGCCGGGAATACGGTCCCCGGACTGGAATACCATTGCCTGACGGATGAGTTCAGTGATCTGCTGACCCGCCTTTTCCACCCGTCCATCATGCATATGAAAACTCTGGTTGAGTTTTTCAAGGATGGTCAAAAAGCCTACGGCAGCACCACGGTCGCCATCCCGGGCCGGAAAATAGGTGCCTCCGTAAAAGGGTTTGCGGTCAGGTGTCAGCCACACGCTCATGGGCCAGCCTCCTCTGCCGGTCAAAGCCTGAACTGCAGTCATATAAACGGCATCGATGTCCGGCCGTTCTTCCCGGTCTACCTTGATACAAATAAAATTTTCATTCAAATATCTTGCAATTTCTTCATCTTCAAATGATTCTTCTTCCATTACATGGCACCAATGGCATGTGGCATATCCAATGCTCAGGAAAACCCCCCGGTTACGCTGCTTTGCTGCTTCAAAGGGTTCATCTCCCCAAGAATACCAGTTGACCGGATTGTGTGCATGCTGGAGAAGATAGGGGCTTGATTCCAGAAACAGCCGGTTTGTGTATCTGGCCCATCCATCAGGCCGAAGGTGTCTGGTCCGGGGCTGATAATCCGGCCCGCGCTGCCTAGCAGCGTTTTTAAATTTTTGGATCAAATCTGTATCATATGGTTCAGCTCCGGGCTGGGGTGTATCAAAACACGCTGCTGACATATTTGTTATTGGGTCTGAAGCATTTGTCATGACGGTACCTTTCGCAATACCAGCAGCATGAAGCATAATGCGGCTGACTGGCTGCCTGTTCACTGATTTACACAAAAATGCATCCACATATGTAACAATATAAATCGGTTATTTGAAAATGCCACTTTTCGGGATGGATTTTTGAATCGGTGATGCATAGGAACAGACTGCATCCGTTTTTAATCCTTGACAAACATAGTATGAAACAATAGGTAGATTCTAAACATTATAAAGGGACCAGCTGTCTTTTTTCCTGATTGACAAAACACCTGCACCCCATTGAAAGGAAGCCCGGATGGAGGAGATGGAAGAACTTTTTGAATTACATGAATCAGAAGGCATTTATATTGACATTGGTACCCAGGTGTATATTGACATTGACGGGGTTGATTTTACGGTTACCAGTATTTTTATCGGCCTGCTGAAAAATGAATTCTTGATTGTCACACTTCCCAGACGGTTTAGAAGTGTTAAGAACAAGTTGTATCCGGGCAGCAAAATGGTGGTGAAATACCTGTATGACGGCTGCGTATTTGCATTCCAGACCAGCGTAATAGAGATCATAACCAATCCCATCCGGACCCTTGCCCTTGAATACCCGAAAATAGTCCAGCAGCGTGAACTGCGCATAATAAAGCGCAACAATGTGGTGATCCCCGGTCGGGTGGAAGCCAAAAAAACCGAGTTCCCCATCGTGATATTTGATATCAGCAAAAACGGGTGCAGGTTCACCTACCATGACGTCAAAAACATTACAACCCTGAAAGAGGGGGATCTGCTGCGGATTTATTGCCGGTTTCCGGGCATTGCAGATGAAACCGGGGCCTTGGCCATTGTAAGGAATGTCAAACGCGAACAAAAACAGATTTCCGTGGGCACCAAATTCCAGGATATGACCAGGGCATTTTTAAATCCTTTGATGCATTTTTTATTCTCCATAGAAGGCTTTGAAAGATAAGCACCTCCCGACTATGCCAGCCTCCCCCGCTATTTGGATTCCTGGTTCTTGACAGAACGAATTTCACCGGTTTCCGCGAGCAGCTTGAACACCTTGTAACCCCGGTCTCCCACAAACATTGATGTGCCGACACCGCTGGCAGCGATAGGGCTTTTATAGCTGAGAACAACGATCCAGAATTTATCATCATCCGTCAGTTCGGCTTCCTCAAACAGTATTTTTCCCAGGTCATGATCAGGATACAGTTTTTTCAAGTGCTCTATGGCCTTGGCTGATGCTTCATTTACATTGATCATTTCTTTTGCCTCCGCAGGTGATCTCAATTGCATAGTGACTACTCCCACCACTAAGCTGCCGCTATCCCACAGGGATGACCTTCGGCCTTAGTGGGGGCTTCTTGAGCCGAAAGGCTCTGAGACTGTAGCCCCAGTCTCAATATGTTTATTGCCGCATTATGGTCCCGGTTCAGGATCAGACCGCAATGTGGACATTTGTGTGTTCTCACTGACAATGATTTCTTTACAATCTCGCCGCATCCAGAGCACTTCTGGGATGTGAAGTGCGGTTTGACAGCAATCAATTCTTTTCCAAGGCCATGTGCCTTATATTTCAGGATAGAGAGGAACTTCCCCCATCCGGCATCAGCTATGGATTTGTTCAAGCCCGCTTTGGCACTGGCCCCGTTGGGAAGGAATGCCCCTGTTTCTTCATTCTGCTTTGGTTGCGGTCTGAGGATCATGTTCTTGATCTTCAAGTCTTCAAAACAAATCAGATCTGCTTTGGCCAAAAGATCATTGGCGGTTTTGTGCAGAAAATCGTTCCTCCTGCACTTCACCCGGTAATGACACTTGGCCAGGACTTTTTGCAGCTTCCGGACCCGGGGCCAATCCTGCTGCGCCTTGGCCCGAGAAAGTTGAGCCTGTAACCGCTTCAACTTTTTTTCACTCTGACGCAGATGCTTGGGGGCCGGAACTGAATATCCATCAGAATCATACCAGAAATCAACCAATCCCATATCAATGCCCAGGGGCCGGGAATAGTTTTCGAGCTTAGGCTCGTTTGAAACGATGCCCTCAAACGAGAAGCAGGCAAACCACTTTCCAGTCTCTTTGGATATGGTCAGGGTTTTGATTTTGGTATTATTCGGGATATCCCGGTGATACCGGATCTTGATATCTCCGATCTTTGACACTTTGATGTGATCAACCGCAGGACGTTCTTTATACTGGGGATATGTGATGCTGTTCCATTCCCCAAAATGTTTGATTCGGGGAAACCCAGGGGCTTGTGTACCCTGTTTTACCCTGCGGAAAAAAGCATCGTAGGCCCGGTCCAACCGGCGCAGAACGTCCTGCAATACCTGGGAGTGAACGGATTTGAACCAGGGACGTTCTT
>JAABSA010000091.1 GCA_011390635.1 Desulfotignum sp. | reverse complement strand
GATCTTCTCCTATGGACACAATATCCTTGTCCCGGATTTTTGCCCCTGCCCTGTCAAAAATCTCCAGGGCCTTAGGGGAAGGAAACCGCATGCCCACATCCCGTAAAATTTTCAAGGCGGTTTCATGGAGGGTGTTAATTTCTTTTGCAGACAGATACGCTATGGACAGTTTCATTTCAGGGCCTCCCTGCAGGCAAGTATGGACCGTTTCACCAAAGTCCGGGCCACATCCTTTCTGTATTCTTTTGAGCTGCGCAGATCGGAAATCGGGGATATGGCCTGGGCTGCCATTCGGGCGCATTCTGCTATCACCTGGTCATCCAAGGGTTTTCCTTCCAGAAACTGTTCCGCCTCAGCCACCCGCACCGGGGTGGGGGCCACCGACCCCAAAGCAATTCTGGCGGTGTCACAGACCCCGTTGGATATGGTTACCCTGACAGCAGCCGATACAACGGAAATAATCACTGCGGTCCGGGTACCGATTTTCTGGAACCAGGCCGCTTCATTGGCTTTTTTTACCGGAATGCAGATATGGGTCAGGACCTGGCCCGAGGTCAGCACTGACCGGCCGGGTCCTGTGAAAAAATCGGTGAGCAGCACCTTGTGTTCTCCCTGGGCATCCTGGATTATCACCCAGGCATCTGACACCAGCAGAGGCGGTACTGTGTCTGCGGCCGGAGAGGCCATGCAGATATTGCCGCCCATGGTAGCGGTATTACGCACCTGCAAAGAGGCCATCTGCTCCACTGCCTGTGCCAGCACCGGACAGTGGACTTTTACCTCCGGTGACTCCAGGATACGGGTTAAACTGACACTTGCCCCGATTTTCAGCACATCATCTGTCTTTTCTATCTGATTGAGTACCGGCAGTTTTGATATATCAATGAGATTGAGTTCCTGGTCAAAGCTCCACCTTCCGGTCCTGACAGACGGAATAAAATCGGTGCACCCGGCCACCACCCTGGCACTGGTCCCGTGGGCATCAACCATGGATAGAAGGTCGCTGATCTCTTTTGGAGAATGGTACACCAGATCCGGCATGGCCCGGGACCCGATAAAATTTCTCATGACACTGTTTTCTATGGCACTGTTTCCTGCGCTGTTGTCCGGCATATTTACCCCCTTTGTGAAACGCGCTGTTTCATTTTTTCTACCACCATTCACCGGCAAGTTTTGCCTTCTGGGCGGTGTGCACCGATTTAATGATATTGACATACCCGGTGCATCGGCACAGGTTTCCCTCCAGGGTTTTGCGGATCACCTGGTCGGTGAGCAGATTGTCTCCTGCCCGGTTGATGAGGGCATAGGCGTTCATGAGCATCCCCGGGGTGCAGAAACCGCACTGGATCCCCAGCTCGTCTGTAAAGGCTTTCATCAGGGGATGGGGTTTTCCGTTTTTCACCAGGCCTTCTGAGGTCAACACGGATGCCCCCTGTACCGAGGCAGCCAGCACCAGGCAGGCGTTCACCGGTTCATCATTGAGCAGCACGGTGCAGGCCCCGCATTCCCCTTCTTCACAGCTGCGGTGGACACTGGTCATGCCCCCCTGGTTTCTCAGCACTTCCAGAAGTGTCTGGCGGGCATCTACCTCAAGGGTTGTCTGCTGATTATTCAACATAAATGTCAATGGCATTTTCATGGATTCTGATCTCCCTGTTCATAGGTCGACTGCATAAAATTGTTATTCATTGGTTTTGCCCGGAAGCCTGGCGGATCCATTTTCTCACCTTTTCCGGGGTGGCAGGTGCATCATTGACCCGGATACCGAAATCTGACAATGCATCCTCGATGGCATCCAGGATAACAGCCTTACTGCCGATAATGGGGGCCTCCCCCATGCCCTTGCTGCCGGTTTCAGAAAACGGAGACGGGGTTTCCAGGTGGGCGATCTCGATATCCGGGGCCTCCACAGAGGTGGGAATCAAATAATTGGAAAACGAGGTGTTCATCAACTGCCCGTTTTCATCATAATTGAGCCCTTCGTACAGGGCTTCCCCGATGCCCTGGACAATCCCGCCCTGGATCTGCCCGTCCACCACCTGGGCATTGATAATGGTACCGGCATCATGCACATGCACATATTTGACAATCTGCGTAACACCGGTATCGATATCCACCTCCACCACGGCAATATCCGCAGATACACAAAAAGAGGTATAAGATGACCCGCTTTCCGGGGTGGTGGGGCTGTACCAGGTGGTGGTCACATCCAGCAGGTGGTCATGGGCTTTTAAAATTTCCGGATCCAGGCCCCTGGGCCCGGGAAAGAAAAACATCTTGTCTGCAAACTGTGCATAGGAGATCTTTTTTTCCGGTGCATTGACCGGATAGATATATCCTTTTTCCAGCACCACCTGGTCCGCAGGAATCTTCATTAAAGATCCCGCACACTGCACCACTTTTTTGCGCAGCAGTTTGGCAGCCTTGGCCACGGCACTGGCCGGATACACAGCCCCTCTGCTGGACAGAGGTCCCTGGCCGATAAAATCGGATGTCACCCGTTTCACATGGATATGGGCCATATCCATGCCTAAGATGTCCGCCACAATGGTGGCATGGGAGATTTCCGCACCCTGTCCGATCTCGGTGCGGTCAGAGTGTACCTCCACACTGCCGTCCGGCGTGATCAGGACCCGGGCTTCGGTGATGCCCCCCATCTGGCAGTTGGGCACTGCCACCCCGGCCGGTTCGATGGCGGTGACCAGGCCGATGCCCAGGTACCGCCCCTGGCCGGCCAGCTCTTTTTTGCGTTTCCGAAAAAAATCCAGGTCCGCCATTTCCATGGCTTTGTTGAGCACGGCCGGATAATCCCCGCTGTCCAGGACATAATTGTTGATCTGGTGATAGGGAAATTCATCCGGTTGAATAAAGTTTTTCATCCGGATCGCTTCAGGTGTCATGTGCAGTTTCTTTGCCACCTGGTTGATGGCCGCCTCGATGAACTTGATGCCCTTGTCCTTGCCATAGCCCCGGTAGGCGCAGTAAAAGGACTTGTTGGTCACCGTGCCGATGCCTTCCACATGCATGCCCACCCACTTGTACATGTTGGTGGGCGAGGAACAGGCCGGAAAAATACTTAAGGCCGCAATCCCCTTGTTGGTACTTTCCACCCCAAGATCATGAAACACCGTGGCCTTGAGCCCCAGCAGGGTACCGTCGTTCTTGAACGCAATCGTTCCATCCCAGAACACATCCCGCTGGTGGGGGCCGGTGGCCATAAAATCCCGGTGGGGCTCCATCCATTTCACAGGCCGGCCTGAGAGCTTTGAGGCCAGGGCCACCACATTTTCCTTCCACGCATGGATCTTCAGGCCGAATGCCCCGCCGATATCCACGGCATTGATTTTCACCTTTGCCTCGGGCACTCCCAGGGTGGCGGCAATGTTGTGCCGGGACAAGAAAGGGGTCTGAAATGACCCCCACATCTCCAGGGTGTCATTTTTTGTGTCATACAGCCCCACACACCCCCGGGGCTCGATGGGCACACCTGTGACCCGGCCTTCCCGGTTGGTGACCTGAAGTACCTGGTCTGCCATGGCAAATGCCTTTTCCGGGTCCCCGAAATCAAACACCAGGTGCACCTGTTTGTTGTCTTCCCAGTCATCATACACCTTGGGGGCCCCGGGTGACAGGGCGGTACGCAGATCCCCCGCCAGAGGCAGGGCTTCATATGCAACCTCAACCAGATCCGCAGCTCTCCGGGCGGTTTCTTCATCTTCAGCCACCACTGCCGCAACCGGCTCCCCGTGCCACCGCACCTTGTCAGCAGGAATGGCATAAACATCTGCCAGGCGCCAGGTCCATCCTTTGGATGTGAAATTGGCCTGTACCGGCAGGGGCCGGGTGTGGGCCGCCACCTCTTTTCCCGTGATCACCGTGATCACCCCGGGCAGGGCAAGCGCCTTTTTTGTGTCAATGGACACAATCCTGGCATGGGCATGGGGACTTCCCACAAACACCAGGTGGGCCATGTTGAAAAATGCCAGATCATCTGCATATTGCCCTTTTCCCAGGATGAGGCGTTCTTCTCTTTTTTTCATGATCTCATCTCCTTTAGCAGGCGCCTGTAAAAGACACCTGCTGTCTTGCCGGATCTATTTTTTGAACTGCTCACCATAAAGGGTTTTTGCCATCTGCGGTCCGCCCCAAAGGGTGGGCAGCATGATAAACCCGACGGGAACGGCCGTGATAACAATGAATGACTGCAGGGCCCCGATGCCGCCGGCCCCCATTTTGATCAGAATAGCAGCAACCGCCCCCATGGTGATGGCCCAGAACACCCGCATCTCTTTGGGAGGATCATCCTCTCCGGTGACGCAGATGGCAATGGATAGGGACA
>JAABSA010000090.1 GCA_011390635.1 Desulfotignum sp. | reverse complement strand
CCTTTTGCCGTGGAATGCAGCGACATGATCGAAGATGGATGATATCCGGGGGCATCTTCAAGCTGTTGAATCCCGCCTGGAAACGCCTTGAGAATGTCCATGGGATTGTAATACCAGTGAACCGGCATGGCCAGAGAATCCCCGACGTACAGGGATTGCAGACTCGCTTTAGCTCTCTGAATCGTTACCCTGTCGTACTTGTTGCATAGTGTTGATGACACCCTTATCTCCTTTGGGCTGGCGCTGTCTGGCAAAGCCAGTGCGGCATGGATATCTGCGGCCGCATGGAACGGAACAGCCTCGCAAAAATTTGTAAATTTTCTTGACCGTTGGCATATGAACTGTCGGTTTTCAGCAGGCTAATTGCTGCCCGTATCAACAGCCTGGATCAAATCTTCAACTGCCGGATGATCCCCTGCTTTGGCACTTGCGTAATAATAGCGGACAGCGCCGGAGACATCGATAACAATGGCCCCCCCCAGCTGCAGGGCACTGCCCTGGATAGCCCCCTGCCGGTGCCCCTGCCTGAATGCCGATACTGCATTGAAAACAGACCGGATACTCATAACACCGGTTATACCTCCGGCAAAGCCCAGCAGAGAGAAAGCCGCCAGCGACGGATCAGAAAAGAGCAGGCTGTCATATCCTGTTTTTTCACGAAATTCCTTGAAGTGCACGGGATCACCTGATCCAATGACAGCAAGATTCACCTTTCTTTCTATGAAACGATGTTTGTGCCCGGCCAGTTCAGCTACCTGCTGACGGCAGAAGACTCAGCCAAAATGCCGGACAAATACCAGAACCGCTGTCCGGTTTTCCCACAGGGATGCAAGTTGTACTGATTCTCCGTGTCCGTTGAGCACACTGAGCGCACCCAAAGATTGAGTTGAAATGTCTGTTTTTTGCATCAACACCTCCAGGTTGACAGGTTACAGCAAAACATGCTGGTGATAATGGCTTTTTATATAATCTGCCACAGCAAGGCGTGCCTTTTCCGTAACAGCATGCCGGATAACGCCATACAGGATTTTACAGTCTCTGAAAGAAAGCATGCGGGCCGTCCGGATGCAGTCGATTTCATCCTTCAAATGGAAAAATAGGGTGGGATCTCCAGGGTTTTCTTCTTTCTGGATAATCTTGGAATAGATGATGGGCCGGGCTGCCATCAGCGATTCCCATTTGTCACAGGACAGCCCGGGATGGAAAACATAGGCCAGGGTAAGCTGATCCCCCGGACTGTAGGTGTGGTGATGCCGGTTTGGCAGCTGTAATGCAGCACAGTCCAAAAAAACCGGCTGCACCCGGAACGAACCCTTCAGTTTGCGCCGGAGCTGCTGCCACAGATAAAAGTGAATCATGCCGGCTTCTACAAATATGGACTGGTGACTGCCTGCCTGACGGGCAATCTCCTGGGACCGCAGAGAATCCCGCAGCCGGAAGCGGGCCGCATCTGCCCGGGCAAATTTTCTGACAGAGGCAATGGTCTGTTCAAAAGAACCGATCATTGCCGTTTGATAATACTCTAACAAGGCGCCGGATGCATTTCGTTCCACAAGATAAACAAAATATGGCAGTGTGTTCCGTTTCAAGTCCCCGGGCTTATTTCCCTGCGCAAAAAATTCATGAACAGACAACAGGGCCTCGACAAACGGTTCAATTTGGATTAATTTTTTACCGCTGGCATAGAGGTCCCGCTCAAGATAGCACATGCTCCGACTGAATTCAGGGTATTCCAGATCTAACGGCATCAGATAGTCTTCCACGCCAAGGGAGCTGTTCAACATATTCCCAAAGCCGGCTTCCGGGGGTTCTTCCAGGAAAATCACGTCATGCTGCTCCATAATCCGGGCTGTGACCGGAACTATTTCCGGCCTGTGAATGGAAAAGCCAACGCTGATATGATTCATTTGCCGGTGAACTCCGCTGTCATATATTCCGGATTTCGTGGTTCAACCAAATGTTTCAGATCAAGCCAGAACTTGGTCCGTTGTTCTGATTCCGGTGGTTGTTGAATCGGTAATTCAAGAAAAGGAACATCCATATTCAAGGCATGAAATTTTTCAGATAGGATTTCTGCCATAATACCCATCAGTATAGGATCTTCAGTGCCAGGTTCATCCACCGGCATGGGTGATTCTGTATGATACCTGTTCACCTTGTGCTTGCCCCAGTGGATCCCGCAGGTCGGGCTATTGTACAGGCCGATATAGGCCACCAGGCGATAGCCGTTTCTCAGGAACTCCTCAACCATAAGAAATGGGATTTGCAGCAGTTCTTTGCAATGATTTCGGAAAAACATATTGTCATATTGCTGTCTTCCCTGTGGATTACGCTGTAATCCCATGGCGGTTGTTTCAGGGCAGGCGTATTGGATAATACCGACCCGTAACTTCATTAAATAATCCATTAATTCATGCGACAAGGGAAAATTTTGTCCAAGCACATGAACACGACAGTAAGGATTAATTAAACACTGAGCAACTAAAATGATTTTTTTATCTTTCTTACTCATAATTGGATGTCCTTTTAAATAAATGGAAAAAGGGTTTTTTGTTCACAGCGCCAGTGCATATGAAAAAACAGTATGGCCGAATTTAGAGGCGGAGCTTGAAAAAAGGAACTATATTCTTGACCATACAAAATAAAAGCATTTCCTCCCAAACTTTGCAACTCATTTAATTCCACGAGCTGATGTTTTTGATTTCCCGGCCGAATTAGATAAAATTTCAATAACAAGTTGCATGCATTGGATAAGCGTGTATATTATTTACCGATATAATTTTATCCATAGAAGACCATCAGCTTTGATTCGATTGGTGTGCTCTGAAGTGAAAAATAAAGTTATATGCATTCTTTGTTAACCCAAATTCGGAGGATTCATCATGGATGTAAAAGATTATTGTAAGGCAATGAAGGCAGAAGTTACCGCTTGGAAAGAAAAACTCGAAGCAATGAAAAAAGTGGCAGACACTTACGGATCTGCTGAAAAAGAAAAAATATTACCATTAATTGGACAACTTGATCAGGAAGTCGTTGCAGCACAGTCTCGAGTTGATCAGTTAGAGAATGAATGTCCATCAGACTGGTCACCCATGAAAAATGAACTTGATGACCTTTTTGGAACAATCGGAAGCAGTGTTGACAGAGCATGGAAAGACCTTGATGCAGGAAGTGTAGGCGGCTGATCACCATAGTCACCGTGCTGAGATGGTGCTAAATAAATGAAAGGCCCCTCAACCCATTTGAGGGGCCTTTTTTTCCAGTCCAGATAGCGGAATTTTCAGCTGGAGACAATTCATGGGAAAATCAGATACGGATGTGATCATCATTGGGGCAGGTATCTCCGGTTTGGCTTGTGCCAAAAATCTTATGAAAGAGGATATAAGTTTTCTGATCCTTGAAGCCGGGCAAAAAGTGGGAGGCAGGATAAAATCAGATCATGTTGATGGGTTTATCCTTGATCATGGGTTTCAAGTTCTGCAAACAGCTTATCCTGAAGCCCGCAGCCAGCTGGATTATGATGCACTCGATTTAAAACCCTTTTCACCAGGCGTCGCTGTAAGGACAAATGGACAACTTTTTTACATTTCTGATCCCATGCGAAGACCCCGGAACTTGTGGGAGACACTGACGTCACCCATTGGCACAATAACGGATCGATTGAGAATTCTACGGCTTTTTGCGGAAAATAAAATCAAAGGACAAAAGGGCATATTTGAATCAACAGATATGAGAACCATAGATTTTTTAAGGTCTTATCAGTTTTCTGACCGCATAATCGAAAGTTTCTTTAGACCATTTTTTGCCGGAGCCTGCCTTGATCCTGAGATAAATGCTTCCAGCAGGGTTTTCAGATATCTTTTTAACATATTTGCTTCAGGAGATGCCGCGCTTCCCGCCAAAGGAATGGGAGAAATCCCTTTACAGCTTTCAGAAGGTATTCCAGCAGACAAAATTCGTTTCAATGCAAGAGTAGATTTGATTGAAAATGACGGCGTTATACTCACAAACGGCCGGAAAATTACCGGAAAAACAATAGTCATTGCAACAGAGGGACCAGAGACGGAACGATTGTTAAGAAGTCCCGTCAAGTCTGATTCAAAGGGAGAATGGTGTCTATATTTTTCTGCTGAAAACCCTCCGATTTCCAACCCGTTTTTGATTTTGAACAGCCAAAAAAAAGGGCTCATTAACAATCTTGCCATACCAACCCTGACGGCGCCTTCGTATTCATCGTCTGGTAGACACCTGATAGCTGTTGTAGTGCTGGATCATAAATCAATGGACAATGAATCACTGGTGCTTTCGGTTCGAAGAGAATTGCTCCAGTGGTTTGGAGACCCGGTCAGAAACTGGAATCATATAAAAACATATCACATTGGTCATGCGCTGCCAGATCAGTCTCCACCAGTATCAAACCCGGCAATTAATTCTGGTAAAGTCAGGGATGGGGTATACACCTGT
>JAABSA010000089.1 GCA_011390635.1 Desulfotignum sp. | reverse complement strand
ACCCGTTTGGCAAAAGATTTGAGGGAGCTGTGGTCCGGAACCTTTTTGGCGGCGAGCATTCCCTGGAGTTTATGGATGGCGGTCCCTTCCCGGCTGGCCGGATGGCGAATCCGGCCCTGAATGTCTTCCGGAGAGAGCGGAAAAGCCAACCCCTGAGGCGGAACCTCTGTTGAGGCTGTTCCGAAACCGCCGCTCTCCAGCAGGTTCAGGACGGTATCGGCCCGGTCTTGCACAGGCCCTTCGGCCGCGGCTCTAAGCCGGCGCAGCCGTTCGGGCACCAGGGGCTGAAGCACGGCAAGCGCGCGAAGGGTGTCCACATCATCGGTGTCCGGCACCCCGCGCAGATCCACCAGCAGCTCCAACATGCGTATCCGCATCAACTGGCCGCCTTCCCCTTTGGTGAGGTCCACGTCCGGGGCCGGCAGCAGGTCGGCCAGGGTTTCGTCCGGAAGATCGGAAAGTCGGCTTTCCAGGAGCCGAACCGCCTCCGGCTGTTTTCCAAGCCGGCCCAGGGTTTGGGCGTAGTGGATGTCCGCCATCAATTGCAGGGTCTGATTTTCTTTTTTCACATTTTTCAAGTATTTATCCTGATTCAGGCGATGTTGTTATTGTTCTTCGCAGATGAATTGACACATGACAGCCATGCTGAAACTGTCTTATTATCCCCTAAGATTCACATAAAATCAAATTGAATTTCAGGTACGCTGGTTCAAAATTTGAATTTTTTTTTCTTGCCTTAGCCAAACTGATACAGGTATAATATGTTTACTTTCATCATTTGTTGTGGTCTTTCAGGGTATGGGTTTTATTGGGATTTTGGAGATTTTGTTTATGGTTTGGTCAACAAAAAGCCAGTTCTTGTCCCTCAATGGTTAAGACAACAGAATATACAAAGCTGATTCTTATCACACTTGGTTTATTAGCTCTTTTTATATTGATATCCTTGTTGTTGAAGTCGGCTGTACAGGTACTGCTCCTGATTTTCACCGGTATCCTCTTCTCCATTTTTATCCGCGGACTGAGCGATTTTCTATTCGGCAGGTTCAGTCATCTGCCGGAAAATTGGGGTATCGCCATTACACTTTTTCTTCTGGTCATTGCATTCTTCGCCTTCTTCATTCTGCTGGCTCCGCAACTTGCCGAACAGGGAAGACAGCTGGTGGAGAGGATTCCCGAGGCCTTCCAGACTCTCAGGGAGAAAATAAATCACCTGGAGTGGCTCGAGAATCTTTTCGGTTTTCTCGGACTTTTGCTTGCCACCCCTCTTACGGCTGCCGCCATGGTGCTTGTCAAAATGCTGTATATAGAAGATGTCCTTGGCGAAACAGGAGGAATCGATGGTACCGAAAAGTAGACTATCCCTTTATCTTTATCCCTCCTGTCACTGTGATTAGCTCATATGGTCCCGAATCTGCGTACACCCCTCACCCCCTTTCTCAGCATTTTAATCGCTGGTTTTCTGGCCTGCACCATCCTGATGATGACGGTCAGTAACTCATCCGCAAAACAGGACGATACCACAGGAGAAATTACAGTTCCTTCCGGCGGCGACAGCAAAATAAATATTCTTCCGGTTGCTGAAGATGAGGCCATTGAAGACCGATTGACCAAAATCCTCGAAGCCACCGGCTGGTTTTTCGATATCAGTGTCGCGGTTGAAGAGGGTGTGGTATTCATGAACGGGCGCACCGACACGGAAGATTATCGGAAATGGGCAGGTGAACTGGCCCGCAAGATTCCGGATGTTGCCGCAGTTGTCAATCATATCCAGGTTATCGCGCCTTCTTTCTGGGACATGACCCCTGTATTCAACGAAATGAACGAAATGTGGAAAGCCTCTCTCAAGAAACTGCCGCGCCTGATGCTTGGAATTGCAGCGCTGCTGATTTTTCTGCTGTTTATCAGAATTATCATCAGATACTTCAGCAGTATACTTGACCGCAGGCTCAAGCCGCTGCTGCGCGATGTAGCGTCACGGATCACAACCGTTCTGGCGGTGCTTATCGGTATTTACTTTGCCCTGCAGATTGCCGGACTGTCGAGCCTGGCCACCACTATTCTCGGCGGAACCGGTATCGCCGGCCTAGTTGCCGGTATCGCATTTCGAGATATTCTGGAAAATTATCTGGCAAGCATTCTGATCAGCCTCCGTAATCCTTTCCGCATCGGTGACATGGTCGAGATAAACGCGCATACCGGCATCGTCGAAAAGGTAACCACACGGGGTACGGTCTTGATGAACCTGGATGGTAATCATGTGCAAATCCCGAATTCCATCGTCTATAAATCCATTATCCGCAACTATACGGCAAACCCGAACTGCCGGGGAACGTTCGAGGTGGGAATTGGATTCGACAACGAAATTTCCTTTGCCCAGAAAATTGTTTTTACCATCCTCAGTGAACATCCTGCAGTGCTTGATACGCCTGAAGCACTGGTTCTGGTTAACAGCCTTGGCTCGGCCACGGTAAAACTGAAAGTCTATTTCTGGTATAATCTCTCTGTGCACAACGGATTCAAGCTGACCTCCTCCCTCCTGCGCCTGGTCAAGAGTTCTTTTGAAAAGGAAAATATATCCATGCCCGACGAGGCCAGGGAGGTACTGTTTCCCCATGGCATCTCAGTGCGCATGGAGGAACAGCCGCAGCCTCCGGACCGGCTGCAGCAAAAAGAATTTATCGGTCCGCAGGACTCAGAAGAGCTCAGCACTTCCGCGGAAGGCCATCTGGCCAGCGAGGATGTGCAGCTGCGGGGACAGGCCAGGGCTTCCAGAACCCCCGAAGAAGGGGAAAATCTGCTTGAGGAATAATCTTTTTGTAAAGCAGGTTGTCTTAGCCCAAATTCTCTGCCTATTCTTTTAGACCCATCCGGGAATATACTGGTCTACCACCCTCCTTCATCCACGTCAGCTCCTCGGCAAACAGTGTCAGGTTGAATTCTGAATTACGCACAATCACTGTCATTTTTTCACGGGAAAAATATGGTGCAGAACTACGTCTAACTACTTAAAATTTCGTTTTTTTTACTCTTGACCCTTGACAGACAGCTCAAAGGGCAGATGATAAATGGGATTTTTATGTATTTGATGTTATAATTTTTATGTATTTTGTGCTATAGCCGATATGTATTTTATGCTTGGGTTGATATGTATTTTGCGAGCAGAAAACATGTAGGAGGCATTGAGAATATTGAAAGGAAAGTATTTTTTTACATCAGTGGCCATACTTCCGGTGCTTTTTATGGCACTCGGCATGACACTGATCCCGTCAGTAGCATTTTCGATGGACAGGCATTCTACAGGACCTGGAAAATCCGGCTCTGCGCATCTGCTGCCCCATCCTGATTACGCGCAATCCACTATGATTGTACTTTTCAATGTCAAAAACGGCAAGGTTCGTAAATCCTTTCATTCCAAAGCCGACTTTTCCGACAATTCTGAAATTGCAGTTGACGGTTATGTTGCGGGAATCATGGCGTTCACCGATGCGGAACAAGATATTTACGTGGACCACATACGGCTGCATCAGGTTTCGCGAAAGAAGAACGGCGCCATCGGTTTCAATCATTCCGGACAACTGAAACCAAAAGAGATTTTTATTCTGGGCATGGCTGATCATCAGGATTCGACTGACACCTTGATCAACAGATATCTCGAAGACCATTTGATCAAGGGATATTCGTTTTTTCCCATTATACCCGGAGCCCCTGTAAGCCCGGACAACCGGTTTACCATCAATATATCGAAAAACGGGAAAAAACTCGAGATATCCGTTTGTCAAAATGGATATAGGGATTTTCTCCGGGAGGAGGCCTTGTCGGACAAAATGGAATATCAAATTCGGTATCTTGGAGATGGATTCGATTCCCTCGAACTGCAGGTGCCGGATTACCAGGAACGGATCGACGCAATAATCGAAGGTGTCGCCGAAGTGGAAAAAACATTCCAGACCCGCCTAGTTCGAAAAATTAACATGGTCGATTATGATGGAATTCACAATGCACTCACCCGTGTGGGATACAATGATATTTGGATTTTTATCGAAACTTTCAAAAAGGAACCGGTTTCGGAATTGAAAACAATTGCCAGACACGAAGCGCTTCATCTTCTTGTAGACAAGTACGATTTCACCAAATCCGGCCAAATTCGGGAAATTTTTGCCGAACTGAAGGGTTATGACCAGCTTTCTTTAGAACGCTTTTTTCTGGTTACGCAGGGAAAAAGTAAAAAATGTTCCGGAAGCAGGGAAAAACGTCACTATTTTTTTGATTTCGTAAATGAAAATAATTTTCTGCCCGGCAGCAAAGGCGGACATTCCCAGGACAATCTTGATGAATTTTGCACCTCGGTTCTACACTCCCTCATGTTCCCGGAGTTGATCGGGGCCAATTTACATTCTCCGATCGAAATCGGCTTCAATCGTAAGCCTCACCGTCTGAGTACCGATGAACAAGCGGAAATACTGACTTTCTATCAAAGCATGATTACGTCTTTCACCACAGTGATCGGAAGCGACGAAAGCCAGCATTTGATAAAATATATGGAAACCGCGTTTTCCAGCGTAGAAGATCTTATAGAAAAATTTGTGAGAGTTGCGAACCTGGGCAG
>JAABSA010000088.1:316-5139 GCA_011390635.1 Desulfotignum sp. | reverse complement strand
CTGGAGATCGGCACCACACCCGTCACCCTGACCCCTGAAGCCCTGTCCGATCCCCTGCTCCAGGGACTGCCCCCGGTTTTCAACGCCCATACCTGCCATTCCCAGACCGTGCTGACCCTGCCCTCCGGGGCGGTGCTTCTGGCGGAAAACACCCATGAACCCCATCATGCATTCCGCCTGGGCAACGCTGCCTGGGGGGTGCAGTTTCACCCGGAATATACCCCTGCCATCATGCGCGGGTACATCCGCAGCATGTCGCCGGTGATTCAGGCCCTGGGCAAAGATCCGGCCCGGGTGCAAAAGCAGGTGATCGATACGCCAGAGGCCGGGCATTTGCTGGTGCGGTTTGCGGGCCTGTGCAGTCATGATCCCATGTCGCATTGATAAAGTCAGTCATGTTGTTTTCTTGATCCGTTTATCCGGTATTGCTATATGAAACTCATGCGAAGTATGCAGCCAATGTGCAATCAGACAGGGGGATGACTCGGGGTCAGTTCCATCGCAAACTTATTTCTTGATATTTTCTAATGATAGCCTTGCACTAGGCACGTATTATCAAAAAAGGCAGGGCGGTTCGGCCCTTCAAAATCACATGAAAAAATGAGAAGGAGGTTGACATGTATTATCCTGAAAAGACAGTCAAAGCGTTTGTTCTGGCTTTGACCTTTTTTGTCTGCAGTGCATTCCTAGTCACCGGCGGTCAGGTGTCGGCGGGACAGGATTATTATTCCGGCAAGCCGGCCAGGTATGTTTTTTTGTTTATCGGTGACGGAATGGGAATACCTCACAGGCAGGCGCCTGAAATCTTTCTGGCAGCCAGGGAGAAAAAGCCGTTCGGTCATTACAGGATGACGATGAACACCTTCCCGTCTCAAGGCGTTACCACCACCTATGCCAATGACCGCTTCATCATCGGATCGGCAGCATCGGCAACAGCCATTTCCACCGGGTATACAACGAACATCGGGTTCATCGGAATGGATCCTGAACTCCGGCCCGTGAAAACGGTTGCCGAGATGGCCAGAGACCGCGGCATGAAGGTCGGTATCGTCTCCAGTGTGTCGATCGACCATGCCACACCGGCAGCCTTTTATGCCCACCAGCCTCACCGCAGCATGTATCATGAGATCGCCCACGATCTGGTAAACAGCGGCTTTCATTACTTTGGGGGAGGTGGTTTTCAAGACCCCGAAGGAAAAAGGTCCAAATCCCCGAAAGGCGACGCACTGGCGGCTGCCAAAAAAAACGGCTACACCATTGTATCGAACCGGGCTGATTTCATGAAAATTACACCGGGTGAAAAGGTGATTGCCTGCAATGCCAATCTTCCGGACGGCAAGGCCCTGCCATATGCAATGGATGCCACTGCTGACGACATCAGCCTGGCTGAGTTTACGGCCAGGGGCATCGAACTGCTGGACAACCCGAACGGCTTTTTCATGATGGTGGAAGGAGGGAAAATCGACTGGGCCAGTCATGCCAATGACGCGGTTGCCGCCATCTACAATACCCTGGCATTTGATGATGCCGTCAAAAAGGCGGTTGAATTTGCGCAAAAAAATCCTGATGAAACATTGATCGTGGTCACGGGTGATCATGAGTGCGGCGGTCTGACCCTGGGATTTGCCGGCACAAAATATGAATCCGCGTATGATGTGCTGAAAGGACAGAAGATATCCTTTAAGGTATTTGAGTCCATGGTAAAAGAATATCGGGAAAAGAATGCTGGAAAAGCGTCATTCGATGATTTTTTCCCTTTGATTGAACAGTACTTTGGGCTTAAAATGGCAGGTGATGATCATATGGCGTTACAGGACTATGAATTGAAATCCCTGAAGGATGCCTTTGTGCGCAGCATGGCCGGGCTGCGTGAAAAGGGCCGGGGAGAAGATTATTTGATGTATGGTGACTATGAACCACTGGCCGTCAAGGTGACGCACATACTGAACCAGAAAGCCGGTCTTGCATGGACTTCCTATTCCCATACCGGCGCCCCTGTCACCACGTCGGCCATGGGTGTCGGCAATGCCGTATTCAACGGCTATTACCACCAATCCGAACTGGGGAAAAAACTCATGTCCGCTCTCGGGTTTTCCCCGGAACGGCTGGCAATGGACATCGAAGCGAATGATTGCCGTCTCGCTGCCAATATAAATTAATGCAACGACTGACAACCTGTCCCGGGCGGTATGACGGTTGGTCATGCCGCCCGGATTTTTTAGGGGACTATGAAAACACTGCCTGGGTCAAAGAGAAACACGGAAATTTTTTTTGTTGCATTTTTTGTATTGCTCACCACGGGGCTTTACTTTCTTCCGACAGGCTTTGAGAGACACAGGGATCCTGGTTCCGTTCGCTGCAGGGGGGAGGTAGTGGCGGTTGATAACAGCTTTGTGCAGCGCATGGGAATGATCAGCAGCGGGAGTCAGAATATTACGGTGAAACTTGTTTCCGGCCCCTTTGCCGGCCTGATCGTCCATTCGGCCAATCACCTGCTGGGGAAGCTGGATCTTGACAAGATGTTCCAGCCCGGGGACAAGGTCCTCATGGTCCTGACGGTCCGTGACAGCCAATTGATCCACGCCCAGGCAATGGATCACTACCGGCTCCATGTTCAGGGATTTCTTGTTGCCGGATTTGTTCTGCTGCTCATTTGTTTTGCCGGATGGACCGGTATAAAGGCGCTCTTGTCTTTTGTCTTTGCCGGGCTCATGCTCTGGAAGATCTTGATCCCGGGTTTTCTCAAAGGATGGGACCCTGTTTTAACATCGCTGGGCGTGGTAACCCTGCTGACGGCAGCCATATTGTTTCTGGTCGGAGGGCTCAACAAAAAGGGCCTGACCGCCTTTTCAGGCGCACTTTTGGGCCTGATCACCACCTGCCTGCTGACCCTGCTGGTTTCCCCGGGCTTCAAACTCCATGGCGCGGTCAAACCCTTTTCAGAAACCCTGCTTTATTCCGGATACGCCCACCTTGACCTGACCCGCATTTTTCTGGCGACCATTTTCCTGGCCGCGTCCGGGGCGGTGATGGATCTTGCCATGGATGTGGCGGCAAGCATGCGGGAAGTCGTGTACCGGCAGCCCGGTATCACAAGGCCCCAGGCAATCCTCTCGGGCCTGCGTGTCGGCAGGGCCGTGGTGGGTACCATGACAACGACCCTGCTGCTGGCATACTCAGGGAGCTATATCTCGTTACTGATGGTTTTCATGGCCCAGGGCATTCCAATGGCCAACATGCTCAACCTGAACTATATCGCTGCCGAGTATCTGAATACGCTTCTGGGCAGTCTGGGCCTGGTGACAGTCGCGCCGTTCACCGCAATCGCAGGCGGTTTCATATTTGTGAGAAAAAACCCCCGGGCGTAACCCGAACCAGGCCGCACGCCGGTTTATCAACTGACACAAATCACATCATATGCAAACACGATTGTATCAATTGCATCATATACTGCCGCCGGAAGTTCTGAACTCACCCCGGGACAATCCGGTGGTGAAAAAAGCGTTGACCCGGTATCTGTTATCTCACAACCCGTTCGGAAAAATCTGGGTCAGCAACTGCGCAGCGGTCATGAGCAGTCTGGGCAATGTGGCCATGCATTTTGAAAACGTGTATCCATCTCCTTTCCTTCCAGGAAAACCCCGCACTGGAGACTTTCTGACCGGTGTTGTTTCAGACGACCGGATATTTACGGGCGATCCGGCGCCTGGCCCTGGTACTGGGCGTGACCGGTATATGCCTGATCCGGCTGACGGCTGCCGTGTTCTATCCGGACCGGTCCATTGCATGGGTGGGGGATGATACCTTTGTTCCCCATTTTCTGACCGCTTTCCGGCGGCCCCGGATACCGGCTTCCCTCTATGTGGGCAAGCCTGTAACCAGTCCGGATGGCACAACCCTGTGCCGGATATGCCACAGGTCCATTGCACAGGCTTTGGCCACATGGGAAAAAGCGGATATGTCAACCGGACAGCCGCTGTTGTGACAGGACCGGTTTTTTTCTGCTGCAAATTCGGCGTATCAGGTCCACCAGGGGAAACAACATAATCAAAAACAGGATAATCCATCCCAGCAGAGAAAATGACCGGCCACCGGCCCAGGCCGCATACAGATAGGGGACAACACTGGCCACGGCAGTGATAACGGTCCACAGGAAAATAAAATCAAAACGTCTGGTGTTTTCCGTCAAAGAACCGATCAGCCTGGCCATTCCCAGCACATACAGCGGAACCGTTGCCACATCCAGAAAAAAGAAAATATAGGGGTTGATGCCATACCCCTGCATGATGGAAAAACCCAGAAACAGTTTCACTATATCATATCCCCAGAGGATCACCATGGCCCTAAAGCAATTTTTTGCACTGATTTTCAGGTTCATTGGATGCGGCATCTTTCCAGTCTGCGATTGATTCGGTTACAGACAACTGTGACATAAGCCTGTTTGGAAAGCATTATCAGAATGATAGGGTTTGGTTTGAAGCTTACGAAATTCAGCGGCATATCAAAAACCCCTGCATCTAATGAGATCAACACCGCCACCTAACACCGGACAAACTTTTTACATATAGATATACAGGGTATCAAGCGAACCTGAAACCGTATCTGTCAGTCGGATAAAGTCGCCCCAATCAGGTTTTGATTTTGATGATCTCCCGGTCCGGCTGGTGGGGGAATTCTGCAAGGGATGCCCACCGTTTCGGGTCCTGCTTGAAGGTGGGTTCGCTCTGGATATATTCGCAGATCAGGCGGGCCGTGGCGGTCAGCGCGGACAGGTGGGTCCGTTCATAGCCGTGGGAGGCGTCCACCCCGAATCCCACCAGGGC
>JAABSA010000088.1:0-306 GCA_011390635.1 Desulfotignum sp. | reverse complement strand
TCCTTGCGAAAGTCGATATGACAGGTCCGGCACAGTTGCACCAGTTTCCGAATCAGATGATAATCAAAAGGACCGGTCTGGTCTTTCATGGCAATGGCGGCGGCGTATTCCGAGGTGTTCTGGTCCGGAGCCACCGGCGCCAGGTCGATGACCACCATTTCCGACACATCCGCATATATATCGGCGGATGCGCCGAATCCGATCTCTTCGAATATGGTAAAAATCAAATGGCAGTCCACCGGCAGGATGGTGCCGGATCCGACAAGGGCTTTTGCCACGGTGAGCAAAATGGCAACCCCTGCCTTG
>JAABSA010000087.1 GCA_011390635.1 Desulfotignum sp. | reverse complement strand
ACACAATTGCCGCAGGCCTGGTGCTGCTTGCTGCCTTCTTCATCACGCCGGCAGCAGCGGACAGCACGGCCCGGGACATGTTTGTCTTTGACCTGATCAACCAGTACAGGGCAGCACCGTTTGCCCATGCGGTTGCCCTGGGATATTCCCCGGCTGTTCTCCAGGAAGTGGGGATCGGCCCTGAAACGGTTTTTGCCCCCTATGCGCTGGACCGGGAATTGAGCGAGGACGCAGCCGCAGCCAATGCCCGCGAATCAGCTGCAGATCCGGAAGCAGAACCCATCCCTCCCGTTCGCAGACAAATGGCCCGAACCAGTTCTGTCTTTTCTTTTTCCCATTTCATGCCCATGGAAACCGCAGGGCATATTTTTGTGCAAAACCTGTTTAAAAACGAGCTGGATACCGGAGATTTTCAATATATCCTGTCAGATGCATATCCGTATGCCGGTACCTCCGCAGACCCGGGGGTGGTGGCTGACACCCGGATGAATGCCTGGTTTCTTTCTTTGACCCTTGGTTCTTTTGAACGGGTTTCCGAGATGCAGATGCTGAACCTGATCAACCAGGTCCGGGCAAATCCGCCCCTGACCCAGTTTTTTTTACAGACAGATTCCTCCTTGCTTTTTCAGCAGAATGCGCATCTTTATCAACTGCCGAAGATGCAGTTTTTACCGCTTTTTTCAGATGAGATCCTCCAGCAATGGGCCCGGGCCGATGCCGACATGTCCGGTCCATCAGAAGAAGATAAGGTCCGCACCGATGTTGACGGCTCCGGGGCTGATGAAGCAGTGCCCCCTTCTGATGCCGCAGCGCCGCAGGCCGCAGATCCAGGACAGGATACGCTTGTACCGGCTGACTTTGAGGAGAGCTATCCGGGTGAATTCTTCCAGACCGCCACCGTGGCTGCATCCTGGGAAGACATGACCACGGCCCGTCCGGTGGCTGATCTGTTTTCCGCACTCCTGTACACGGAACTGACTACCTGGCCTTACGGGGCGGTTGTTTTTTCCAACCGCTACACACAGGCCGGTGTCGCCATAAACCTGGAAACCCCACTGGAAAATCCGCTGGAAACCCCGGAAAATTCCGGCACCGGTATCCTTTCCGTCTATGCCGGATCCTTCATAGACTGGAGTCAGATTGCGGACCAGACAGATGCCGAAAACCTGCAGCTTGTGCCGGAAGGGACAGATGCCCCGGATCTTTTGCCGGATGATGCAGAATCCCCGCTGGTCCGCATTTATGGCCTTTTGTTTTCAGACCATGATGATGACCTGGTCTATTCACCCGGCGAGGAAGTGGCGCAGCATACGGTATCCGTGTATGAAATGGCGGAGCAGCCAGTATTGGTTTCAACCGTTGTTACCGACAATGCCGGTCATTTTTCCCTGTCTCTTACGCCTGGCCGGCAATGGTATTTTGAGGCTGAAAAAGACGGCCAGATTGCCTGGCGGCTCGTTCCTGTTGAAAAAGATCAGTTTGTGAAAATGTTCTTCAGCCCCCCGTATCCGCTTTTCGACTCATCCTTGTAAAAAATCACACTAATCCTTGCCTCCCTTGATGATGTCTGATACATAAAGGGTTTGTCCGGCACGCCCCCCGGGTGATACGGATATTTTTGCCATGCCATGGCAACAGACCGTGATGTTTACACAAAGAAGTCTATGAAAAAAGCCTTGATATTCGGCGTATCCGGTCAGGATGGTGCATTCCTGGCCAGGTTTCTGCTGCAAAAAAACTATGTGGTTATCGGTGCATCCAGGGCCGGACCCGCGGATGTACATGACAATTTACAGCGGCTGCACATCCGGGACCGCCTTGAGATGGTGTCCGTGTCCATGGAAGATGCGGAACAGGTGGAAGCGGTGATAAACGCGCATGCACCGGATGAGGTGTACAATCTGTCCGGTCAGAGTTCGGTTGCCCGGTCTTTTGACATTCCCGGTGAAACCTATGCGAGTATCGGCACCGCCACCCTGAACCTTCTGGAGGCAGTCCGGATATTGCAGCTGCCGGTGAAAATTTTCAATGCCGGATCAGGGGATTGTTTTGGAGACCTAAGGGGCCGCCCGGCCAAGGAAACCAGTGTTTTACATCCTGTCAGCCCCTATGGATCAGCCAAAGTTGCGGCCCTGCGCCATACCGATACCCACCGCCAGGCCTACGGGATGTTTGCCTGCACCGGCATTTTATTCAACCATGAATCCTGGCTTCGTCCCGAACGGTTTGTCACCCAGAAAATCGTACACACCGCATGCAGCATCGCCCGGGGCAGATGCCATGAACTGCTGTTGGGCAATACCGCTGTCATACGTGACTGGGGCTGGGCACCGGAATATGTGGAAGCCATGTGGCTGATGCTCCAGCAGCCCGAACCCGCAGATTACATTATTGCCACCGGCACCAGCATCAGTCTGGCCGATTTTGTGGATGCTGTTTTCACCCGCCTGGACCTGGACTGGAAACAATATGTACGAACCGATCCCCGGTTTGTGCGGCCCGCCGATATTGGTGCCCTGTATGCGGATCCGTCAAAGGCATACCGGGAACTGGGCTGGAAAGCCCGAACCGCCGGCCGTGATGTGGCAAGACAGATGGTGGATGCCCATTTGTCCAAAAAAGGTATCTGAGAGAAATACCCATGAACCGAACCCGAAATATGAACATGAACCGGATCTGAAATATGAACCAGAACCAGAACCAGAACCTGAACATGAACATGAAAATCAACAGGAACATGAACTGCATATGAAAAAAGCGAAAAAAGCATTGATCACCGGCATCACCGGCCAGGATGGGGCCTATCTCACCGAGTTTCTCATGGAAAAAGGGTATGAAGTCCACGGAATCAAGCGCAGGGCATCCATGTTCAACACCCACCGCATCGATCATCTCTACCAGGAGCAGCACATCAAAGACCGCAACCTGATCCTGCATTACGGGGATATGACCGATTCCTCCAATCTCATGAAAATCGTGCAGCGGGTACAGCCCGATGAAATCTACAACCTGGCGGCCCAGTCCCATGTGGCAGTGTCTTTTGAAGAACCTGAATACACCGCTGACACCGATGCCCTGGGCACCCTTCGGCTGCTGGAGGCGGTAAAATCCCTTGGGCTTGCAGATACCTGCCGGTTCTACCAGGCATCCACTTCCGAGCTGTTCGGCAAGGTCGCCTCCTTTCCCCAGAACGAACAAACCCGTTTTCATCCCAGGTCCCCCTATGCCGTGGCCAAGCTGTATGCCTTCTGGATAGTGGTGAACTACAGAGAAGCCTACGACATGTATGCCTGCAACGGGATCTTGTTCAACCATGAATCCCCGCTGCGGGGAGAGACCTTTGTGACCCGCAAGATCACCCGGGCCCTGGCCCGGATTTTTCTGGGCATCAAGGACTGCCTGTACCTGGGCAACCTGGATGCCAAAAGAGACTGGGGCCATGCCAAAGATTATGTGGCGGCCATGTGGCTGATGCTTCAGCAAAAGGCACCGGAAGATTTTGTCATTGCCACAGGAGAGCAGCATTCTGTGCGGCAGTTTGTGGAAACCGCCGCTGCAGAACTGGGTATCGCCCTGGCCTGGGAAGGCACGGGCACCCGTGAAAAAGGCGTGGTAACTGCTGTGGATCCGTCAGTGAACCCCCTGCCGGCGAACCATGCCCTTCAGATCCAACAGCCCGCGGTCAAACCCGGGGATGTGATCGTGGCGGTGGACCCCATGTATTTTCGGCCGGCTGAGGTGGAAACCCTGCTGGGGGATGCTGCAAAAGCCCGGGAAAAACTGGGGTGGACCCCGGGCATCGGTTTCGAAGAGATGGTCGGACAGATGGTCTGCCATGACCTGAAAGAGGCCAGGCGCGATGCCCTGTGCAGACAGGAAGGGTTTTCCTTCTGTCATTTTCATGAATAGCACCTGCCATGAACATACTTGTTAACGCCATCCCCATGACCGGGCTGTTGACCGGTATCGCGCGGTATCTGCGCAATTTATACCAGGCGGTCAACCGCCTGGGACTGGCTGACACCGCCTTTTTCACCGGCAGTCACATGTACCCCGCCCTGCCGGCCATGGCCGATGCGGCCCGGTGGCAGCAGGTCACCCGGTCGGTGCGGCACCTGCCCGATCCCCTGGTATTCGGGCTGCGGGCCGCCCGGTGGCGCTGGTATGAACATCAGCTCAACTGCCTTTTCAGAAGCGGAAAATCCGATTTTACCCTGTACCACGAAACCGCGTTCACCCCGGCAAAGCTGACGGCGGTTCCCACGGTCTATTCGGTGTATGACCTGTCCCTGCGCCGGTACAAAGACACCCACCCGAAAGAGCGGGTATGGCTGTTTGAATATTTCATCAAAACCCGGCTGAAATATGCCCGGCATATTCTCACCATTTCCGAATTCATCCGCCAGGAGATCATGGATGAATTCAAGGTGCCGCCGTCCATGGTTTCCAGCGTACCGCTGGCCCCGGATCCCCTGTTTTTTGCACGTCCGCCCCGAACCGTGGCAAATGTGCGGCGCAAATACGGCCTGCCCGGCCAATACCTGCTGTTTGTCAGTTCCCTGGAGCCCCGTAAAAACATCGGCCTGCTCATGGATGCCCTGGCCGCTGCAAAAACCGACATCCCCCTGGTCCTGGCGGGATGGCACGGGTGGGGGGAAAAACCGTGGCACAAGGGCATCGGTACAGGCAATCTCAAAGGCCGGGTGTTTCTCACCGGCCATGTGCCGGACCAGGATCTTGCGGCAATGTATACAGGCGCCGCAGCCCTGGTGTATCCCAGCCTGTATGAAGGGCTCGGCCTGCCCATTCTGGAGGCCATGGCCTGCGGGTGCCCGGTGATCTGCTCCAGCGCCGCCAGCATGCCCGAGGCGGCCGGGGATGCGGCCCTGTTTATCGACCCGGAAGACAAAGACAGCCTGGTCCACGCCATGGAAACCCTGGTCGGAGACACCAGCCTTTGTCGGAACCTGAAAACCGCAGGCCTGGCACGGGCGAAACGGTTCACCTGGGAAAATACGGCCCGCAGGACCCTGGACATCTTCAGGCGGGTGATCTAACTGCACCAAGAGATGCTGCACAACGGATAAGGCATGAAAAAGGGCATTACAGCCCGGGGAAGATGATGGGGCGGAAGAGCTGACCGGGGAAGA
>JAABSA010000086.1 GCA_011390635.1 Desulfotignum sp. | reverse complement strand
AACGCTATGCAGATCGATACCTATATTCCGGTCACTCAGGCAAAAACGAAACTTCTGGACATGATTCGAATGCTCGATGCCGAGGGCCGCACCGTTGCCATCACCCGGAACGGGGTTCCCAAGGCAGTGCTTATGTCCATGGATCAATATGAAGCCATGCAGGAAACCATGACCGTTCTGGGGGACCGGGACATGATGGATCAGATTCACCGTTCCCTGGATGACATCCGTTCTGACAGACCGCTCACGGATCTGGAAGATCTGTAGTGACATTTCAGGTCAAATTGACTGCTTCTGCAGCTGACATGTTCGCCCGCCTGCACCCGGAAATCCGAAAAAATATCAAAACCGGTCTCAAAGGGCTTAATGAAAATTCATATCTGGGCAAGCCGCTGCAAAACGAACTGGTCCTGTTCCGATCCCTGAAACTGAAACGGTTCCGGGTTGTTTATCGGATCGATGATCTCAACACAAGGGTGGTGGTGTATGCTATCGGGCACCGTAAGGATATTTATGAGGTTATCCTTCAGATACTGGGATAAGACAAAAGGCTGCCGATGTCTCCCGAAGCTGATCCAGTCTCTCAAAAAAAAGCGTGACGATGCCGCAGCTGTAGCAGTGGCCGGCAATCTTTTTCCATGTTTCTTCCAGTCCCTCTCTTTCAAGAGGAAAAACGCTTTTTTGGGCGGCAACCATGGCGGCTGCATTACAGTGGAAAGTGTTCCTGGAGACGGCAGTGTCTTCAGGGCTTATCTGCCGGTATCAGCAAAGCAGCTCCCGAATACGCAGAAAAAAGCCGTTGAAAAAGGGGGCAGTATCAAACCCCGGCTCATGAACCAGAAAAAACTGGCTGGTATCGGCAATAAGTGAGCCATACCATACTGGCGGTAATATAATAAAGGAAGCTTTTATGACAGATTATTGTAATCAAACACCGGAGGTCAGGCAGGCATTTTTGTCCAAACCATCTTCGCCCGGACCATCTCCGGCGTATACCATGACGCGCCGGGATTTTCTGGCAGCCACAGGTTCGGCTGTCATGGTCTCTTCTCTGTGGCCCCTGTGTCAGGCATGGGGGGCGGATTCCAACATTGCTCCGGCAGGAAACATCGGGGAACTGAATGCCACCGGCGCCGGGGGCATTGATCTGTACCTGGAAAGACGTAAATTGCTGATCGGGGGCAGGCCGGGCCGGGCAATCGCAATCAACGGCTCGATTCCCGGGCCGGTGATCCGCATGACCGAAGGCAAAGAAGCACTGATCCGGGTTCACAACCTTTTGCCTGAATCGACTTCCATTCACTGGCACGGCATTCTTCTGCCCTTTACCATGGACGGTGTGCCAGGTATCAGCTTTCCCGGGATTTCTTCGGGAGAAACCTTTACCTACCGTTTTCCCGTCCGGCAGAACGGCACTTACTGGTACCACAGCCACACCGGTCTGCAGGAACAGCTCGGCCACTACGGCCAGCTTGTTGTCGCGCCTGCCGGGCCTGATCCGGTGGCCTATGACGTGGACCATTCCATTGTCCTGTCGGACTGGACCTTTGAAGACCCGCACCGGGTCCTGTGGAAGCTCAAGACCATGGAGGGCTATTACAATTTTCAGCGTCCCACACTGGCAAACATCCAGGACCAGATGCAGGCCACCGGCATGACCCTGAAACAAGTGATTGACAAACGCCTGGCCTGGGACCGCATGCGTATGGACCCCACAGATATTGCCGATGTTACGGGCGCCACCTACAGCTATTTGATCAACGGCCAGACTGCTGGGGAAAACCCAGTTTTTACTGCCGGGCCGGGCCAGCGTGTGCGCCTGCGGTTTGTCAATGCTTCGACCATGACATTTTATGACATCCGGATCCCCGGCCTGCCCATGACCGTGGTCCAGGCAGACGGACAGAACATCCAGCCGGTGGAAACCGATGAGCTGCGCATTGCCGTGGCTGAAACCTATGACGTGGTGGTGACAATACCCGATACCCAGTCCCGCGACTGGGCCTATACCCTGTTTGCGGAAACCATGGACCGCAGCGGTTATGCCCGCGCAACCATAGCCCCGCGTCCGGGAATGGCCGCCGCTGTACCCGGTCTGCGCCGTCGGCCCATGCTGACCATGGCCGACATGGGCATGATGATGGACAAGGATAAGGACATGAACATGGACATGAAACACCATGGTCACATGGATACAAATAAAAAAGATGACATGGATATGCCGCACCACATGCCGGACCATGGCGGGAAGAGGGAGCTGCCGACACAGAATCTGCCGGACCGCATCCGGCACGGATCAGCAGAACACGGCCCGGCAAGCATTACCATGGCCCGTACAGCCTACCGCCGCCTGGATTATCCAGGCGCAGGGCTTGGCAATGACGGCTGGCGGGTGCTCACCTACAGCCAGCTGCGCGCCCTGGAGCGGCCGTACGGCCGCCGTGCCCCCACAAGGGAGTTTGATCTGCACCTGACCGGCAACATGCACAAGTACATCTGGGGGTTTGACGGCAAAAAATGGTCCGAGTCCCACATGATCCGCTTTCAATACAAAGAGCGCCTGCGCATCAACATGATCAACGACACCATGATGAGCCACCCCATCCATCTGCACGGCATGTGGATGGACCTTTACGCCGGGGGAAACCTTGACGACAACCCCCGCAAACACACCGTCATTGTGCAGCCTGCCGAACTGCTGACCGTGGATATCTTTGCCGACGCACCGGGCCAGTGGGCGTTTCACTGCCATCTGCTGTACCACATGGAGGCAGGCATGTTCCGAACGGTAGCGGTTGTTAAGGATCTGAAAGGAGGTCCCATCCATGTCAAGGTATAAGTATTGTCTCTTTGCAATGGCTGTTGCGGTTATCATGCAGGCAGGCCCAGGTTTTGCCCAGGAAAAAAAAGAAATGCCCGTTACATCGGACCGTCCCGGCCATCAGGAATCAGCCCGTGAGCACCAAGGCGGATCACCGTCTGATGTCCAGACCCCCCCGCTGCCTGAAGGCATGAGCCTTGATGATGTACTGGAGTATGCGCAAAATCCCCCGCCTGACCATTTTCCTGTCACCCTGCAGGATGACCGGGTGTATGTGTTTACATTGGTTGAAAAACTTGAATACCGGATTGCAGATGATGACACCCCGGATCACATGGGCTGGGAAGCCCAGGGATGGGTCGGGAAGGATTTTCATAAGTTCTGGTGGAAACATGAGGGGGAAGCGGTTTTTGACGGCCCTGATAACGGTGAGACAGAAACCGATTTGCTGTATTCCCGCCTGGTCACACCTTTCTGGAATTTCCAGATCGGGGTGCAGTATGCCAATGAATGGAACACTGATGATGATTACGATGACCGGTGGTCTGGTGTCATAGGGTTTCAGGGCCTGGCTCCGTACAAATTTGAACTGGACAATGCATTGTATATCTCTGAAGACGGGGATGTGACATTTGCCTGTGAAGCGGAATACGATCTGCGCATCACCCAGCGGCTGGTGCTTCAGCCCCTGGCTGAACTGCACGTTGCTGCACAGGATATTTCCGAGCGGGATATGGGGGCCGGTATCACAGATGTGAATCTCGACCTGCGCCTGCGCTATGAGATAAAACGGGAATTTGCCCCTTATATCGGTATCCGTTACCGGTTTCTTGTCGGTGAAACCGCTGATATCGCCGAAGAAGCCGGTGCGGACACTACCCATGTGTATTTTATGGCCGGGATTCGCTTTGCGTTTTGACCCCGTTTTGGCTTTCCGGCAGATTTATATTGTGCATTTCCTCATCAGCAGACCGGGTGATCGCTTTGATAAATGAACGGGGCTTTCTCCGGCTGGATGCTGAACGGCTTCTTATCGGGGATACAACCCGATAGGCGGAAAATGTATAAATTAGAGGTTATGGCTGCATTTGCGCATAATAATATGCCAAAGGGAGATCTTCACCTTACAAAAGAACAAGCGCTTGATGCGGCTGCATATGTTACAGATCAACAGAGGCCAAATTTTACAAAAGACAGTGAAGCCTGGTAACAAAAGCATTTATAACTGGAAACACTGCACTTCATACTCGAAGGAGGATCAAGATGGACCAACAAAAACAAATGATGGGAATGGGCTGGGGCCGATTTGCGGCAATGATCGTAACTTCAACTATCATCATGATTTTCTTGATGTATCAGCTCGTCTACTCACTCGACCACGCACTGTTCAGTGTAAACCGTCTGATCGCCTCATTGGTTATGGGGTGCTTCATGAGCATCGTGATGCTGTCTTTCATGTGGCCGATGTACAAAGGGAAGGGGACCAAAATCGCTGTTCTTGTTTTGGCCGCACTGTTAGGCGTGCTTTTGCTGTTCGCGAATAGAAGTCAGATGTTTATCGGGGATGTCAATTTTATGAAATCTATGATTCCCCACCACTCAATTGCCATAAATAACGCTCGGAGAGCGAGCATCAGCGATCCACGCGTTCGCAAACTGGCAGACGAGATCATTGCGGCTCAGGTCCGCGAAATAGCCGAGATGAACCTGCTCCTAAATGATATTGCACAAAATGGAGAACGGGGGGAGGCTAAGCTTCCCCCTCGTTCCACCGAAATAACCCCCGAAATGGAGCGCAAGATCGAACAAGTGGTGCAGTGAATGAGCAAGCGGTCTCAACGACCAAGCCTCGGAAGGAGACCCTCAATATGGGGTCTAAAGGAGGCACTATGAAAAATGGTTAAAAACACTTATCGATTACAAACGCCAATTATTCTCTCAAGAGCTTGAACCGCCTCTTCAAAGCTTATCTGTTCTTCCTCGGCAGCATAGGACATGCCGGCAACAAAATGTTCATACTCTTTCTGGTACAAACCGTCCTGTTTCAAGATTTTCAAGGCGTTTGCCAATCTATCAGCAACTGCCATATCGGCAATAAGATTACCTCCTCTGCGCACTTGATCCCGCTGTAAAGACTCTTTAGCCGAGGACACAAAGTCATTTTCCGCTTCTGAAATCATATTTTCCAATGCGGCAAGGTCATGAAGATGCCGTATCATTGTGGGGTCATCTTTTTCATCCGCCCTGTCACGAATAAGGATACGCCACGTTAAGGCACTTAATTTGTCACCCGCCGTTTCAATGGCTGAAACACAACCAATTTTCAGCTCTGCTTCCGTCTGCGCCACTTCCGATACGATTGAACGAATACTCGTATTATTAACAGGCATCTTAAGTTCCATAAAGGTCATTTCCAGTTGAAGATGTGGCCGAAGGAAAGAACCGTCAAAAACCCTGTTGTATTGAAT
>JAABSA010000008.1:57453-119522 GCA_011390635.1 Desulfotignum sp. | reverse complement strand
CACACTGGTGATGATTTTCTGGGCCGGTCCGGCTGCTGCCTGGGAAAAAGAATATATTGAAAAACTGCAGGCCGGCAAAGAGAACAGCCGTCAGCTGAAGACCGAGGGACTGGCCTATACGCCGGCCGAAGAAACCGTATTGGAAGAGGCCATTATCCAGGCAATGGATGAAAAAGCATCTCCCTGCGAAGCCATGAAGATTGCGGTAGATCTGGAATACAACCCCTATTTGACCATCAAGCATATTTACGGCTATGGCGGGGAAGTGGACCTGAACCAGGTGTGCATGTGTGCCACAGAGGCCGGCATTCAAAAACAGATCGTTGCCAGGGCTGCGGCCGAGGCCATCACGCCCCTGGGAGAGCCGGTGTATGACAGGGATGAAATCGCCCAGGCCCAGTGCCTTCAGCAGACAGGTCTGGCATATACAGAGGCCGTACTGGACCCTGTACCGGTAATCCAACGGGGGGGGGATATACCGGTTAAGCCGTTTTCAGCCTCGTCCATCAATTAGAAGAGAGCAGTTTTTCTGTTCCGGCCGGTATCGGGACGATATATGTAAGAAACGCCCTGGTTCAGTGCAGCCGGGGCGAATTTTTGTTGACATATCAGCTGTTCCGGGTCTATTGTTCCCAAAAGTTCACCAGGCCATAACCAATGATATGCTGAAATGTTAAAAACGGGTTCATCAAAAAGGCTTCCCATGAAAAACAACAAGTACCTGATACTGTTGCTGATGGTTATGGCCGTGGCCATACCTGGTGCCTTTGCCCAGGAGATTCCGACGACCGGTCAGACGTCTCTGGGTCCCATTCTTATTGCCCAGTCAGAGGTTCCTGCCGGTATACAGACGCCGGCCATTCCTCCGGGTCAGTCCCCGGCACAGCCGGTTCCACAGGGTCAGTTTCAGGCACCGTCTCCTCCCCTGGGCCAGTCCCCGCAGACACCCGTTCCCGTAGGCCAGACCGAAGGCACAACCATTTCACAAGAAGAGGGTATCGGTGCGGATATCTTCGGCAGGCAGGGGGGGCGGATTCATCCGTTTGTCAGTTTCCAGGTCCTTCATACCGACAACCTGTTTGCCACCAGGGATAACAAAAAATCAGACTGGGTCACCACCATTGCACCGGGCATCTGGCTGGCCCTTCCTGCCAACCGGGAAAAGCTGCTTACCATCGATACCAACCTCACTTCGCCCGGCGGTCTGAAACTTGGCCGCATCAAACCGGATGCCACCAGGCGGTACCAGCTTTATGGATTGTATTCTCCTGAACTGATCATGTATGGGGATAACTCCCGGCACGATCACTGGAACCATACACTGGAAGGCCTGTTCCAGTATAATTTCAATTCCGGGCTGTCATTCGATGTGATCGATGTTTTCCATGACAGAGAAGAAATTGCCGGCAACGGGATTGATGATACCCTGTTTCGGCACCGGGACAACCTGTTTGATTTCATCACCACCTTTGACAGTGATTCCAGAAAGTTCAAACTGCAGTTCAATTATGCCAATTATGATCTCAATTACAAAGAATCTTTTGTTGAATACCGGGACAGAAATGACAACTCTCTCGGGCTGACCCTGTTTTACAAGTTCAAACCCAAGACCGCTCTTCTGGCCGGTATCCGGTATGCAGACATTGCATTTGATACCGGCACCATCAATGACAATGTGGAAACCGGGTATTACGGCGGGATATCCTGGGAAGTTACGGCCCGCTCCCGGGGGACCTTCCGGCTGGGATACCTGGAAAAAGATTTTGAAGATGACAGGGTAAAAGACCAGGACGGGTTCAGCGTTGAACTGCAGACCCAGCATAATTTTACCGCCAAGCGGGGTGTTAATGTAATGGGGTACCGCAAGTTCCATGAATCCGATCTGGCCGGGGCTTCCAGTTTTCTGTCCACAGGCATCGATATCGGTCTGCTGCAGCGGTTCAATGAAAAATGGTCCGGAAACCTGAACCTCGTATATGAAGAAAATGAATACAACGGCATCAACCGGGATGACCGGTTCTTCAGTATCGGCCCGGCCATCCGGTTTGAACCCAGAAGATGGCTGTTTTTTGATCTGGGATACACCTATTTTGACAATGATTCAAACATCGATTTTTTTGATTATGAAGTTAACCAGTTTTATCTGCGGGTCACCGCGCGTCTGTAGCTGCCTGATGGGAAATATGACACGACATCTTCTGGGCATCTTTTGTATAGTGGCCGGGATGTGTTTCTGGCAGCCGGCCCTGTGCCAGGAATATATTGTCGGGGAAGGGGATGTGCTGGAACTCAAGGTGTATGAGAATCCGGATCTGTCCACCACGGTGCGGGTAAGTGCCGGTGATACCATCCGGGTGCCGCTGGTGGGGGAAATTTCCGTAAAAGACCTGACGGTTTCCCGGGTGGCGGCAAAGATTGAATCCCTTTTGGCGGACGGATACCTGGTCAGCCCCCAGGTGGATGTCTTCATCACCGAACACCGCAGCAAAAAAGCGTTGATCCTGGGGCAGATCAAAAATCCGGGGCAGTATGAACTGCGGGGCAGGGTCACCTTCCTGGAATTTATTTCCAAAGCAGGCGGGATTACGGAGGATGCCGGCAATACAGCCACCATCAAACGCACAGGCGACTCAGACAGCCCGCAGGGCCAGATTGTCCTGGATCTGGAAAAACTTATCAAAAAAGGGGATGCATCATTGAATATCCTGATTCAGGACAATGACAATGTTTATATTTCAAAGGCAGACACCTATTATGTATCCGGAGAGGTGGAAAAACCCGATTCCTATAAGTTTGAATCAAACCTGAGTGTTATCAAGGCCATTACCAAGGCCGGCGGATTTACCAATATTGCTTCAAAAAACAAGGTGCGCATCATCCGGGTGGTGAACGGAGAAAAGAAAGTATTTCAAAATGTGAACATGGATGAACCCGTGCTGCCGGATGATGTCATCGTGGTTCCGGAAAGTTTTTTCTGATGATCCAGGAAAAAGAAATTCATTTACGCGATTATCTGCGGGTGGTCCGAAAAAGAAAATGGTCCATTGTCAGCTTCTTTGTCCTGACCGTGCTCATTGTTGTCATTGCCACGTTTACAAAGACCCCTGAGTATTACGCCGGCACCAAGGTGATGATCGAGCGCAATACAGCCGGGGCTTTGACCAGCACCTACTCCTACACCCCGTATGATCCGGAATTCATAGAAACCCAGAACCAGCTGATCATGAGTGCCTCGGTGGTGGAAAAAGCGGTGGAGGCCCTTGATCCGGAAAAACTGTATGCAGTGATGTTTCCGGAAAAAAAGGAAAAACCTTCCTATGTATCCATGGTATCTGCATGGTTGAAAGATCAGGTTACCACCATCAAGACCATGATGGGGATTGATGCCCTTCTGGCAGGCAACGCAGTCGGCGGGATTGAAAACCCCATGCCGGATGTTTATGCTGTGCCGCCCACCAAGGCAGATATCCTGGGAAGTGTTGTCAAGCAAAATATTTCCGTCACCCCGGTGCAGAATTCGCGCATTCTCCAGATCGGGTTCATGTCAGAAAATCCGGCGGTGGCCATGAACGTTGCCAATGCGCTTTCACAGGCCTATATCGATGAATTGATCGATATGCAGATGTCGGTGTCCGGCTACAGCATCGGGTGGATGACCCAGAAGGCGGAAGTGCAGCGCAAAAAACTGGAAGAATCTGAAAAAAAACTCCACCAGTATAAAAAAGACCATGATATCGTCACCATTGAAGACCGTGTCACAGTGCTGCCCGAAAGGATGTCCGATATTTCCCGGCAGCTTACGGCTGCTGAGACAAAACGAAAGGAACTGTCAGCCGTCTATAACCAGGTGCGCAATGTCAAAAAAGAAAACCTTGAAACCATTCCGGCGATTGCTGAAAGTGTATCAGTGGAATTTATCAACCAGAAAATACTGGCTGCGGAACAAAAAATTTCTGAGCTGTCCAAAAAATATGGGGTCAAACATCCGCGCATGATAGCAGCCCAGGAAGAATTAAAGGGTCTCAAAGACAGCAAATATGCTGAACTGGAAAAAGTGGTCCAGACCATCCGTAATGAATTTCAGCTGGCCCAGGCCCATGAGCTGAGCCTGAAGGCTGCTTTGGACACAACCCGGTTTGACGCGGAACAGCTTGGGGAAAAATCCATTCAGCTGGGCATGCTCCAGCGCAATGTGGATACCAACCGGTATCTGTATGATGCCCTGGTGAAAAAAATGAAGGAACGGGACATCACGGAACGAAACCAGTCCGTGAATGTATGGGTGATCGAAGAGGCCAAACTGCCTGTCAAGCCGGCCAAACCCAATAAAAAACGCAATCTCCTGCTGGGAATTATCCTGGGCCTGTTCGGCGGCATCGGCCTGGCCTTCTTTTTTGAATACCTGGACAACACCATCAAAACCCCGGAAGATGTGGAAGAAAAATTTGATGTGCCGGTTATCACCACCATTGATCTGGTAAAAGGCAAAAAACCGGACCTGGTGCAGGATATGATGAATGATTCCGCCTCTCTGATGGCGGAAAGTTTTAAAGGCATGCGCACGGCAATTTTTCTGTCTGCTGCAGACACCCCGCCCAAAAGCCTGATCATTACCAGTGTGACCCCGGGTGAGGGAAAATCTTCGGTAACAGCCTGTCTGGCTATTTCCATTGCCCAGGCAGGCAAAAAAGTGCTGCTCATTGATGCGGATATGCGGCGGCCCACCCAGTACAAACATTTTCTGCTGGACAACAGCGCCGGGTTGAGCTCCTATCTGGCCGGTGTTTCGGATCTGGAGACATCATTGCACAGGAGTGTTCTGGAGAATCTGGATATCATGACCTCCGGTCCTGTGCCGCCCAACCCTTCCGAACTGCTGAGTTCCAAAAATCTGGCCGCGCTGCTGTCTGATGCGGTGAATACCTATGACATGGTCCTGGTGGACACCCCGCCCCTGGCAAGTGTCACAGACCCGGTTATTTTAAGCAGACAGGTGGCAGGGGTGATTCTGGTCACCTGGGCCGGAAAAACCACCCATGAAATGCTGGGCAAGGGAATCAAGCAGCTCAAAGAGGTGGATGCCCCCATGACCGGTGTGGTATTGAACTATTTCAATGCCAGAAAAAGCGGGTATTATTATAATTACGGGGATTACTATTACGCCTCCACCTCCTGAATAAGATGGCTTTTACCCTTTCAAAACGCCTGTTTTTTTTTCTGCTGGTGTTTACCCCCCTTGCTTTCGGGACCACCGAAGCCTGGTCCTATGCCATCATGGAAATACTCACCGCCGTGGCCCTGCTGGCGTTTTTTATTTCCAGCATAAAAAACAGCGGCCCCGTTTATCAGGTGCCTGGCATGGTGCCGCTGCTGGTGTTTCTGGGCTATATGCTGTTTCAACTGATGCCGCTTCCCCCTGCTTTGGTGGCTTTTTTATCTCCCAAAGCCTTTGAGATCCATACTGTCACCCGGACGGTTACCGATAGTTCCGGATTCATGACCCTGACGGTGCATCCCAAATCAACGGTAACCGAATTTTTCCGGTATGCCGCCTATGTGATGTTTTATGTGCTCACGGTCCAGCTGCTTTCCAGAAAAGAACTGCTGCGCACAACCGTGTTTGTGGTGGCTGTTTTCGGGGGACTGCTGGCCTTTTCCTCCATTCTGCAGTTTTACCTGACCACCGACATGGCCCTGTGGTTCCGGTATGCGCCCAACAACAGTATTGTGGTGGGGCCCTATGCCAACCACAACCATTATGCCGGATTGATGGAGATGATATTTTTCCTGGTGCTGGGATTGTTTCTGTTTTACCGGCCGCGGATTCACAATACCTCCCTGATCCGGGGCATTGCCGAAATATTCAGCCAGGAAAAGGCCAATATCCATATTCTCATCGGGGCATCTGCCCTGCTCATTGTGGTGTCCATTTTTGTAAGCCTTTCCCGGGGGGCCATGATCAGCACGGTTACCTCACTGGTGCTGTTTTCCGTGCTGCTGTTGAAGCGCCGAATCAGCCGGGGCAACACCCTTGTGATCATGGGTGTCATCATTTTTGCCACCCTTGGTATCGGGTGGTTCGGCTGGGACCAGATCCTTGAGCGGTTTGCACAGCTGAAAAACGCCCACGGGATGATCCATGAATCCCGGCTGGATTTCTGGAAAGACACCTGGGGGGTGATCCGGGATTTTGCCGTCACAGGATCGGGTATGGGAACCTTTTCCCATGTGTATCCGTTGTACCGCACCATCATCAGTGACCGGTTTTTAACCCATGCACACAATGATTATCTGGAGCTGCTGTCAGAAGGCGGTATTATCGGGTTTTTTCTGGCAGCCCTGTTTCTGGGAGTCGTGCTGGTGAAAACCTGGAAGGTGTTTTTACAGCGGCGGGATGCATTTTCCATTTATCTGTATATCGGCAGTGTTACGGCCATGGCGGCGATACTGGTGCACAGTGTCACCGATTTCAACCTGCATATCGGTGCCAATGGGTTGTGGTTCTTTTTTGCGGCAGGCATGGCAGTGGCATCCGCCCATACCGGCAGGGAAAAACACAGGCCGGATTCCCGGCTGCCCCTGGTGCGGTCCGGGGCGGTGAAACAGGCAATGACGGGAGTCACGGCCCTTGCCGCGGCCTGTGTGTGTCTGTTTTTCTTTTCACACCTGATGGGCGGATTTTATTATCATACGATCAGGACCTATCCTGTGACAGAAGACACCCCGGCAGAGATCTATGGGAAAATTGACAAAATCGCCCGGCTGGCAGCAGCATTCGATCCATTGCATGGGGAAAGCCGCTTTATATCAGCAGATATCGCCTGGTTTTCCGACGATAGAAAGACGGCTGCAAACCTGTTTTCCGCAGCCCTGGTCCGGGATCCACTGAATTCTATTTTCCTGGGGCGGTTTGCCAATTTTCTTGCCCGTCAGGGTCATCCAAAAAGGGCGGAACTGGGGTTCAAAAAAGCGATGGAATATGACAGAACCGCTGCCAACTATACCTTTCAATATGCCACCTGGCTGCTGGCACAGCAGGACATGGCAACAGGGCTGACATATATGCGCAGAACACTGGAACTGGATGAAAGCTTTATGGACAATGTGCTCACCGCCATGATTGTATCCGGTGCGGACAAAGCAGACATTGCCCGGGCCATTCCCGATACCCCCGGCCCTGCCATCGCCTATGCCGGTTTTCTGTTTGATACCGGCGACATTGAAACCGCCATTGACCGGTATCTGCACTGCCTTGATCTGATTGAAGCCATGCCGGTCTCTTCTGTGCAGGATCCGGAAAGCCAGGACCGCCGCAAAAGATCCTGGTATTACAAGATATACCGGTTTTTTCACAAACACAATGACATGCGAAATGCCATCCAGGTCATGGAACGGGCCGAAAAAGAACTGCCTGCCGATGCCGGCATCAAAGTGACCTTAGGCGATCTCTACCACGGTCAGGGAATATTATACAAAGCCCTGGACAAATACGAGCATGCCCTGCTGCTGGACCCGAACCATTCCAGAGCTGTTCAGATGATCAAAAAAATCAACCAATAATTGGCAATAATTGGGGTCAGACCCCAATTATCTCCCAATTATCTCTGCTGCTGGGCCCCGAACAGCCCCGTGCCTGGCAGATGATCCAGCAAATCAAGTAGTAACCTGATCCATAAGTGATGGCCCCATCAGCCATCAGTCGGTGATGTGGGTTTCTGCATACTGGGCCAGCACCTCATGGATATGCTGGGGCGGGGAGATGATAAAATAATTTTCAACAATCACATGGCCGATTTCATGGGCAACCACCCGTAATCTGGCATTGTCTGCCGAAAAAAAGACCCGGTTTTCAGCTGGTGCGTAAAACGCGATATAATTTACGTCAACCTGGTATAAATTTTTAAAATCCTGCTGGACCTGGCGGGTGCCTGGATGGATGACAAGGGAAAAACGCAGCTCCGGGGGAAACATGTCCAGGACTGCCATGGTTTTTTCCACGATAAAATTGATTTTTGCCGCCACCTCATCTTCTATGGTATCTATGCCCTGATTTTGTATTTGTGATGAAAGCCGTCCCAGATAAAGGGTGCGGTTGAATTTTTTCAGTGCTGCCTGGTCGTGGTAGATGATGGTGGCATACCGCGATGCAATCTCATATGCCAGCGCATTCTTCTGGGGGAAAAACAGCATTCCCCAGAGCATAGCCATGGTCATGGCTATGGGTATGAGGCGGAAGCAGCGCATACAGGGTGTTTTTATTCCTCTGCAGCAGGAATGGTATATGCCCCGGCCACCGCCTGGATGGTTTGCCGGCTTTTCTGTATATCATCCAGCAGTATCCGGGCCTTTTGGATATCTTGAACCGTTTCCAAATCAGGCGATGTATCCAATAAATGCGCCAGGTTCCGGGATGACACAGCGATTTTTTCATTGTGTTTCCGGATCTCTGCCAGATCAGTGCCCAGCATATGGTTAAAGGCATTCATTTTTTTTGCCAGGGCCTTGCCCTGGTCTTTTTTGCGCAAAAAGAGTATATCTGACAAATCTTTGCTGAGCATCGCATCCAGGGTTTTTTCGAATCGAAAAAAAGGGCCTGCCAGTCTGTGTGTCAGCATCAGTGTCACAAACACCACAACCATTCCTCCCAGCACGATAAACACCCACTGGGTACTCAACATTTTCTGAAATAAGATGCCGGGGGTCACCCCCAGCTGGAGATGGTAATTATCATAGGTAATGGAAAGGGTGTTTGCAGAAAAAAAACTGAATACCCCCATGAACAGAATGCTGCCTATGGTGGCAAGAATAAAATAATGAAAAATATACCGTCCCTGGAACTCTTTGTTGACAAAATAGTTTCTGCGTTTGTGATGGGGGTGGCTGCTCATTTTTTCCTCCAGATGTCTGCGGATTGCCGGATCTGACGGGTCCATTCTTCCAGAAGCTGCTCTTTTTCCATGTCCTGAAGAAATTGCCGGATTTGCCGGGTATCATAGGATTCAGGCGGATCAGCATCCGCGGCCGCGACAGGTTCCATGTCATCAAGTCTGTATACCACAACGCCCTGCATGCCCCTGTGTCTTGGCCGGGAGTACTCTCCTTTTTCCAGGTTCAGTGCGGCAAACTTCACATGGTCAGGCAATGCCGTAAAATCAGCTGCAACCTCCTGTACTGTTGCATTGGTTTTTTCCAGAGCATCTTTCATGCCGGGATAAATCAATTTTGTTAAAAACAGCCTGTATCCGGTCCATTCCCGGAATTTTGTGATGTCGGCTTCTGTCACATCAACGGTGAGAGAAGCCTGTTTGCGGTCCAGTAATATCTTGATCAGAGACTGCTCATAAAAAGTTTCAACCGCATCCCGGAAAGATTCCTCCTTGTGGATGTCCATTCTGATGGCTTCCTGGATCATGAGCTGCTGGTCAATCACCGATTCAACAAACTGCTCCTGGCTCATATATGCCGGTTTTCTGCGGGCCATTTTTTCAAATTCCGTTTTGGAAATGATCCGGTCATTGACGGAAATAAAGGGTTCTGATATGTCAATGCGGGTATCAAACAGGCCGTAGACGGCCAGGCCGGAAAAAACAAGCATGATCACGGCAATGTAGTATATGAATCTCATTCGGTTTTTTTCCTTTGCCTTTGCTTTAATCGTCCACAATCAGCCGGCCGGTGTTTCTTTCCACCTGGATACAGCGGTCATCATACAGTCTTTGCATCTGATAATCCTTGGTATTGGTGATTTCCAGATCAGGCAGGTTGTTGTCCTTGAGCCACTGCCGGATGATGGGAATCTGTTCAGGGTCTCCTGCCCTGGCGGTAAATATTTTTATCCGTATGCCGTTATTAAGCATTTTTCGTACCAGGGCCAGTATGGCGGGAACCGGTTCTCCGATGCGGTCCATACCGGAAAATCCGTTGTCACGGGCCAGTGTTCCGTCAAGATCAACGCCGGTCCATAGTCTGGGCAGCAGCGGTTCCGATCCGTCCCCGGGCCTGTTCTGCACCGTGCTGTCGGTATCCGGAGCAGAAATGGCATAGTCTTTGTCGATTTCCTGCCTTGCCTTTTGAAAATATTTTTTTATTTGCGTAAACATAAGTATCACCTTGGAAAAGGAAAAATAGTACGGAGTTCACTGGTAAAAGTCAAGAAAACCATGTATCTTTGAATCGATGTGTGATCGTTTTTATGTAAGTAACAGGAGAGAAATATGGTGAAAAAAATAATATGCTTTATAATAGCGGCAATGTTTTTGTGTCCTGTTGCAGGGGCTGAGACAACAAATGATCCGCTTGAAAAAGAGTTGTTTGAAACTGGTGTTTTCCAATTTAAGCAGGGCGAATACCAGCAGGCCATTGACACATTTTCAGATCTCATCGACATATATCCCGGGAATGCAGATGCCTATAAAAACAGGGGTGTCGCCTATATGAAACTGGAAAGATTCGATGATGCCATTGCGGATTTTGAATCTGCCAGAGATATTTCTCCCACGTTAAAGGGGGTTTACAGTAACCTGGGGGTGATATGGTTTTACCGGGAAAACTATGAAAAAGCCATAGAAAATTATGACCGGGAAATTGAAATCACCCCTGACAATGCTGTGGCCTATTTTAACCGGGCATTGTGCATGACCAGACTGGACAAAATTGACAATGCCCTCTCAGATCTGTCCAAAGCCATATCGATTTCTCCTGATTTTTACTGGGCCATCTGTTACAAGGCAGATCTGCTTGTCCACACCGGCCAGGTGGACGAGGCCATTACACTTTATGAGATGGCCATAGAAATAGACCGCCAGACCCCCTATGCCATTGAAAAACTGGCCAGCCTCCGGCAGTCCGGCACAGGGGCTGCCGGGGATACAGACTCTCCGGCAGATGCAGACTCCCAGGCAGATGCAGCGTCCCATGCAAACACAGCCTCTCCAGGGGCTGCAGACCTGTCCGGGGACGAAAAACAGACTGAGGGCACAGACCAGACTGAGGGCACAGACCAGACAGAAGGTAAAGACCAGACAGAAGTCACAGACCAGTCCGGGGAAAATACCCCGGCAGCTGGTGAAAAAACAGGGGCAGTATCTGAAAAGCGCATGTATACCCTCCAGGCCGGTGCATTTCTCAACCGGGAAAATGCCCGGAATTTACATGAAAAACTTATTGAAAATGGATTTGACGCAAAAATTCTGGTGCTGAAAGACAAAAAACAACGATCCTGGTACCTGGTTCGCTCCGGCAGGTATGCCGACCGGGAAAATGCCCGAAAAGAGATTCCAGCGCTTAAAGAATTCATCAAGGCCGATCCTGCCGTCCGCCCGGTGGGGGCCTGGTGATTTTACCCGGTAGCTTTATGTATGACGTATGCTGTAGCTGAAACCGGCTTGCCGCTGTGTGTTCCTCTTCAAATGGGATCATCCTGTATCAGGGAAATTTCCACCCGGCGGTTTGCCCTGCGGCTTTCCGGGTCGGTATTTGAAGCAACCGGCTGGTAAGGGCCGAAACCTTCCACTGAAATCCGGGCCGGGTTTACATCCCGGGCCATGAGAAATTTGGCCACACCCAGGGCCCTGGCCAAAGACAGCTCCCAGTTGGAGGGAAACCGGGGCGTATTGATAGGGGTGGTGTCTGTATGCCCGGCCACCACAATGCGAAATCCCTGTTCCCGGGACAGGGCATCCCCTATTTTTGCCAAAGGTCCTTTGATATGATCCAGCAGTTCTGCTTTGCCCACAGGAAAACTGATGTTTTCGCCGATGACCAGTTTGATGCGGTCCCGGGTCATCCTGATATCATAATCAGACAGGGCCGTGCCGGCCATGGCAAGGTGCAGGTCTTTTTCCAGGGCCAAAAATCCCATGGTATCGGGCGGTCCTTCCCTGCCACGGGATGCAGAAGTCTTCTCAACCCTTGTGTGGTTTTGAAACCTGCCATCGGTCGTGAACTTCTCATCGGTCGTGAGCTTCTCATTGTTCCCGAAGTTGTCCTCGTTTCTGGAGTTGTCATCATTGCCGGGCCGGGCAGTATCACGGGATACCGGTTTTTTGAATATTTTTGAAAGTGGCTGCTGTATTTTCGGGATGATGTCCGATGCTGCGGGCGGGGCAGGAACTGTATAGAGCATGATAAAAAAGATCAAAATCAGGCTCATCAGATCCAGCATGGTCCAGAGGCTGGTATCTTCGGGCTCGAAATCTTTTAGAAACCGGCTTCGCTGCAAGCGCAGACGTTTTCTTTCAGACATTTCCAACTCTGTTCTCAGGTTCCTGACAAGGGTATCAGATGCCATGGCGGATCACCTGACAAACCCGTTTTTCAGGGGCAGTTCCAGGCCTGATATTTTTTGCGGCGCCTTCCGGGTCTTGGGGGTAACCCCGGCATATGTGCTGTCATCTTCAAAAAACTCCCCGATGCAGTACCGGAGGCGGTACCGGATGAGTTTGGAATTGACATTGTCGGCAAGGTCCAGGATACCTTCAATGAGCAGGGCAAGTTCGATGGAATCCTGCCGGGTCTGTTCTGTGAGTTTTTTGGACATGGGCAGCACCAGAACATTGGCGTAGAGCAGGCCGTAAAAAGTGGTCAGCAGTGCCAGGGCTACCCCTTTGCCGATCATTTCAGGTGATCCCATGTGGTGTAAGACATTGATCAGGCCGATGATGGTGCCCACGAACCCGAAGACCGGCATGAGTTTCATCATGGTGTTGACCAGTTCCGCCTGGGACCGCCGGGCCGACAGAAAACTGTCATATCTGCGCTCCAGGGTTTTGAAAATAGTATACCGGTCATAACCGTCCACCACCATTTCAACACCCATCTTCAAAAAATCATTGTCTATCTTCCGGGATTCTGCATCCAGGGCCAGATCTCCCTTGGTCCGCTTGATGTTGGAAAGGCTTTCAATTTCATCGATAATCTGGTTGAAATCTTTTTTGTCCCTGGAAAAAGCCCTGCGGATAGTTTCAAAAAGCGCTGAAAATAAAGCAGGCGGGTAGGAAATTATACAGCAGGTCAGCGTACCGGTTAAGACAATTATATTGCTTTTTATGTTGGCGGAAAATGATGAGAGATCTGATACTGTTCCGGACAATATGGCAAATACCACAATACCGGAAACTGGTAAAATTTTTTGAAGCATCTTGTTCTCCTTGTTATTGGGCATAACAGCTGCAGCAGGGCATCTTTTTTTTGTGTCATAAACTATAGCAGGATGCATGCCAGAAAAAAGGTATTGATCGAAAAACCTTATATATAAGCAGGTTATGAATGGGGCTGGAAAAGATGCATTGTGCGCCGGCCGGCAAAAGGGAAATAGTTTCCCAGCCAAAAGGGGAGGTTTTTGCCGCAATCCCGGCATGCAGGACAGCTGATAGCGGCAGCAGGGGGGAGTGAAGGCGTTGAAATTCGGGAGGATGTCAAGATGCGGGTGACGTCAGGCCCTTGGCAAGGGCATATTTTGTCAGGCCGGCAATGGTGTGGATTCCCAGTTTTTCTTTAATGTTTTTGCGGTGGACATCGATGGTTTTGCTGCTCAGGCATAATGTTTGTGCGATTTGCCTGGTGGTACGTCCTTCTGCAATGAGTATGAATACCTCCTGCTCACGAACAGAAAGCAAAGAAAGGCGGTCCGCCGTGTTCGTTACCAGAACATGGGTGATTTCCGGGCTCAGGTAAATGTTGCCGGCCAGAACAGTTTCCAGGGCGGTTACCAATTCATTGTAGGAACAGGATTTGAGTATGTAGCCTGAGGCTCCGGCATCCAGCATGCCCTTGACATAAATTTTTTCCGTGTGCATGGACAATCCCATTACCCGTATGGCCGGATTGCCGGCCAAAATTCTTCTGGTGGCTTCCATGCCGTTGAGGTCGGGCATGCTGATGTCCATGAGTACGAGATCCGGATTCAGTTCCAGTGCCAGGGATACGGCTTCTTTGCCGTTATCGGCCTCGGCCAGCACAACAAATTTTTCTTCTTTCTGCAGGGCCTGGCTGATCCCGTGGTGGACGATTCGGTGGTCATCCGCAAGTATGAGTGTGTGTTTTTTCATGGTTCCCTTCTGTCTGTACCGGTGCTGTTATGGTGATTTTTGTACCATGTCCCGGGGATGAAGCTATTGCCAGTTTCCCGCCGAAATTTTGTATACGTTCCGACAGACTGTAGAGACCAAAACCGCAATCGGGCATGTTTTTTATTTTTTCCGTATCCATGCCCGTGCCCTGGTCTTCCACCTGCAGGATGATGTCTTTGTCTGTGACCGATAATTGTATGTGGGCCTTTCTGGTGCCGGCGTGTTTGCGGATATTGGTTAACAGTTCATTTGCCGCCCGGTAGAGGGTCACTTTCAAGGCATGATTCAAGGGGATGGGGGCTGTGACAAGGTTGGTATAGACAAATGCAGTTTCTTCCCGGATATTGGTTTCTTCCACCAGAAATCCGATGGCATTATCAATGTCAAAATCATCCAGAATGGGCGGTGAGAGCCGGTATATCAGCGACCTTATTTCCCGGAGGGCCTGTTCCAGGATCAATTGAATATCATCAAGGTCTCCGCGCCCCGGGGTGGTGCCGGATTCCGCGGTATTTTTGATTTTTGAGATTCCCATACCCAGTGTCTGGGCGATGCTGTCATGAAGATCTGAAGCAATGGTTTTGCGCTGGATCTCTTCGCAATATACCAGGTGTTCATTGAGTTGCCTGAGCTGGTCGGAGCGCCGGGCAAGTGATGCTGTATGGGCTTTTTCCCGTTCCCGGGATCGAATGAGCTGCCGGACCATCTGGTTGAAGGACCGGGACAGTTCTCCGATTTCATCCATTCGGCCGGCAGGGGCTGCGCCTGAATAGTCTTTTTGCGACACTTTTTTGGTCAGATTCGTCAACTGCCGGATGGGATGAATAAAGAGTCTGACAGCTCCGTAGATGCATCCTGAAGCCACAACAAGGATGAGCGCTGCATACAATAAAAAATCATTCAATAGTTTAGAAAGTGTTGCAGCCATGGCCTGCCGGTTCTGGCCCATGGAAGACAGCAGATGTTTCTCGCTGCTCACCAGCACGATATACCAGCCGGTTTGATTGAGGCGGCGGGAAGCCAGCACATAGGCCTGGTCGTTAATATCCAGGGTGAACAGGCTGCCGGAATTGTCTGAAATCAGGGCAGCGGCTTTTTGTACCCCGGGTATGTTGGAATCCGTCAGTTTCAGGGAAAGGACATCCTTGGAGTATGTAAATCCGCTGGTATTTACATCCAGTCCAAACAGAGCAAGAAAGGCAAAAGGAAAAGAGATCAACTCCCCGGCCGGGGCCATGAAAAATGAGAAACAGCAGGTTGCGTGAGGATCTATCGAGGCACCGTTGATATGATTTCCCGTAAGATCGCGGGTGATGTTGTCCAGGGGGACATCAATGCCGGCAATACCCCTGAAGCGGCCCCGGGTATCCACTATAGGTGCTGTGGCGGTCATCATCATGCCGTCTATGACGTCATCCTTGTAAAGCCTTGTCCAGCGTGGGCGGTAATCCGGTACTGCCTGGCGGGTGAATGTGGTGACAGGTTCGCCGTTGCGAAGATCAAATGCATCCGGGGCCGGCAGCGCAAAGCAGCGCCGGCGTGCATCGGGATTGTCCGTATAATATTTTCCAATGCCTGTGGCGGTTATGATGTGGGCGGCAAGACTTCTGTCAGACATCTTTTTTGCATGGGTAACAAAAATGTCCAGGCCTGAAAGTGCACAAATTTCTGATGAGATCTGCGGGGAAATGGCTGTGTCTGCCCAGAATGCCGTAACAACCGGTTCTGATGCAGGGGAATAGAAGATGTTGTTGTCTGGATTCAGGACCATGGGGACAGGTGCAGTACAAAAAGATGCGCCCGCATCCATTTGTCCGTATACTTCTTGGGCTTTCAGGGCCACAAATGCGGCGGATGCCTGGATGCTGGAAAAAATGGTGTCAAATTTCTGTGCTTTTTCCAGTGCCATGGCAGAAAGATAGGTGTCTGCCATTTCCCGGGTCTGCCGGGTATGGGTCACATCGGAAAAAGTACCAAACTCTTTTAACGCCTGTGTCGCCAGAAAAAACAAAGGGAATGTTGTGATCAAAAGCAATATAAAGAAAAAAACAAATATTTTTACAAAAATGGGGATTTTTATGGATATCTGTTTTTTTCTGCCTGTCATGAAATGAATTTATACCTTATTCATGACCGATTGGCAAGCACAAGGACATTGATTCCATAACACGGGATTTTGTAAAAAGTGATCCTGCGGAACCGATGTCCGCCCCCGGCACTGCCCTGCAGCAGGCCTGAGATCCGCGGGCTCTGACAGCCCGGCTGCAGGGCAGCGCCGGGGGCTCCAAAAGTGCGGCGAGCGGTATGGTTCCCGGACTGGATCTGTTTTACCACGCGATTGCCGAACAGCACGGCATGATGCCATCGGATAACGCCGGTGTTCGGCATCCGGAAGACCGGTAATGGTGGTCAATAATCGCAGATGGAAGGATCCACGCTGGCGGGAACCCCTTCATAGGGAGTCCATTTATGGGACCGGAAGCTGTCTCCATCCCGCATATTTTTTAAAATTTCAATACTGGTTTTATACCCCTTGTACATACGGCACATGTCCATGGCCATGCCGCAGATCAAAGCCACAGCCTGGGCAAGGGTGATATCGGTCTGGGAAAATTCCCAGGGTTTTGCCGTATACACCCGCATGGCTCCCAGAATTTTGTTGTGGCTGATGATGGGAACCCCCAGAAGAGATGCAATACCCTCTTTTTTTGCCTGGTCCGGGTATTCGATGCGCGGGTCGTCCATGACATCGTAAATGGCAATGGGGACAGCATCTTTGGCTTCCTGTATGCCCTGCATAAAATGGACCGGACCTTTGTTCAGATATTCCGTGCTCAGTCCTGAGGATGCCACCAGACCTAGCTCCCGGGTCTCCCTGTTTACCAGGAATATGGAACATCCCTTGGCATGAAATGCGGTTTTAACGCTTTCCGCCGTGACCAGTGCGACCTCTTCGGGATCCCGGCACTGGGAAATGGCGGTGGTCAGTTTGACGATGGTGTCATAATACATAGCATGGTCTTGCATATCAGCCTCCTTTGTTTAAGAGTATGTTTGCTGCACCCGGGGGTGCAGGGTATATGTGTCACAACCATTGTTCAAACCGGAGGAATCAGAAAAATGAGCATGGCAGCTGAAAGCAAAAACCTTGTATTTGCATTGTGTGTATGTTTGAAATTGTATCCAAACAGTATGACCAGCATGAGACTCTTTTGAATGATAATACTATAGTGGAATAAAGCATTTTCGTCAAAGGGTTTTTATTGTAAAATGCATCCGGGACTTGACAAAAATTCCGGGTTTCGTAAAAATTCCAGACAGAGGTGGTGCAAAAGGAGGTACAACAATGAACAGGCGAAAATTTTTACAACAGGTAACCCTGTGGTCGGCAGGCATCCTCATGGTGCCGCCGGTTTTTGATATAGGCGTGAAGGCATTTGGAGCGGCATCCTCACGTCCTGATATTTTTGTGGCCAAAGGAAAGGACATTGCCGCCATGGTCCGGCAGATGGTGGATGCCATGGGTGGCATGGCCCGATTTGTCAACAAAGGGGACACGGTGGTGGTCAAACCCAATATCGGGTGGGACCGCAATGTGGACCAGGGAGCCAATACCCACCCGGAGGTTGTGACAGCCCTGGCCACGCTGGCGCTGGAGGCGGGTGCGGCAAAGGTGCAGGTATTTGACAGAACCTGCAATGAAGAGCGGCGCTGCTACCAGAACAGCGGGATCAAACCGGCTCTGGATGCCATGAACGACCGCCGGGTGGTGTGCGAATACATTGATGACCGCAAATTTGTGCCTGTGAAAATCAAAAACGGGCGGTCTTTGAAGGAATGGCCCTTTTACCGGGATGCACTGGCGGCAGACTGCTATATCAATGTGCCGGTGGCCAAGCACCACGGATCTTCCGGCCTGACCCTGGGGTTGAAAAATGCCATGGGCGTCATCGGCGGACCGCGGGGCCGGCTTCACATGGACCTGGGTCCCAGGATTGCGGACCTGAATCTGGTGATCCAGCCGGATTTCACCCTGGTGGATGCCACCCGGATTCTGCTGCGCAACGGGCCTTCCGGCGGCAGTCTTTCCGATGTGAAGATCATGGATACCCTTATTGCAGGAACAGACCCGGTGGCGGTGGACGCCTATGCCACCACCCTGTTCAACCTTTCCCCCGAAGATGTCAGATCAACGGTGGAAGGATTTGCGCGGGGACTGGGCCAGATGGATTTGTCCCGATGCAATATCCAGGTGTTTGATACCTGATGGGTTCTTCTTCTCCAGGTGCAGGTCTTTCCCAAGATGGTGATTCTGAAAAAACGGGTGCATCACTGTTCAGGAGGAAGATCGGATCACAGGGAATAAAACCGCACCTGAAGCAGGTCAGAACAGGGGTGCAGCTGATCTGCCTGGGCCTGTTTCTCTGGCTTTTCAGAATCACCGATTACACGGGTTCAGACACCATTCCCTGGGCCGTGAATATTTGGTTCCGCCTGGATCCCCTTGTAGCGGCAACCGTCACTTTGGCTACCCGTACCATCATCAGCCTGCTGTGGCCCAGCCTTGTGGTGATCGGGCTGACCCTTGTGCTGGGCCGGGTTTTCTGCGGCTGGGTCTGCCCCCTGGGCACCCTGATCGACCTGTCAGGCCGCTTTGTCAAACCGGTGAAAAACATCCGGGTGCAGTTGCGCTATATCAAATATGTGATATTGATTGTCCTGCTGGTATCGGCTGTTTTCACGGTACAGCTGGTGGGATTTTTTGATCCGATTTCCCTGCTGGTGCGGGGAATGACCTTCAGCATAGATCCCTTGCTTCATTTTTTGGTAACCGGCGGGTTTGACTGGGTGTACCTGAACATGCCCGCAGCGGTGTCCAGCCTGACAGAACCGGTGTATGATGTGTTTAGATCCGTGCTGCTGCCCTATAAGCAGGGTTTTTTCTTTTTGTCTGTGTTTTCTTTTTTTCTGCTGGTGATCATTTTTGCTCTGGAACTGGCAGGCCGGCGGTTCTGGTGCACCAATCTGTGTCCTCTGGGAGGCATGCTGGCGCTGGTATCCAAAATATCACCTTTCCGTCGGTTGCCGGTGCGCGCCTGCAAAGATTGTGAGATGTGCCGCACACACTGTCCCATGGATGCGGTGAATGACAACAGACACATTATGACCGAAGAATGCAATCTGTGCATGGACTGCCTGGCATTCTGCCCACGGGGCATCACCACTTTTGGTTTTACCGGATCAAAACAGAGGACAGTGCCGGATATCGGGCGGCGCCAGGTTCTGGCAGCCGCTTTGCTGGGGGTCAGCCTGCCCGTTCTGACCCGCACGGATGCCCTGTCAAAAATGCCGGACCACGGCCTGATCCGGCCGCCCGGTGCACTGGAAGAAACCGATTTTCTGGCCGCCTGCGTGCGGTGCGGTGAATGCATGAAAGTGTGCATCAACAATGCGCTCCAGCCCCTGTTTCTGGAACGGGGGCTTGCCCCCATGTTCACCCCGGTTCTGGTTCCCCGCCTGGGATACTGTGAATTCAACTGCACCCTGTGCACCCAGGTATGCCCGACCCGGGCTTTGGCACCCCTGGATCCGGCCCAAAAGCACTCCTTTGTTCTGGGTACGGCATATTTTGATAAAAACCGCTGTATTCCCTTTGCAGACAAAAAATCCTGTATCGTGTGCGAAGAGCACTGCCCGGTGCATGACAAGGCCATTAAATTCGATATCATGCCGGTCCAAGATGACCAGGACCGGGTTATGGAATTAAAACAGCCCTATGTTCGTGAGGACCTGTGCATCGGGTGCGGTATCTGTGAACATGTGTGCCCGGTTATAGGAGAAGCGGCTGTCAAAGTGGTGGGAAAGAGCAGTATCCCTGCTGCACTCGATTGGTATTAAACGGGGTCATACTGGGCTGATCTACCGGTTCAATGCCCAGTCATAATCCAGGTATTGGAGGTGAATGTCGCCTTTGGCCTGATCCAGGTCCTGTTTGAGCCGGCCATGGGCATACTGCCGGATAAATTGTAAGGGACTGCCGGAAAAATCATCTTCAAACCATTTGAAAATCCTGCTGACAAACAGGGTATCATCTTTTAAAAACGTGTTTTTCGGGTGATTGATGAACCGGCGGGTCTGCTCATCCAGCTGGGTTTCCAGGGTCATGCCGTCATAAGGCTCATTGCGCAGGGGGGGACAGCTTCTGGAGGCGCAGTTGATGGCAAAGTGCACCCGGGCATCCTTGAAGCGGGGCCTGAGAATATCATGTTCAATGTGATCCAGGTTCACGGTAAAGCCATTGAGGGGAATAAATTTTTTGTTCCAGGGATTGGTGAAAAATGAACCGATTTCCTTGATGGAATTGATACCCGGATATCGGGTGAGGACCAGCTTGATGGTAAAGGCGTTGTAAGCATTGATATAAAAGGCGAACTGGTGGTTGCGGGACAAATCGGACGGGTCTGTGGCGCTGAGGATGGCCAGATAGTTATCCAGTAATGCTTCATCCTGTTTGAACCCGTCATAATCCACGAGCTGGGTTGTAACATGACGCTGGAGCAGGACGGCCCATATCCGGTTATCCACCGGCGGGGCAGCCAGGGTCGGGACTGGGAATATCAGGCTGAACAGCAGTGCGGCAGTGATTATTTTCATGAGCCCCAGTAAATCACAGTTTTCCGGTAAATACCAGGGTAAAAACCTGGTTGAAAATATGGAAAACCTGTTGACAATGAAGGTAAGGCGAAATAAAGTAGTTCTATAGCCTACTTTATTTGTGAAAGGTGTTGGTATGAAAACGATTACAGCAGCTAATGCAAACCGCGGTTTTTCCAGTTTGTTGCGGGATGTCAGAGATGGGGAAACGATAACTATTTTGTCAAGGGGCAATCCTGTGGCTGTGATTACCTCTGTCACATCAATGTCATCCCGAAGAAATGCCATGAAAAAACTTCTTTTATCACGGTTACATTCAAGGGTTGTGACTGGGGATCGAAACTGGACCCGGAACGAATTATACGATGATGAATCATGCGCATAGCCCTGGATACGAATATATTGGCTTATGCCGAGGGGCTTGGTGATGCAGGCCGTTGTGCGGATGCCCTCCAACTGATTAAAAGATTGTCCCCTGAACATGTTCTGTTGCCGGCCCAAACTCTGGGGGAGCTTTTCAGGATTTTGACCGGGAAAGCAAAGCAGCAGGCAGCATCTGTCAGGGAAGCAATTATGAGCTGGTCCGATACATTTGAGGTGGCTGATTCATCCTGGACAGCTTTTCAAGCAGCCATTGATCTGGTGATTGATCATAGACTGCAGATTTGGGATGCGTTGATTATGTCCGTTGCAGCAGAAAATCACTGCCGCCTGCTTATTACTGAAGATTTGCAGAATGGATTTACGTGGCGGGGGGTTACAGTGGTAAATCCTTTTGTAACACCATGTTCTCCGCTTCTTGAAAGTGCTCTTTTTCCAGCATGACAATTTTTTTGTTCAGCTTCATATAGTACCGATGCCGGCGGCAAGGTCCAGTCCCCCGTGGAAAAAACCAAAAATAGCCAGGCCCGGGTGATTGAGGTCAGCCATATGTTTTTTGGGAAACACCAGCCCCACCCGCCATCCCTTGAAATCAGCCGCAAGTTTCTTGCTGATCTGTCTGTACAGTTTTTTTGTGTTCTGGTCCGGTTCAAGGCGCCTGCCATAGGGCGGGTTCAGAACCACCACTCCTTTTTTAGTTGACATCCGATCCGGAAGCATATCAAAAAAATCTTGCCGGGATGCCTGCACCGGTGCCAGAAAGGAATGGCGTGCCAGGTTGGATCTAAGGGCCGCCACAGCACCCGGGTCCGTATCTGAGGCAAATACCGGACCAGCAGGGGAAAAATGCCCGGCTGCCAGAGATTTTGCGTGGGCAAATGCCGCCTGACTGAATCCGGGCCATGTTTCAAAGGCAAAACTGCGAAAGAATCCGGGCGGGATATGTGCCTGGATCATGGCCCCTTCAATGGCAAAGGTGCCGGCCCCGCACATGGGATCGATCAGCGGGTCCCCGGGGGTGAACCCGGCGGCATCCAGGATGGCAAAAGCCAGGTTTTCCCGCAGGGGCGCCTGTGTTACCTGCTGTTTGATGCCGCGCTTGAACAAAGGGATGCCGGACATGTCCAGTGAAATGTCAAACCCGTCATTTTCCGACCGGATCATCACGGTCTGGGGGATCATCTGCAGGGGGGTGCCGGGATTTTGTGCGCTGGCGGTGCCCAGGGCCGCCCGGATAATGGGCAGGCACCGTTCAGCAATTGCATCAGAATGATAGAGCCGGGAGGTGTGGGTGGTGACCTGAATGGCGGGTTGCGTGCCTGCCGGCAGAAACAGTTCCCAGTCAACGGCAGTGAGTTTTTTTTCCAGGATATGAAACCGATCTGCCTTGAACCGGGCAATGCGCATGAGGATCCGGGCAGGGCTGCGAAGCCATGCGTTGGCTACACAGGCATGGTTCAGCTTGCAGGAAAAGGCAACGCCGCCGGGCAGCAGCTGGATATCTTGAACAGGGAGGTCCAGAAGGCTCAGCTCCCGCAGGCACACCGACCTGAGGCCGGGGGGACACACCGCAAAAAAAACCTGCATCCTGGCGGTGATCCGCCGCTTGACACGTTTTGTAAAAGAGGTGGTTGTCACCGATCGCAGGATGCAAGGATCCGGCTGATCCGGTCCTGGATAAATCGGGTCACTGCGGCAATGGTATCATCAGATACCCGGGGAACACTGCCGGCCAGATCTTTGATGTGGTCTTCATCCATGTCGGCGATTTTTGAAACGGCAAAGGTGTCCACTTCATCATCTGTAGCCAGCAATCCGCATCCGCCGGCCACACCGACGAATTCATCTTTGTGGAAAATGGGAACCACCACCTTGGTCAAACCGGCATCACATTCCTCCACCACAGGTTTGCCGGAATTTTTGGCCATGGCGGTCATGTTCATGTGGGCTGCAGAGCAAATATATGTCTGGCCTTTTTCATGGGCCTTGATGGCAGGGCACAGCTGGTTGGAAAAGTTTTTCACGCTGGAGATGCGCACCCCTTCGGGGGTGAAAACAGATCCCTGGAAATGGTATTTTTCAAACAGTTCTTTTTCCAGGTTTTCCCATGTTTCTAACGGGCAGATATCGGTCAAATTCATGTTGTATTCCTGATGGTAACGCATTGATTCGGTAAATTATTAAAGGACCGGACAGCAATTTTTGATGTGATATGTACCAAAAAATGACGTCAAAGTCAATGAAGGGAAAGTTACCCGATTTTTGCCGCATGCGCTGCAAATAAAACCTATAAAGGCATGAAGTCTCCTTAATGGGTTGGTGAATACCAGGTTTCTATAAGGGGTAATGGGTTTCGGGTGGCTGACGCCCGGCGATGATGGCACCTTGGGGTATTAAGGGGTAAGGTAGGAGGGTAAGGTGCCACCAGCGCCAGGCGCCAGCAGATCGGGGTCAGACTTGGCTTTTATAGGAAAGCCATCAGCCGTCAGTATTCAGCCAAAAGCTAACAGCTAAAAGCTAACAGCTAAAAGCTAACAGCTAACAGCTTTTTCACCAATGCCCTTCGGTGTTTGGCGCAGCGGAAAATTCATATTCCCCCTGCTTGAACCGGTTCACGGCTGACAAGACAGTGCCGCTTACATCATTGACCACTTTGATTTGTGCTGCATCCAGGGTTTTAAAGGCATTGGGGCCGCAGAATCCGGTCAAAAGGACGGTTGCTCCTTTGTCACTGACAGCGGCTCCCGCCTGGATGCCGGCACCTTTAAAGGAATTTTTGTTTTCAGCATTATCAATGACATCAAAATCAAGGGTGTCTGTATCCACCACCAGAATATAGGCTGCACGGCCAAAACGCGGATCAACTTCTGCAGACAAATCCCGGCCGGTGGATGTTATGGCAATTTTCATGGGTATTTCCTTTTTGTGTGTACCGGATTTATTGACCGCCGCCACCGCCGCAGACCTGATCATTGGTGATTTCAGACAGTTTTCCGGCGATGAGGTCCATGACCACAGGTTCGATATCCGGGCGCTGGTCATCGTGGTATACATCGATACCCACCTGGCGGAATCCCATGAGGGGCCGCATGCCGATACCGCCTACAATAAGGGCGTTGACATGGTGTTCTGCCAGCAGGTTCACAGGGACCATGCATCCGCCCTGGGCATGCTCCTGGTTGGCAAGGGTGGTGACACCCGCAATTTTACCGTCTGTAACATCCACAAAAGTGAACACGTCACAATGGCCGAAATGACCGGCCCTGGTACCATTGAGTCCCCCCTGGCCGTTGGAGGGAATGGCGATTCTACCGTTTTTCATACTATCTCCTTTTATATGAAAGCCGTCAGCCTTCAGCCTTCAGCTTTCAGTACTCAGTCATCAGCTAACAGCTAAACCCAAACAGCTTTCATTCTTTGTTGTGCCCGTCAGGGCATGGTTGTTATTATTTTTATGTTACTATTCTGTACGTTACATTATTCGTTCCAGTTTCATTGCAGGATGGGCCATCACAGCATGCCAGATATCTCTGACAGCCTGGCTGGCCATGGAATTTTCATTGTTTTCCACAAGGGTCTGGCACTGGACCATGGCCTGGGTAAAGGCCGGATCAAAAGGGATCTGTCCAACCAGATCAATGTGTTTTTCCCTGGCAATTGTTTCAATGGACCGGGTCTGGTCCAGGTTAAGGTCATATTTGTTAATGCACACCATGGCAGGAATTTTGAAATGGGCGGCCAGTTCTGCCACCCGTTTCATATCATGGATACCGGATACCGTGGGTTCAGCCACGATGAGAACCGCATTTGCCTGGCCGATACTGGCAATCACCGGGCACCCGATGCCGGGCGGGCCGTCCGTGAGGATCACATCGATGTGCTGTTCTCTGGCCAGTCTTCTGGCCTCTTCCCGCACCAGGGCCACCAGACGTCCGGAGTTTTCTTCTGCAATGCCCAGGCGGGCATGGACCATGGGACCGAACCGGGTGTGGGAAACAAACCACTGGCCGCAGGTTTTTTGGGGAAAATCAATGGCGTTTTCCGGACACAGGTCCACACACACCCCGCAGCCCTCACAGGCGATGGCATCCACAAAAAATCCGGCATCATTTTCAACCACTGCCTCAAATCGGCACAATTCTTTGCAGGTACCGCAGGCAGTGCACAGGTCCTGATTGATGACAGCCTCGTTTCCCCCTACAAAATCATGGGTCTGCCGGATATCGGGGGACATGATCAAATGCAGGTCTGCCGCATCCACGTCTGCATCACAGAGCATAAGAGAGGGTGCCAGTCCTGCAAATGCGGCAGTCAGACTTGTTTTGCCGGTGCCGCCTTTTCCGCTCAATATTACCAGTTCCTTCATTGGGCACACCTTTGTTGATCTGCCAGGTGACAGATATCCTGAAAAAGGGTTTGAAATTTTTCCTTGTATGCCGGCTGGCTGGAAATGATCAGTTCTCCTTTGGAATAAGCTGTGGCAATTTTTCTGTCAAAGGGAATTTCCATCAATATGGGCAGGTTTTCTTCCTTTGCATAGGTATGTACGCCATTATCTCCCATGCCGGCCCGGTTGATTACAAGGCCATGGGGAATACCCAGCAGCCGCACGGTTTCCACCGCCAGTTTCAGGTCATTGAGCCCGAAAGGGGTGGGTTCGGTGACCAGGAGAACAAAATCCGTGTCTTTCATGGCGGCGATGACCGGGCAGGAAGTGCCCGGCGGGGCGTCAATCAGGGTGATAGCGCCGGGATCGGCCCGGTGGGTCTTGACCTTGCGGATCACCGGCGGCACCATGACCTGGCCCACGTCCAGAAGGCCCTGGGCAAATGTCATGTCCGGCAGCCCGACGCTGCCGGTCTCCACTGTCCCCAGTATCCGTTCCACTTCAGTAACGGCATTTTCCGGGCAGATGGCGGTGCACCCGCCGCAGGAATGGCACAGCTCGGGAAAGGTCACCACGGTTTTTCCGGCCACGGCAATGGCATTGAACCGGCAGATCTCCATGCAGCGTTTGCAGAGGGTGCATTTTTCAAGGTCGATCCGGGGAACCGGTGCGATCACGTTTTCCCGGGTAAGGATTTCGGGGTGTAAAAACAGATGCAGGTTGGGCTCTTCCACATCACAGTCCAGCACGGTGACCGGCTGGTCCAGGGAGGCCGCCAGATTGGCTGCCACCGTTGTTTTTCCGGTGCCTCCTTTTCCACTGGCAATGCTGATGATCATCCTGGCTTCTCCTTATAAAAGTCCAATTTTTTTCATGCAGGTCACCAATGCTTCGCCATCTGTGGTATCCGGGTTCAGGGGCAGCTGCATGTGAACGCCCAGACCTTCAAAGGTTTCATGGAACCGGTCCGCGGACAGATCGCTTTTGGCCACACAGTTGGTCACGGGGCTTTGGATAATGACCTGTTCCACAAGGGTACGCCCGGTCATGTCTTCCAGGGCATCATCTGTGATCAAAAGATCTGTCGTACGGCTGTTTTCCATATTTTCTGCGATAAGATCCAGGGCACTGGTGCCGTTTTCCAGCCAGGTGATATCCACAGGATACTGTTCCAGCACCCTGGCAACATCTGCAAAGATTTTTTGGTGTGTGCCCACTATTACAGCATGTATCATTCATGTCTCCTTTTATGGTTTCACCCTTGTGGGATTGGTTTTTTTGTCGGCATTTTTTGAAGCGATCCACAGAAAGCCATTCAGGAACCGAAACAAAAGCGCAATACCACAAGGCTGCTTACGGTAAAGCAAGCCATGTGCCAGAACGCCTTGTTTTTTCGAAAGCGAATGAATCTGTCGAAAATACAGTGTGTTATCGCTCTGGTGCGCGGTCCGGTAAAAATGCATGAAGATCCAGGCGCACAAAGGCAAGGTGCAAATACGCGACAAAAAGTATCGGTTTTGATTCTTGACCGGTTGGGATGCTGCTGTGGATACAGCCGCATCCTTTTCGCCATCCTGCATCAATATGTGGTCACAGAAAGGTTTGTATTTTTACAGGTTGCTGGCATGGTGTTTGCTGTATTCTTAAGAAGATATTATAAAAAGACAGGGCCAAACCACAGGAGGTGCTGCATGTCCAATCCCTGCGAACTTCCGAAACACGCCGGATCTGCCGATGCCGGCATAGACTGGAAAATCCTGATCATTGACGATGAACAGGATGTCCGGGATGTCATGGCCATCAGTCTTGAAGATGCTGGATTCCGGACCGTGTGTGCACCTGACGGGAACAGCGGCCTGGAAGCCCTTGTGGCACATAACCCCCAGATTCTGATCACTGATATCAAAATGCCCGGCATGAACGGGCTGGAAGTGCTGGAAAAAGCCAAACAGATCCGGCCCCACACCCAGGTGATTGTCACCACCGGGTTTGCCGACATGAAAAAGGCGGTCACTGCCCTGCAGCATGATGCTTCGGATTTCATCACCAAACCGGTGGATGATGCCACATTGCACATGGCCCTCAAACGGGCCATGCAGCGGTTTCGGGACCGGCAGGAACTGGCGGATTACACCCGTCTTCTGGAACAGACCGTGCTGAACCAGGAAAAAATCCTGCACCAGGAAAAAATGATGTCCCTGGGCCGCCTGGCTGCCAGTATTGTCCATGAGATCAACAACCCCCTTTCCGGTATTTTAAATTATATCCGCCTGATGATCCGCCTGGCAGACCAGCAGGACTGGGATGCCGCCAAACAGGAGCGGTTCAGATCCTATCTGTCCATCATCAATACGGAAACCCAGCGCTGTGCCACCCTGGTATCCGGGTTGTTGAATTTTTCCAAAAAATCGCAACTGACATCCGCGCCTCTGGATATCTGTGATCTCATTGATTACAGCCTGTTGTTATGCAACCATAAACTGACCCTTTCCAATATCGGTGTGGAAACCTTTTGCGATCCTGATACACCAAAGGTTTCAGGAGACTTTAACCAGCTCCAGCAATGTTTGATCAACCTGATTTTCAATGCCATGGATGCGCTTGATCCGGTTGGCGGCACTGTTGATATGCCCGGGCCCGAAGATGATCTTCGGGCCTGCGGCCGAATCTGGGTAAACGGGTATTTTGATGCGACAGAAAACCAGGTGCACATACAGGTGAAGGACAACGGCAAAGGGATCGCATCCGCTGATCTGCCCTATATTTTTGAACCGTTTTTCACCACCAAAAAAGACGGCCATGGTGTGGGGCTGGGACTGTCAACGGTTTTTGGGATCATTGAACACCATCGCGGCACCATCACCGTGGAAACCACAGAGGGGCAGGGCACCTGTTTTATCATCAAGCTGCCTCCGGCAGATCCGGATGATACATCACAAAAAAACAGCAACACCAATCCCAAGGGGAAAAAAGAGCATGTCTGAAGACACAGGATTGCGCACAGGAGTGTATATCTGTCACTGCGGGGTCAATATAGCAGGCAAAGTGGATGTGGCGGCTGTGAGTGAGTGGGCCGGGTCACTGAAACATGTGGTGGTGTCAAAGGATTATAAATTCATGTGTTCCGAGCCCGGCCAGGCCATGATCGAGGCCGATATAGCAGAACAGCATCTGGACCGGGTGGTGGTGGCATCCTGTTCCCCCAGGCTACATGGCAGAACCTTCATGGAGACCTGCCGCAGATCCGGGCTCAATCCGTACTGTTTTCATATGGCATCGGTGCGCGAACAGGTATCCTGGGTGACAAAAGACCGGGACCGGGCCACCCGAAAAGCCCGGCACCTGGTGGCAGCTGCCGTGAACCGGGTCCAGTTTCACCAGCCCTTGATTGCCGGACTTTCCCCGGTTCATCGGGATGTGGCTGTCATCGGCGGCGGCATTGCCGGAATGCAGGCTGCCATTGATATTGGAAACGCTGGTCTTACAGTGCATCTCATTGAAAAGGACAGCACCATCGGGGGCCATATGCTCCAGTTTGACAAGACCTTTCCCACCCTGGACTGTGCCGCCTGTATCGGTACCCCCAAAATGGTGGAAGTGGCTCAGAATCCCCATATTTCGCTGCACACCTTCAGCCGGGTGACCCATGTGTCCGGGTTTGTGGGCAATTATACATTGGATATCACCGAAAAACCCCGGTATATCAAAGCGGATCTGTGCACCGGCTGCGGTGAATGCGCCACGGTGTGTCCGGTAACCATTCCCAATGCCTGGGACCTGGGAATGGCGGACCGCAAAGCCATTGGCAGAAGTTTTCCCCAGGCCATTCCCATCACCTACCAGATCGAGAAAGCCGGCACCCCTCCCTGCACCCGCGCCTGCCCGGCAGGGATAAATGTCCAGGGGTATGTCCAGCTGGTGGGCCAGAAAAAATATCACCAGGCCCTGGCCTTGATCATGGAAAAAGTGCCGTTTCCCGGGGTTTTGGGCCGGGTCTGTCCCCATCCCTGTGAAGGGGCCTGCACCAGGGGTGAAAAAGATGCACCCATCGCCATCCGACAGCTCAAGCGGTTTGCCGCGGACATGGCAGATGCCGGGGCCAGAACCATTCCGGACATTGAGGACAGACACCAGAAAATTGCCGTGATCGGGGCTGGTCCGGCCGGTTTGACAGCAGCCTGTTTTCTGCGGCGCAACGGATACCAGGTCACGGTGTTTGAGGCATCGGGCCAGGCCGGGGGCATGCTCAGGACAGGCATCCCGGCCTACCGCCTGCCCAGGGATATCCTGGACCGGGAGATCCGGGATGTTCTGGACCACGGCATCACATTGCAGACCCATGCCTGCCTGGGAAAAGACATGGATATTGCCGGCCTCAAAGCCCGGGGATTTGTTGCCATATACCTGGCCATAGGTGCCCACAAATCCCTGAAACTGGGGATTGAAGGAGAAGACAGCCTGGAAGGGGTCATGGATGCGGTGACGTTTTTGCAACAGGTCAACCTGGGGAAACACACCCGCTGCAACGGGCACACCATTGTGGTGGGAGGCGGCAACGTGGCTGTGGATGCGGCCCGGTGTGCCGCAAGAATACCGGGATGCCGGGTGACCCTGGTGTACAGAAGGACCCGAAAAGAGATGCCGGCGTATGCGGATGAGATCACCGGGGCCTTAGAGGAAGGGATCACCATCCTGTGTCTGGCAGCCCCGGTGGCGCTTGCGGGCAAAAATGGCCGGGTCACAGCGGTTGCGTGTGTGAAAAATGAATTGGGCCCGCCGGATGCTTCGGGCCGGCAGCGTCCGGTGCCGGTGCCTGACAGCACATTTACCCTTGACTGTGACACCTTTATACCGGCCATCGGCCAGTTTACCGATGTCACGACAATTGGGGCATTGCCGAAGATTGAGATCACACAGAACAACCGGATCAAGGTGGATCCGATCACATTTGAAACCGGTGAGCCAGGGGTGTTTGCCGGCGGCGACCTGGTGCTGGGTCCGGCCACCGTGGTGGAGGCCATTGCCCATGGCCGGCAGGCGGCAGACAGTATCCACAGGTATGTGCAAAAGACGGCTGCTGACACACAAACAGCCAAAGATGCTGAAAACAAATCTGACCTGGAAAAAAAATCACCCCGGGCCGATACGGCCACCCCCATGGTATCAGCAGAAGCGCCGGATACCGGCGACGTCCAAGCCCGAACACCTGCTGCGGCAATACCCGCATCAGTTCTGGAGCAGGTGCCGGTCCGGGCCCGGGCCATGGTACCCTTGCGTGATCCACGGCAAAGGGTCCATTGCTTTGATGAAGTGGAACCCTGCCTGTCACAGGATATGGCCCTGGCCGAGTCGGCACGATGCCTTAACTGCGGCGTGTGCTGCGAATGCCGTGCCTGCGTGTCTGTGTGTGAACCACAGGCCATTGACCATGATATGACTGCCCGGCATTTTCAGATTCAGGCCGGCAGCATTATTGTGGCCACCGGGTATGATACCCTGGATCCCACCGCCATGAAACAATTCGGCTATGGCCGGTATCCGAATGTATTCACGGCCCTGGAATTTGAACGGTTGAGCAACGCCACCGGTCCCACAGGCGGGCAGATCCTGATGCGCACCAAAGACCGGACATTCACCCGTGAACCGGATTCCGTGGCCATTGTTCACTGCATCGGCAGCCGGGATGTGAATTATCATGAATACTGCTCCCGGGTGTGCTGCATGTATGCCCTCAAATACACCCATCTTATCAAAGAAAAAGTGGGCCATGACACAAAGGTCTATGATTTTTATATTGATATGCGCTGTTTCGGGGAGGGGTATGAGGAGTTTTACAACCGGTGCCAGAAGGAAGGCACCCGTTTTATCCGGGGCAAGGTGGCCGGCATCACGGACCGGGCAGAGCATCCTGACGAACAGGGAAAGCTTGTGGCCATTGCCGAAGATACCCTGCTCGGGGAGGTGATCCGGGTGCCGGTGGACATGGTGATCCTGTGCACGGCCATGGAGGCCGGAAAGGATGCGGAAGGTATCGGCAGAATTCTGGGGGTCAACCAGGGATCGGATGGATTTTTTCTGGAAGAGCATCCCAAGCTGGGTCCTGTGAACACGGCTGTTGACGGGGTGTTTTTGAGCGGGTGCTGCCAGAAACCCATGGATATCCCGGACACGGTGTCCCAGGCATCCGGTGCTGCTGCCAAGGCCCTGTCTCTCGTATCAAGGGGCCAGGTGGAAATTTCTCCCACCGTGTCTTTTATCGATCCGGATGTGTGTGTGGGATGTAAAATGTGCCTGGAACTGTGCCCTTATTCCGCCATTACATTTGATTATCTGCGCAAGGTGTCGGTGGTCAATGAAGCCATCTGCAAGGGATGCGGCTCCTGTTCCGGGGTCTGTCCCAGCGGGGCCGCATCCAGCCGCCATTTTACCAAAAAACAGATGTTTGCTGAAATCAGCGGGGTGTTGTCGGATGTGTGACCATTTTTGACAGGTTCTACACCACCCGGCAGTGTGAACCATACCAACAGGAGGAACGTATGCCAGAAGCGCAAGCGGTCAGGGACAAGGATGCACGGCAAAAAAATGCCCTGCAGCAGCCGGCCGGACAACCTATTGTTCCGGATGCATTTGAACCGGTGGCCATTGCCTTTGTGTGCAACTGGTGCACCTATACGGCCGCAGACCTGGCGGGCACTTCCCGGCTGACCTATCCGGACAATGTCCGGCTGGTGCGGGTTATGTGCACCGGCATGGTGGATACCCAGTATGTGATCAAGGCCTTTCTGGAAGGGGCTGATGCCGTGCTGGTGTCCGGGTGTCATCCCGGGGACTGCCATTATATTAACGGCAATTACAAAGCCAGGCGGCGCATCAAGCTGCTCAAGCAGATCCTGCCGCGGTTCGGCATTGAAACACAACGGCTGCGTCTCACCTGGATCGGTGCCAGTGACGGGATTGAATTTGCCCGGACCATGATCCGTTTTGTTGACGAGATAAAGCAGATGGGACCGTGTCAGACCCGTTTGCAGTCGGTGATATAAGTGTTTTTTTCCCATGTATCAGCAATATGAAGGAAGCGCCATGATGTCATTTCTTCCCACCAAAGACCGGACCATTACCCAAACCCTGCAGGATTTTTTGGCACAGGTGTTAGAGACAAAGGCTGCAGATGCCGTGCTGGTGCCGTCTCGTGTCACCGGGGATGCTGCGGTAAAACCATGCCTGATCTGCCATCCGGATCAATTGCATCACACGGTTCCTTTGGGGCCGGGATTTTTTGTCAATGCCGGCACCATGGTATCCCGGTTGTCCTGGAAGCTTTCGGGAAAAAAAACCGCTGTCTGGCTGCGGCCCTGTGAAATCAAGGCATTTGTTGAACTGACCAAGTTGAAGCAGGGAGACAGAGACGAGGTGATCATCCTGGGCATGGATTGTCCCATGGCATTGTCCCGCAAAGACTATGACACCTGGGTACAAAGCCGGTCCCCGGCAGAGGTTGGACCCGGCCTGCCGGACCCGGAAGAATGGATCCGGAACAGGTATGAACATCCCGGAAAACCCATTGACGGATTCACACCGGCCCGGGCCTGCCAGGTCTGTGAGACACCTTATCCGGTCAATGCGGATGTGTCGGTGCAGCTTTTCGGAGCAGACCTGGACCAGGGCATTGTACTGCAGGCAGATACCCGAAAAGGAGAGGATTTTTTAGAAGGGCTGCACCTTCCTCCCGGCAAAAAACCGGAAGGCCGCAACACCCTGATGGCGGATATCCAGGCCCTGCATGAAAAAGCCTTCCAGAAAATGGAAACAGAGATCCAGGACCAGACAGGCACCATGGACAAACTGAACCATTTTTTCAGTGCCTGCATCAATTGTCACAACTGCCGCAGTGTCTGTCCGGTATGCTATTGCAGAGAATGCGTGTTCAATACCGATGTGTTTGTCCATCCGCCCTTTCAATACCTTCAGTGGGCAGACAAATGGGGCCGGGTGAGCATGCCCTTTGACACCATCTTTTTTCATCTGACCCGCATGGCCCATATGGGTCTGACCTGTGTGGGGTGCGGCCAGTGCACCCGGGCCTGTCCGGCCAACATTCCTGTGGCCGATCTGTTCATCACTGTGGCACGCAAAGCCCAGGCAGCCTTTGATTACAAACCCGGCGCAGATGATGCAGAACCACTGCCCCTGTCTGTTTTCCAGGAGAAGGAGTTTGCAGATATCGTGGGCATGGGGGGCAGCCATGACACATAAGATCGGTAAAACCCTTGTGAAGGGCGGCGGCATCAGCGGTATCAAAGCGTCCCTGGACCTTGCCCAGGCCGGCTACCAGGTCCTGCTGGTGGAAGCATCCGATCACCTTGGGGGAGTGACATCACAGCTTGACAGACAGTTTCCCACTGCCGGCTGCGGCATGTGCAGAATGCTGCCCCTTATTGACCGGGACCAGGCATCCCGGCACTGCCTGCGAAGGGGACTGTTCCATGAAAATATCGAAACCTGCCTGTCCACGGATCTGGTGTCTGTGCAGGGAGAGCCCGGCGATTTTACCATTGCCTTACAACAGCAGACCAGTCAGGTGAACCCGGCCCTGTGCATTGGCTGCGGCCAGTGTGAAGCCGTATGTCCCAAAGAAGTGCCCGATCCTTTCAATGCCGGATTGACCAAAAGAAAAGCCATTTACCGTCCCTGCCCCCAGTCATTTTCGTATGCCTATGCCATCGACGGTAATGCCTGCAACGGGTGCCGGGCCTGTGGGGAGGTCTGCCCCACCCATGCCATACAGTTTGTGGCCCAAGAGCGGGAAACCTTTCATGTCCTGGTGGTGGATGATGAAAAAATTGTCAGAGATTCCATGAAAGAGTGGCTCACAGAAGAAGGATACCAGGTTCATACCGCTGCATCCGGCCAAAAGGCCCTGGATCTGATGGCAGAAAATCATTTTCATATGATGCTTACGGATATCAAGATGCCGGGCATGGACGGGGTGGAACTGCTGACCAGGGCAAAGGCGCTGCAGCCGGATATTGCCGTGGTCATGATGACGGCCTATGCTGCCGTGGAATCCGCTGTGGCCGCCATGAAACAGGGGGCCCTGGAATATGTGATCAAACCCTTTGCGCCGGAAACCGTGCTGGCCCTGGTGGACAAACGGTTTGGAGAATTTGCGGCAGCCAATGCCAGAAAAGAAACCGTGGATGCCCTGATCCTGGCATCCGGCAGTGATCTTTTTACCCCGGACCAGGGCATCAATCCCTATGGATACGGCCGCATTCCCGGGGTGGTCACCAGCCTGGAATTTGAACGGATGCTCAGCGCCGCAGGCCCGGGCCGGACACAGCTTGTGCACCCTGTCACCGGCCGCCAGATACAGCGCATTGCCTGGTTCCAGTGCGTGGGGTCCCGGGACCTGACATATGGCAGCACCTTTTGTTCTTCTGTCTGCTGCATGATTTCCATCAAGCAGTCCATGCTGGCCAAAACCCTGTATCCACAGGTTGCGGATGCCTGTATTTTTTACATGGACATGCGGACACCGGGCAAGGACAGTGAATTATATGCAGATCAGGCCCGGCAGGCAGGGGTAGATTTTGTCCGGGCCAGGGTCCATTCCCTTGCCCCTGATGCAACTGATCCTGTTGCCGGGATCCATGTGAGGTGGGCGGATCTGTCGGGAAAAATGTCTGATAGCAGGTTCGATCTGGTGGTGCTGGCAGTGGGACAAAATCCTGACACGATGATGCAGGCCTTTGCCAAAGACCATGATATTGACACCGATGCATGGGGATTTGTCCAGTCTCCTCCCTTTGATCCTGCAGACACCAGCCGGCCCGGGATATTTGCCTGCGGCACGGTGACCGGTCCCAAAGATATCCATGCATCCGTCATCCAGGCATCAGCTGCTGCCATGTCAGCCATGGAAACCATGGCTGCGGCAGGCAGGCGGACGTTGTCGGCAGATACGGCACCATCCGACTTTGCCATGGCAGTTGAGCAGCCCAGGATCATGGTGGCTGTGTGCCGATGCAATGGCCTTTTGGCAAAGAACCTGGATATGCCCGAAGAGCCGGCCCCTTTTTGCCGGTTTCTGGCACAGGATCCGGAAGTGGTCCAGGTGGAGATGGCAGACCGGTTGTGTGAATCTGCGGGCAGGCAGATGTTGGGCCAAAAAATAGAAGCATGTCACCCCAACCGCCTGGTGGTGGCAGCCTGCGGCCCCTGTATGCGCATGGACAAGATAAGGGTACTGGCAGAACTGGCAAACCTGCCGGTGCGGTGTGTGGCCGCGGTGGATGTGATGGCCTGTGCGGAAATCCGGCAAGACCGGGAATCCGTGAAAGTACCAGGCCATGAACCAGGCAGACAGGCGGAACCTGATGTGGCGGAACCCAAGATCCAGGGGATACCCCGGATGTATCATATGAAAGCCCGGCAGGCCGCCCGGTTCATCCAGACCGGTATCTCCCGGGTGAAAACCATGTCCCTTAACAAAGGCACAGGAGAAGATGTGGTTTGCCGTGCCCTGGTGGTGGGGGGCGGCATCGCCGGCATGACCGCGGCCCTGGCCATTGCCGGTCAGGGATATGCAGTGGATCTTGTGGAAAAACAAGCGGTTTTAGGGGGCAACCTGGTATGGCTGCACCCGGGTCCGGGTGAGGGCCGCACATTTTTGGAACAGCAAAAAGAAGCGGTTTTGTCCCATGCCTTGATCCGGGTTCATACGCAGACCCTTGCCGGGGGTACCACCGGCCGGCCCGGACAATGGACGACCCGGCTCATACCGGTGCCGGAGACCAAAGAATCGCTGAACAGGGCTGGAACAGATCCTTTTGAGAAGCAGGCGGTAAAATCAATAGATAAACAGGCGGCTGGATCATCGGATAAACCGGTGTCCGGATCATCTGAATCGTTTGTCCGTCATGGCGTGGTGGTGCTGGCAGTGGGGGGGACCCAGGCCGATCCCGGCATTGTTACCCGGAATACAGGTCCGGGTATCTATACCCAGCAGGGATTTCAACAGATTCTGGACAATGGAAAGATGGATACCCAAAGTCCCTTGCAGGTGGCCATGATCCAGTGCTGGGGCAGCCGGGAAAAAGACCGCAATTACTGTTCCAGGGTCTGCTGCCCCAGGGCACTGGAACAGGCCCTGTTTGTAAAAGACCTGCATCCTGATACCCGGGTGATGGTGTTTTTTAGGGATATGATGACCCCGGGGGTGTCGGAGGATTTGTATACCAGAGCACGGCAGGCAGGGATAGTGTTTGTTTCCTATGAACCGGGCCGTGCGCCTGTCCTGGATGCGGATGACAACGGATGCAGGATCACCTGGTTGGATGTCATCCTGGGAAAAACCATGGAAATGATCGTGGATTATGCCGTGGTTGCAACAGGTGTGACCCCGCAGCTGACCCCCGAACTGGCGGGCTCCTTTGGGGCCCGCCTGGATCGGTGTCATTTTTTTGATCAGGCAGATATCAAGTGGCAGCCGGTGGAGGCGTTGCAGCCCCGGGTCCTGGCCTGCGGCCTGTGCCTGGCACCCGGCGGCCTGGCAGATTGCCTGGCCACAGCCAGGGCTGCGGCAGCCAGGGCCGTGGCCATATTATCCAGAGAACAGATCCGGCCGGGCCGGGATATGGCCCGGGTCAAAACCGCGCTGTGCAGCCTGTGCCAGGTGTGCATTCCTGCATGCCCCTACGGGGCCAGACAGATTGACTCCCTGACCCGGACCCTTGTGATTGATCCTCTGGCCTGCCAGAGCTGCGGGATCTGCGCTGCCATGTGCCCGTCAGGGGCTGCCGTGGTGGATGGACTGTCCGCCGGTCACATGCTGGACATCATCCACACGACACTATCCGATGTACGACAAGGAGATTATTATGATCCCTTCACCCAAGCCTGAAAAACCGGCACCCGATCCAGTCCTTTCGGCCCGGGTTGCGCAGATAAAAGATCTGGTGGCATCGTGCATCCAGTGCGGCACCTGTTCGGCATCCTGCCCCAATCTGTGTTTTATGGACATGACCCCCAGAAAGATGTGGCGATTCCTGCTTTGTGACCGGGTGGAAGAGGTGTTTTCCAGTGACACCTTCAGTATGTGCTCCAGCTGTTATGTGTGCACACTGCGCTGTCCCAGGGGACTGCCCCTGACAAGGGCCATGGCCGGTTTAAAGCAGATAGGGTTCCATCTCCATATGGCCCGGTTCAGGCGGGCCGGTTTGTTTTACGGGGCGTTCATGGACAATATTGCCCAATACGGCCGGGTCCGGGAAATGGAGATGATGACCCGGTACTTTCTGGCTCTCAAAGATCCGCTGGTGCCCCTGGGGTATGCCGCCATGGGGGTCCGGCTTCTGGCAAAAAACAAACTCCGCCCCAGGCTGCCCTCCCGGGGCAGGGGCAAACTGGCCCATTTGTTTGAACCGTTGGACCCGCAGGAGCAATGATATGGATTATCTGTATTATCCGGGCTGTTCTCTGGAAGGCACGGCCAAAGAATATGACCTGTCCACCAGGGTCCTGTGCCATGCCCTGGGCCTGGGGCTTACGGAAATTACCGACTGGACCTGCTGCGGTGCCACTGCGGCCGAGGCAATGGATGAACTGCTCGCCTATGCATTGCCGGCCCGGAATCTGGCTCTGGCACAAAAGATGGATACAGGACGCGATATTCTTGTACCCTGCAGTGCCTGCTACCTGAATTTGAAAAACGCGGCACAGGCCCTTGGTACCGATGCCGGGCTGCGGGGCAGGGTCAACCGGCTGCTGTCCCGGGAGAATCTTTCCATGAGTGGTTTTGTGCGGGTCCGCCACCTGCTGGATGTGCTGTGTCATGATGTGGACGTCAATGATATTGTCAAAGCTGCTGACAACCGCATGGCAGATCTTGTGATTGCGCCCTATTACGGGTGCCAGTGCCTGCGGCCCTTCACGGAGTTTGATGACCCGGAACAGCCCCGGTCCATGGATACCGTTATCCGTGCCACCGGTGCCGGGGTTCTGGACTGGGATATGGGGGGGGCCTGCTGCGGGGCCTCCAGTGCCGGTATCAAACCCGAAGTGGGCACCACCCTGGTGGGCCGGATCATGGTACAGGCAGCACCTGCCCATGCAATTGTCACGGTCTGTCCCATGTGCCAGATGAATCTGGAGCGGTTTCAGACACGTGAGATACCCGTGCTTTTTCTGCCCCAGTTTCTGGGACTTGCCATGGGTCTGCCTGCAAAAACACTGGGGTGTGATCTGAACCTGTCCGATATCCGATCCATTGTCAGCCGGGTGGCCCCATGACCCGCCTGCTGCACTATATCCGGCACAGCCTGGTGTTCAAGCTGATCATCATTGTGGGTCTTACCATGATCCTGTCCATCTCCCTGTGGGCATATTTCAATATCGAGAATTTCAAGGCCCAGAATATGAAAACCCATATTGACTCCACCGACAGGCTGAGCAATTCCATCAAACTGGGCACCCACTATGCCATGATGCTCAATTCCAGGGACGACATCAACCAGATCATCAACAATATTGCCCGGCAGCCTGAAATTGAAAATATCCGCATTTACAACAAAGACGGCCAGATCAAATTCACCAACCAGGCCCGGGAAATGGACCAGATCAGTGACATCAAGGCCGTGGCCTGTGATATCTGCCACAAGCTGGATCCCCCGCCGTCGGATCTTCCCCTGGAAGAGCGGACACGCATTTTTTATTCCCCAAAGGGACACCGCCTGCTGGGTATTGTCCAGCCCATCCGCAATGACCCGGGGTGTTCCTCCAGCGATTGTCATTTTCATCCTGAAGGCCAGACCATCCTGGGGGCACTGGATGTGGTGGTCTCTTTAATGGACACGGACCGGCAGGTGGTGAAAATGGAAAAAGGGGTGTTCAAGCTGGCGGTGTCAACCATCCTGGTCACTTCGGTAATTATCTTTTTCACCATCCTGACCTTTGTGAAAAAACCCATCATCAAACTGGTGGAAGGCACCCGGCTTATTGCCAAAGGGGATTATGACGCTGACATCGACATCGGTTCTGCCCAGGAGATCCGGCCCCTGGGGGAGGCCATCCGGAAGATGGGCAAAGAAATCGGCAGGCACCAGGCCCAGTTGAAAAAACAAAAAAATGAATACCAGACCCTGTTTGACAATGCGCCCTGCATGATCGCGGTCCAGGACAGAAATTTTCAACTGATCCAGTATAACCGGGTTTTCAAGGAGCGGTTCGATCCGCAGCCCGGAGATTTTTGCTACACCGCCTACAAGGGACTGGATGAAAAATGTCCGGACTGCCCAGTGGAAAAGACCTTTGCCGATGGAAAATCCCATTATGGCGAGACAGAAGGCATGGGCCGCCAGGGCGGCAAAAAACACTGGATTTTCATCACCGCACCTGTGATGGATGAAAAAGGCAATATCGTGGCAGCCATGGAAATGAGTATTGATATCACCCGGCGCCGCAATCTTGAAAAGGATTTGCAGAAGTCTGAAGAAAAATACCATGCCATTTTCAATAATATGTTCAACCCGGTATTTGTGGTGGACCAGAAAGATTTACAGATTTTGGATTGCAATATCAAGGCCATGGAATTGTATCAGCCCGGCGGGCCTGATATGGCAGGAAAACCGTTCAGTGATTTTTTTCCTGATGAAGAAAAAGAGGCCCTGGTCCGACAGGTGAAAACCAGAAAAGAGATCGCCAAGGTCAGGCATGTCAAGGCCAACGGACACAGGATCGATGTGGACATGTGGGTGGCCCCTGCCCGGTATTCGGGTCAGAACGTGTTTTTGATCACCATCAATGATATTACCCGGCGGCTGGAAACCGAACAGCATCTGCTCCATGCCAGCAAGATGGCCACCCTGGGGGAAATGTCCACCGGCATTGCCCATGAGCTGAACCAGCCGCTGTCCGTCATAAAATCTTCTTCCAGTTTCTGTTTGAAAAAAATAGATAAACAGGAACCTATTTCCGAAGAGATTTTCTGTAAGCTGATTTCCAAGATCGATACCAATGTGGACCGGGCGGAAAAAATCATCCAGCATATGCGGCAGTTTGCCAGAAAATCCGATATCCGGCTGGTAAGAACCTGTATCAATGACGTGCTTCATCAGACCTTTGAGATGTTCAACCAGCAGTTGAAGATCCGGGGAATCCAGGTGGTGTGGGAAAAAAATGATGACCTGCCGGACATCCTGGCAGACCCGGGCCGTCTGGAACAGGTGTTCATCAACCTGGTGATCAACGCAAAGGATGCCATAGAAGCCAAATGGGCGGCCCGGGGTGATCAGGCCAGAGAAGAAGAGCGGATCACCATCCAGACCTTTGTGGCGGACAGCCAGGTGTATATCCGTATCATGGATACGGGCATCGGCATCAAAAAAGGGACCAAAGACCGTCTGTTTGAGCCGTTTTTCACCACCAAGGAAGTGGGTAAGGGCACCGGCCTTGGACTGTCCATCTCCTATGGGATCATCCGGGAGTGCAACGGGGATATCCGGGTGGGCCGGGGCCGGGACGGCGGGGCTGAATTCACCATTATTTTTCCGGTGCCCGAAAATTTGACAGATGATATTGTATATGCATGATAAACGGAAAACCGTGAACCGTTGTGTATCAATTGCGTGTCACCATGCCTGTGCCGGTGACATCGGCATAAAAACCTGGGAGGTATCCTTTGGACAAGACACAATTTTCCATTCTGGTTGTCGATGATGAGGCTGATATCCGGGAAGTCCTTGAAATCACCCTTGTTGATATCGGTTATACGGTGTTTCTGGCAGAAGATGGTAAAGCCGCCCTGGATCTGTTTGGAAAAAAACATCCATCCATTGTGATCACGGACATCAAAATGCCGGTCATGGGCGGGATTGAACTGCTCAGGCAGGTGAAGCAGCAATCACCCGATACCCCGGTGATCATGATCACCGGGCACGGGGACATGGATCTGACCATTTCCAGTTTGAAATTCGGGGCCGCAGATTTTATCACCAAACCGGTGAATGTGGATATGCTGGAACTGGCCGTGACCAAAGCTGTGGACAAAATCATTGCAGAGCAAAAGCTTGTGGAATACACCCGGAAACTGGAGATGCTGGTGCTGGAAAAATCCAAACTCACCAGCCACCTGTCTTCTCTGGGCCTGATGATCGGCACGGTGTCCCACAATATAAAGGGCTTGCTCACCAACCTGGACGGGGGACTGTATATTGCCAGATCCGGCATGAAAAAAAACAATATTGCGGATATGGCGGAAGGCCTTGATCTGCTGGCCCAGGCCGTGGAAAAGATCAAGCAGATGATCATGGATATTCTGATGTATTCCAAGGACCGGCAGATGAATAAACAACCGGTATCCACACGTCAGTTTCTGGCTGATATTGAAAATACCATGGCAATGAAACTGGCCGGCCATGCCATAGAATTTGGAATGGTTTCTGACCAGGCCCCCCAGACCCTGCATATAGATGCCGCCTTTATGATGTCCGCTCTGGTCAATATCCTGGACAATGCCGTGGATGCCTGCCTGGAAGACAGGGAAAAATCGGAACACCAGATTATCCTGTCAGTGGAAACCCGCCAGGATCAACTGGTTATGGAGATCAAAGATGACGGCTGCGGCATGGATGTGGAAACCAAAGAAAAAATATTTGATCTGTTTTTTTCCTCCAAACAGGTGAAAGGAACAGGTTTCGGGCTGTTCATCGCCAGAAACATCATTGCCCAGCACCGGGGAACCATAACCGTGGATTCCATAAAACGCCGGGGCACCACATTTACTGTTTTTTTACCACTGACAGAGTAGGGATTAATTTTTTTACAAGTCTGCCCACTCCCGGTATCTGCATGATGATATGCAGGTGCCGGCCCGGATTCATATGGCTTATGGCCTTGAACACCGGTCGTATGGCCAGTATTTTCAGCACAATATGTGCGGCTTTACACAAGGTCTGTTTTCTTGCGGCAATATTGAAAAGCGCCACGATCAGGGCATCATTGTCGCTATCTTCCCTGTGATGGCGCAGGGTGCTGCGCCTGAACAGCACCTGATCCACGTAATCACAGGGGATGTGGCGGTCTTTCATGGCCCTTTCATACAAAGGCGTACCGGGGAAATACATCAGTTTGTGATCATAAAGTGTAACAGGCTGGTCAATGGTGTCAGATCCCATGACGATGTCTAAAATATCCAGGTAAAACAGCAGCACCTCATGTTTATCTGCCATGGTCTCATAAGGATTGTCTGAGATCACGTCAATCATGATCCGGATATTGCGGTGTATCACCAGTGTGAGTTTTTCCAGATAGGCCTGTCTGTTTAGGGGCCGGTTATAAAGATCTTTGCTGATGCGCACGCTGCCCGATTGCAGACCGATCTTCAGGTATCTCAGATCAAGACCGCTGTCAGCAAGAATGTTGACTTTTGCCCGGGTGATCTGCCGGGTATTGGCCTGGAGATAAAATACCGGCAGGGCGATTTTTGCCATATATCGGGCCAGAAACTGCTGCATTCTGTCCTCAGCGTTGAGGAAAAAATCATCATCATCAATGATGATACGCCGCAAATGGGGTATGGTGTCCTTGGCCCATTCCAGTTCCCGGATCACCCGGTCCACAGTGATTTTGCGCACATAGGGTCCTTTTTTTGCAAACGCTGCCATAAGCCGGCTGTTAAGGCAGTAGGAACACTGGTAGGGGCATCCTCTCACCAGCAGGATGCTGTAGGTGGAAAGGGATGCAGGTATATGGGATTTCAGGGGCAAAAGACCGGATTCGCGTAAAATATACCCGTGTTCCAGGTCCACTTTGGGAATGGGCAGCTGGTTCACATCCAGCATGGGAGGCAGGGGATTGATTACCGGGACTCCGGTCCCGGACCGATACGCCAGGCCCGGGATCTTATGAACCGGCACCCCTTGCAGCAGTTGTTCCATAACCTGTTCCCCTTCTCCTGCACATACCAGATCGCAGTATGTGAGAAAACAGGCGGGGTCGGCAATCACAGGCGGGCCGCCCCAGATGATGGGGGCGGCGATACGGGGTTTCAGGTATCGGGTGATCTGGATGGAGCGGGGCAGCAGATGCGTGGTTAAAATGGTAATTCCCACCAGATCGCAGGTGCGGCAGTATTCTGCCAGGGTATGGAGGGCCTGTTCGGACAGGGGTTCGAAAACCGCTTCTTTTCGGCTTTCATGGTGGATGGTGGATACCTTGAATCCGCAGGATTTCAGGTATGCCCCGAGGTTTCTGACACTGAAATTTTCCAAATGTGCGTTGTTGATGAGCACCGCATGTTTCATGAATGTACCATGTACCAGATGTGCCGGGATTTCTCAAGGTAAAATACTGGCGCTGGATATTTGCCAAAAGCATGCCAGGTTTTCGACCGTTGTCTGCAGCGCTCTGTCCCGGGCCCCGCCCCGGGTGGTGTCCTGTGCCCGGCCCGAGATCCTGCGGGGGCTTGTTTGCATAAGAACAATGAAGTGCGGCAACCCGCTCTCTATTTAAAACCATCCTGGCATATCTTATCATGCCCCCTCCGGCTCTGACGGTCCGTTCACAGGACACCACCCGGGGCTCCCCATAGAGCACTCGCTACAATAGCAAATATCCAGACTGTCGTCTGTATCAAGGCAATTACCTGTAAAAAATTATATCCTCCAGAGAACCCACTGGTTCTGAGGGTCCGTTCACAGGGTATTGCCAGAGGCTCCTGCCAGGCAGAAGGTTGGTATCTCTTGTCATTGGGCGCAAATCCTGGTATGGAACCTACAGGAGGTGATGGTATGATTGGTAAAAAGGATTTTGATTACAGCGCCCTGGATCATCCCGGGGTCCTGGCCCGTATTTTTCATCCCAGGTCGGCAGGTATGGCAGGGCATGTCAAGCCGAATGAGCTCATGATTCCGGTGGCGGACAATGTCCATATCGGGGCCTGCTTCCATGTGGAGAGCAAACAGGCTCCCACGATTGTATTTTTCCATGGCAACGGGGAGATTGTTTCTGATTATGATGATCTGGGGCCGGTATACAACCAGACGGGCATTAATTTTTTTGTGGTGGATTACAGGGGATATGGACGGTCCACGGGCACTCCCACCGTGTCTGCCATGATGAAAGACTGTCATGTGGTTTTGGATTTCGTGGGACAATGGCTGGGAAAAAATGGATTTACCGGCGGTTTGACTGTCATGGGCAGATCCCTTGGCAGTGCCCCGGCCATTGAACTGGCATCCACACACCCTTCCAGGATTGAACATCTGATCATAGAAAGCGGGTTTGCCCACACGGGAAAACTGCTGAAAGTGCTGGGCATTGATCCTGCAGTCATGAAAATGGACAGGTCATCCGGATTTGAAAACCATGAAAAGATCAGGCAGTGGGCCGGCCCTTTGCTGGTGATCCACGGGGAGTTTGACCAGCTCATTTCCTTTTCCCAGGGAAAGGATCTGTTTGATGCCTGTCCTTCTGTGGAAAAGACACTGGTGAAGATCCCCGGGGCCAACCACAATGATATCTTCATAAGAGGCCTCGATCTGTATATGGAAGCGGTAAAAACCCTTGTTATGCCGTAAAAACCAATGGGATTCCTCTGTCCCGGGGTGCGGACATCATGGATAAGGCGGCCACAGGATGGGCAGCAGTCCCACGGATATGAGCAGGGAAAGGATGGTGATGGGAACCCCCACTTTTACATAATCCATGAAGCGATATCCACCCGGCCCCATGACCAGCAGATGGGCCGGGTGGGACAGGGGGCTGGCAAAGCTGGAGGAGGCTGAGATGGCCACGGTCATCATCAGCAGGTGGGGCGATATTCCGAGCGTACCGGCGGTGCTCAGTGCCACCGGGGTCATCAGGACCACCAGGGCTGCCGTGGGAATGATCTGGGTGGCCAGTACTGTCACGGTGAAAAGTGCGAAAACCACCCATCTGGGACCCATATCCCCCACCGCGGTAATCAGGGCGGATGCCCCCATCTGTGCGGTTCCGGTATTTTCAATGGCAGCACCCAAAGGCAGCATGGCGGCGATCAGGAACACCACCTTCCATTCAATGGCCCGGTAGGCTTCTTCCATACTCAGACAGCCTGCAAGTACCATAAGGGTGGCCCCGGCAAGGGCGGCAATGGCAATGGGCACAAGGCCCAGGATGGCACCAAGGATGACCGCAAGCATGATGGCCACCGCAATGCGTGCCTTTTCCAGGCGCGGTGCCTGGGCCGCAGTCTCATCCAGTACCAGAAAATCAGGATCACGGGCCAAAGCTTCCAGGTTGCGGCGCTGTCCATACACCAGCAGGGCATCGCCGAACTGCAGCGGCATATCCTGGAGTCCGGTGCGGAAGGCCCGGCCCTTGCGCCAGATGGCAAGCACACTGATACCGTATCGTTCACGGAACATCAGGCTTGCCAGCGTGCGGCCGGCAAGGGTGGTTCTTGGTGAAAGCAGCACCTCTGTCACCCCGATCTGCTGGGATTCCAGTTCAGCAGACATCCTGGCGGACTGTTTTGTTATTTCAAGGTCATGAAGTCCTTCGAGCACCGCAAGATCACGGGAAGATCCCTGGAGAACGAGCAGGTCACCGGCCTGTATTTTTTCATGGGGAGACGGCATCCATATTTGTTCCTGTTTGCGAAGGATGCCTGCCACGGTAAGGCCGAATGCATTTCCAAGGCGGCTTTCGATGAGGTCGTGGCCGGCCAGAACCGATCCCTGGGGTACACGCACAGGCAGCAGCCCGATCCGATCCTGGGGCACTGCTTTTACTTCATCTTCTGTCAAAAAACGAAAATCTGTGATAAACCCTTCACCTGACAATGCTTCCAGACAGGTATTGTCACCTTGCACTGTTAACCGGTCCCCGGGTGCCAGTCGGTGGTACCGCAACGCTTTGATTTCACCCTGGTCCGGGGTATGCAGGGCCAGCACATGAATGCCGTGTTTTCGGCGCAGCCCGCTGTCTGCCAGAGTAGTACCCACCAAAGAAGAGCCTTCGGCCACAATGGCTTCAGCCAGATGCAGGTGATCTGAAACCAGGTTTTGAACAAGATCGGGTGATGCAAGATCAAGATGCTGGCTGGCGTGGAGCCGCTGCAGGTGATCAGGACTGCCATGCACGATAAGGATGTCTTCCGATTCCAGAACATGGTTCGGGCCGGGTGCAAGAATCAATACACCCTTTCGCTGTATGGCCAGCACTGTGAGATAAAGGGCTGATCCCAGGCGGCTTTCGGTCAGGGTGCGGCCGTTGAGGGCAGACCCTTTCGGGATGCGGGTGGTGAAGATATGGGTATCCAGCTGGTATGATGTGCCAAGTGCCTTGTGGCTGCCGGAATCTGCATCCTCGGATCTGTCGGGAAGCAGATGGCGGCCTGCCACAACCATAAAAAAGATACCGCCCAGGACAATGGCAGCGGTGATGGGGGTGAAATCGAAAATGGCAAACGGTTCAAGACCTGCGTTGCGCAGTGCATCTGTCACCAGGATATTGGGAGGGGTGGAGATACTTGTGAACGGGCCCCCGAGAAGGCAGCCCAGGGCAAGGGGCATAAGCAGCCGGGAAGGGGATCTTCCGCTCCGCCGGGCCAGTTCCATGGTGGACGGCAGTAAAATAGCGGCAACCGTCACGGTATTGATCAATGCCGACAAAAGGCTTGCAAAAACCATCAGCACAATCATGAGGGTAATTTCACTGCCCCGGGCAAAGCGCTGTAAAGGTTGTCCCAGCTGATGGGCGATGCCGGTGCGGGTCAGGCCTGCTGACAGAATAAACAATGCCCACACCGTTACCACGGCAGGACTGCTGAAACCGGCCAATGCCTCCTGGGGAGTGACCAGGCCGGTCAATGCCAGGGCTGATAACACCATCAGCCCCACCAGATCCACCCGCAGCCACCCGCCGATAAACAGGACAAATGCCGCTGTTACAATAGCCAGCAATATGAAGATTTCCAGACCCATGATGCTCCTGTACAATATGTAATATGCAACAGATATTACAGGAACGTCCTGTTTTTGTAAATATCCCCCATGCCCTGGAGGGCACAGCAAAAAATATGAAAGCTGTTAGCTGTTAGCTTTTAGCTGTTAGCTTTTAGCTGATGGCTGACGGATTTCATATAAAAAAAATCACAACCGTTTGTGTGCGCAGCGGATCAGCCCTGTTGTGGTTTCCCAGGAAATGCATTCATCGGTGATGGATACGCCGTACCTGAGGGCACAGCCATCACCCGGACATTTCTGGCTGCCTTCAAACAGGTTGCTTTCCAGCATCAGGCCGATGATGCCGGGATTGCCTTCCAGCCGCTGGTCCAGGGCGCTTTTAAAAACAAACGGCTGTCCTGTGAATTTCTGGCCGGAGTTGTCATGGGAACAGTCAATCATGATGCTGTCCAGCAGATTTCTCTGCCGAAGAAGGGTCTGGGCCTTGCCCACGGAAACAGGATCATAATTGGGGGTGTTACCCCCCCGCAGGACAATATGACAAAACGGATTGCCGGTTGTGGAAACAATGGATGACCGGCCTTTGGGGTCAATACCCAGAAAATGCTGGGACGAGCCCGCAGCCTGAATCGCATTGACTGCAGCAGTGAGGCTGCCGTCGGTGCTGTTTTTGAATCCCACCGGCATGGACAGGCCTGATGCCATTTCCCTGTGGGTCTGGGATTCCGTGGTTCTGGCACCGATGGCCACCCAGGTGAGCAGGCCGGCGATATACTGGGGGGTGATGGGATCCAGAATCTCAGTGGCTGTGGGCAACCCCATGTCATTGATATCAATGAGCAGTTTTCTGGCGGTTTCAAGGCCTGCGTTCACATTGTAAGAGGCATCCAGGAAAGGATCATTGATCAGCCCTTTCCATCCTACGGTGGTGCGGGGTTTTTCAAAATATACCCGCATGACCAGGTTGATTTTATCTGCCACTTCCCGGCGCAGGTTCATCATGTTGCCTGCATATTCCAGAGCAGCATCCGGGTCATGGATGGAACAGGGGCCTGCAATGACCAGCAGCCGCTTGTCTTTTCCCGTCAGGATGTTTTCCACATCTGACCGGCCGTTGATAACGGTCTTGGCCGCTGTGTCGGACAATGGCAGTGCCTGCTTCATGTCAGCCGGGGAAGTCAGGGGTTTGAACTCTTTTACATGGATGTCAAAGGTTTTTTTCATGGCGGTTTCCTTTGCAGGGCAAAAATGCCGCCCGGACCACAAAAAAAGCCGCAGGCGGTTGTTGCTGCCTGCGGCTTGTGAGTTATGGGGATGATCTCATGGCAACCCAGGCAGATGCGTATAAAAATAATACCAGAAATAAAAATAGGATCTGTCTGTTTTGCCAAAATTCATTTTGTGGTCTCCAACGTGTTTATACAGCTAAACCATATTAATTTTTATTAGTCAAGGGATTAAACATCTTAAAATCATTTGTTTTTTGACAGGATAACGGCATTCTTTTGTCTGGCGGCTGTTTTTTTTATCTTGACAGCAAATACAATAAACAAATATGACTGTAAAAACACATTTGACAATGAGCTGTTTACCCATCAGAAAGTTTTGCCCATGGATATGAAGCGCAACTACTACGAAGATGTTCAACTCGTCACTTCCCCGGTGGTATTTTTCTGGCTTATTCTTCTTTTTGTTTTCCTGGTGGTGTTTCCCTTTATCGTGGGCAATTATTATGTCTATGTGGCCAATTACATTGCCATCAATATCATTGTGGCTGCCGGGCTGAACCTGCTGGTGGGATATACCGGTCAAATCAGCCTGGGTCATGCCGGTTTTTTTGCCATCGGGGCCTACGGTACCGTGATTCTCATGGCCAAGGCCGGTTTGCCTTTTCTGCTGGCATTGCCCTGTTCCGGGCTGGTGGCGGCCGGATTCGGATTTTTGCTGGGGCTGCCGGCCCTGCGCTTAGAGGGGCCATATCTGTCCATTGCCACCCTGGGATTCGGGCTGACCATCACCCAGGTTATCGGCCGCATCACATTGTTCGGCGGCAGAGAAGGGCTTCATGCGCCGGATATCGTTATCGGATCCTGGATCATTGAAACGGACAGACAATTTTATTTTCTGCTGGTTTTTATCACAGTGCTGCTTTTGCTGGGCATGCGCAACCTTATCAGAACCCGTGTGGGACGGGCATTTATAGCCATCCGGGACGCAGATATCGCAGCCCAGACCATGGGGGTGAATATTGTTTTTTACAAAACACTTGCCTTTGCGGTTTCCGCGTTTTATGCCGGCATCGCGGGCGGTCTTTATGCATTTGTACTCAAATTTATTGAGCCTGAAATGTTTACCCTGATGATGTCCATCATGTTTCTGGCCATGGTGGTGGTGGGGGGACAGGGGTCCTTGATGGGACCCATTGTGGGTGCAGGGCTTTTATGCTGGCTGGATTTGAAACTGAGAAATATCCTGGATATCCCCTTTTTGGGGGACTGGCTGGAAACGCTTTCCATGTCCTGGTTTTCCATTACAGGGGTGTCCAATATCCAATATGTCGTGTTCGGCTCTATCATGGTGGCCATCATGCTGTTTGAACCATTAGGGCTTTACGGGGTGTGGCTGAGAACCAAGCGGTACTGGCGCACCTGGCCGTTTTGAAAAAATGGGTGAAACGGGTGCTGGGTAAAGGGGTAATGGATGGTGGTTAATGGGTAGTGGGTATAGTGCTCAAGGAGCAGGGATGGGGTTGAAAGGAAAAATGCATGGTTGATTTTATTCAGATGGTTGTCAGCGGGGTTGCCGTGGGCAGTTCCTATGCCCTCATGGGCCTTGCCATGGTGATTATCTACAAAACTTCCGAGGTCCCCAATTTTGCCCAGGGGGAAATGGCCCTGGTGACCTCATTTGTCACCATGATGCTGCTCACCACCTTTGGTTATCCCGTCTGGCTTGCCTTTTGTCTGGCATTTGTCTTTGCCGCGGCCCTGGGGGCATTCCTGGAATTTGCCGTGCTCAGGAGGGCCAAAAACCCCAATATTCTGGGTACCATTGTCATCACCATCGGACTGGAGATGGTGCTGCTGGGTCTGGTCTCATGGAAATTCGGAGCAGAGCAGAAAACCATGCCCTTTCCCATCGGTCCCTATGACAGCTTTATCATTGGTGATATTTTCATTGCCAAACTCGAGGCCCTGACCCTGGTTTCCGCCCTGGTGCTCATGGCCCTTCTGTTTTTCTTCTTCAGATATTCCAGGCTGGGTCTGGCCATGAAAGCCACCCAGCAGAATCCAACAGCCGCAAAGATTGTGGGTATCCGCACCAACCGGATCATGATGATGACCTGGGGTATTTCTTCGGTGGTGGGGGCCACGGCAGGGCTGCTGATATCCCCTGTTATCATGCACCCGTTTATGATGTGGGATCCCATGCTCAAGGGCTTTGCCGCTGCGGTCATGGGGGGGATGACCTCCTTGCCCGGTGCGGTGGTGGCCGCCTATATGCTGGGGATCATTGAAAATCTTTTCGGCGGATATGTATCCATTGAATTTAAATCCGTGGTGGCCTTTGCCATCATTGTGCTGGTGCTCTGTTTTAAGCCCAGCGGCCTGTTTGCCAGACATTACGTGAAGAAAGTATAAAAATGGGGTGGGGTCAGGCCCCGACAACAACAATGAGGAGGATGTCATGAAAAAAAAGATGATGATTTTAGGGTGTATGATACTGATGCTTTTTTCTGCCCCAATTGCCTGGACTGAAGAAGGGGTGACCGACACCGAGATTCACATCGGCCAGTGGGGACCCCAGACAGGTCCTGCGGCTGCCTGGGGATCGGTGGCCCGGGGAACCGGGGATTATTTTAAATGGATCAATGCCACCGGCGGTATTCATGGCAGAAAAATCGTGTACCACATGTTCGACGACGGGTACAACCCGGCAAAAACCAAGGCCGGGGTAAAAGAACTTCAGGAAGGTACCGGCATCTTTGCCTGGGCTTCCGGTGTGGGCACTTCCCCGGGACTGGCTGTCAAAGACTATCTCATGGAAAGAAAAGTTCCCTGGGTGGGGCCGGCTGCAGGCTCTCTGCACTGGGTGTCTCCTCCTGAAAAACATCTGTTTGCGGTATATCCGCTGTATTACAACGAAGCCCGGGCCCTGGTGCGGTATGCTGTGGAAGACATGGGCAAAAAAAGGGTGGCCGTGGCCTATTTGAATGATGAATACGGCAAAAACGGTCTGAGGGGTGCCATCGAGGAGTTGGAAGCCCACGGCATGGAAGTGGTGGCACAGGTGCCGGTGGAACAGACTGATTCAGATGTAAAACCCCATGTGATGCAGCTGCGAAAATCAGATGCCGACATGGTACTGCTGTGGACCACGGTGAGCCATGCCGTGCGGATTGTGGGAACAGCCAAGGCCATGAATTTCACCCCCCAGTTTATGAGCACCAGCACCTGCTCGGATTTTCCCCTCATGAACCATATTTCCAAAGGGTTGTGGGAAGGGGTGATCTGTGCCACTTTCGGAGAGCTGCCCGATTCGGATCATCCGGGAATGCAGCAGTATAAAAAAGAGGTGTTCGATCAGTTTGCATCCAAAGACGAGCGCTGGGGCATGTTTTATGCCGCCGGCATTATTTTTATCGAACCCATGATCGAGGCGTTGAAAAACGCCGGCCCGGATCTGACCCGGGAAAAATTTGTGACGGAAATGGAAAAACTGACCGGGTTCAAGGGTGTTGGCCCGGAAGTCAATTTCAAGCCCTTTGACCCAAATGACATGTACAGCCGCCAGGGCACCCGCCAGACCTTTCTGGTGCAGTGCCTGGCCGACGGTAAAGCCGAAAAGCTCACCGACTGGATCACCCTGGATTAGATTTGACCGTTCCATGCCGGCGGATGCCGGCATGGAACAGACATGGACGCTGGAGCCGGTACCCCTATGAAATCAGATTTTTTAACCATTTCCAACCTGTTCATTTCCTTTGGCGGCATCAAGGCACTGCAGGACATCAGTTTCTCCATGGACAAAGGGGAAATCTTTTCAGTGATCGGTCCCAACGGGGCCGGCAAAACCACCCTGTTCAACTGCATATCCGGCCTGTACCAGCCGGACAGCGGGACCATCCGGTTTGAAAATACCGCCATTGAGAAAAAAAAACCGGACGCTATCGCCCGGCTGGGGATTGCCAGGACCTTCCAGAACATTGAGTTGTTTTCCCATATGAATACCATGGAAAATATTATGCTGGGCCGGCATATTCACATGCACACCGGTCTTTTTCAAGGAATGTTCATGTGGGGAGAACGCTCTTTTGCTGGAAAGGAAGAGATCCGGCATCGGGAAAAGGTAGAGCAGATCATTGACCTTTTAGAATTGCAGCATGTCCGGGGCATTCCTGTGGGGGCATTGCCCTACGGCACCCAGAAGCTCATCGAACTGGCACGGGCACTGGCCCTGGAGCCCCGGTTGCTGCTTCTGGATGAGCCCTGTGCCGGCATGAACCAGGAAGAAAAACAAGACATGATTTTCTGGATCAAGGATATCCAGGATGACCTGGGGATAACCATTTTGCTCATTGAACATGATATGAAACTGGTCATGGATATTTCCGACCGGGTGTTGGCCATCAATTTCGGCCAGCCTGTCACACTGGGGTCCCCGGAGGCGGTGCAGCAGAACAAAGAGGTTCGCAAAGCCTATATCGGGGAGGAGGAATAACATGGCGGATCTGTTGGCGGTGAAGAATATCGAGACCTTTTATGGCCTGGTCTATGCCATCCGGGGGGCTTCATTCTCCGTGGAAGAGGGCAGCATCACAGCCATTCTTGGTACCAACGGGGCCGGTAAATCCACTATCCTCAAAACCATTATGGGCCTGATTGAAGACCAGCCGGACAAGGGGGTGATCGAATATGACGGCACTCCCATCCAGGGATGGGATACGGATAAGATCGTGCGCCAGGGCATCGCTTATGTGCCGGAGGGCCGGGAGATATTTGAGGAACTCACAGTCCAGGAACACCTGGTCATGGGGGCCTATACCTGCACTGACCGGTCCGGCATCCGCAGGGATATGGAACAGGTATATGCCTATTTCCCGGTGCTGGCGGAACGGACCCATCAATGGGCCGGGACCCTGTCCGGGGGAGAACAGCAGATGCTGGCAATCGGCCGGGCCTTGATGCTCAACCCCCGGCTGCTGATTCTGGATGAACCTTCTCTGGGGCTGTCCCCTATCCTGGTCAAGGAAATTTTTTCCATCATTCACCAGATCAACCAGAAGGGCACCACCATTCTTCTGGTGGAACAGAACGCCCGTATGGCCCTGTCCATTTCCCACACCGGTCTGATCCTGGAAAACGGCCGGTTTGTCATGAAGGGCAGGTCGGAGGACCTGTTGCATGACAAGGACGTGCAGGAGTTCTACCTGGGTATTAAATCAGAAACATCTGCCAAAGGATATCAGCGGTGGAAGCGGAAAAAAGCATGGCGATGAACCAACACAGTTTGCAGACCGTTCCCGGGGTGTTTTCCCGGACCGTGGAAAAAAATCCCGAAAAAGTGGCACTGCGCACCAAAGAATTGGGGCTTTGGCACGATATTACGTTCGCGCGTTTTTACGAACAGGTGAAAAAAATCGGGTGCGCCCTGGCATCCATGGGGTTTACAAAAGGTGATTGTGCCTGCATCATCGGTGACAACGCAGTGGAATGGGTGGTGGCGGACCTGGGAATTCAGTGTGTGGGCGGCGTGTCTGTGGGAATTTATGCCACCAATGCCTGGCAGCAGGTGGAATATGTGGTATCCCACAGTGACGCACGGTTTTTATTTGTGGAAAACGAAGAACAGCTGGACAAATGGCTCAATTTCAGGGAACAGACCCCCAAACTGCAGCAGGTCATCGTCTGGGATACCCGGGGACTTAACCGGTTTTCCGATCCCATGGTCACCACGTTTGAAGATTTTCTGGAAAAAGGGGCACAGGCGCACAAACAGGATACAGGGCTTTTTTCGGGCCGGATGACGCAGGTGACCGCAGAAGATATCGCGGTGATCATCTACACATCAGGCACCACAGGCCCCCCCAAAGGTGCCATGCTGACCCATGGTAACGTCACCTGGATGGCGGATGCCGTAGCCGCCACCAATCGGGTGTATGATACGGACCAGGTATTGTCTTTTCTGCCGTTGTGCCATATTTTTGAGCGGCTGTTCACCGTGTTTATCCAGATCAGGTATGCCTACACCGTCAATTTTGTTGAAAAGCCGGACACCGTGATGCAGAATATGATGGAGGTGTCCCCCACTGTGGGATATGCCGTCCCCCGGATATGGGAAAAATATTATTCCAATGTCATGATCAAAATGGCGGATGCTGACTGGTTCAAGCGGGCTGTTTTCAATACGGCCCTGAAAATAGGAGAACGCAGGGCGGATCTGGTCATGCATTTCAAGCCAGTGCCTGTGGGCCTGCAATGCCTGTTTTATCTGGCTGACCTGGCAGTGTTCAGAAAACTTAAGGAACGGCTGGGGTTTGAGCGGATACGGATGGCCTATTCCGGTGCTGCCCCCATTTCCCAGGAGGTGCTGCGGTTTTTTCAGTCAATCGGCATGAACCTGATTGAAGGGTATGGCCAGACAGAAGGCACCGGTGTCACAACCCTGTCGCCCGAAGGCCGGGTCAAGTTCGGCACCGTGGGCCAGGCCCTGCCGGATACACAGATTACAATCGCCGAAGACGGAGAAATCCTGGTGCGGTCTCCCGGTGTATTCAAGGGGTATTACAAGGGAGAAGAGGCCACCGCCCAAACCATCAAAGACGGCTGGCTGCTCACCGGAGATGTGGGAGAAATTGATGCAGACGGGTTTTTAAAAATCACGGACCGCAAAAAAGATATCATTGTCACAGCCGGCGGCAAGAACATCACTCCCCAGTACATTGAAAACAAACTCAAGGCCAGTATTTACATTAACGATGCTGTTGTCATCGGAGACCGCAGAAAGTTTTTGTCCTGTCTGATCATGATCGATGAAGACAATGTGGCCAAATATGCCCAGGACCATAAGATACAGTTCTCCACCTACAGGGATCTGACCCAGAGCCCGGAAGTGACGGATCTTATCGGCAAAGAGGTGGCAGCCGTGAACCAGACCCTGGCCCGGGTGGAAAACATCCGCAAATTCACCATCCTGCCCAAACGCCTCTACGAAGAAGACGGAGAGGTCACCCCTACCATGAAAATCAAGCGCAAGATTGTTCATGAAGCTTTTAAGGATACCATCGAGGCCATGTACCAATAACCCTTTGATCATCCAGCGATGATATGACTGCACAGGGGCTCCTGCGAAGGTCCTCCCTGTACACAATCGGTTATGGCAAATATTCAGATCGTATTCCAGGTCTTTACACCGGTCAAGGTTCCTGATACAAATAGACAGGTATATGGGGCCATTGGTAAAACAGTGTACATGAAAAATTAAGATTTCGTTGGGGTATCGGTAAAAATGCGCGATGACTTGGATTCGGCCGGGGAATATTTTGATGATGGCAGTTTGTTTGTGCCCATTGATCCTTTGTCCATTAATCCCGATTATCTGACTGATTTCGCCCTGTTTGAGCGAAATGAGACAAAAGATGGGAAATACCGGTTCCGCTGTCTTCTAAAAGACTCCTCTTCCATTCCCAAACAGCGGCTCATTGGATTGCTGCGTGCCTGGGATACCGTCTATATTCATAAGAACCAGAGTCAAAACTATACTGAATATGTAAAGAACAATCTGGAATTCATTTTAAAACATGATGAAATAGACAACAGGAAGAAAACAGAAACCCTGATTCAATTGTCCACAGAAGTGGTCAAAGAAGCCTTTCAGATTAATTTTGCCTCCGGCAGGGAATGCCAGAATATGGTGGAAAACATCCAGCATCTGATTTCCCAGGCCATTGACTATATTTCCAGCATTGCATCTTTAGGGGGCGTTGCCGATCTGGCGGGCCATGATTATGAAACCCACACCCATTCCATAAAGGTGGGATGGCTGACGGCCACATTTATCAATTGCAACCAGGACCTTTTTCCCGTTTCCACAAAACAAACCGTAAAAGAGTTTATGATACAGGCGACTGTGGCTGGATTCCTCCATGATATCGGCAAGGTGAAAATCCCTAAGAATGTGATTAACAAGCCGGGAAAACTCAATAATCTGGAATATGTCATCATACAAGCCCACACAGCCTATTCCACCAGCCTGCTGTTTGAAACAAGATTGCCCAGATCTTTCATGCAGATGATTTTATATCACCATGAAAACGAAGATGGCAGCGGATATCCCAGGGGCCTGCGCAGAGATCACATTCCAGTACTGGCCAAGGTCTGTCATATTATTGATGTGTTTGACGCACTGACATCCAGGCGGCCGTATAAACCGGCCAAAACCCCTTTTGAGGCCCTGAGGATCATGGCAGGGGAAAATCCCTATCTGGAAACCCTCCAGAAATTTGAAGCAGAGGCCAGGGAAAATAAAAGAGTGCCGGTGACAGCCATTGTCAGAGATGATTATGAGGCCAAGCTCAAACGGCTCCGGGAAAGAGAAATGCTGGAAGAAGAAGCACAAAAACGGGTGGAGGCCAGGATGCGCCTGCGCGACAAGGGCATGTCCCATTGTTTTGACAAGGATCTTTTGAAGCGCTTCATTCTGACCATTAACCGATCAGATAATTTCGACCTGTCCGGGCTGTTGTGATTTTTTTGCCCGGGGCCGGAACTTATCTGGATGCCGGGTAACCGGCATCGGTGACGGCCGTTACTGCTTTGTCCACCAGGCTGTCTTCGGTGACGGAAAAAGAGGCTTTTTTCCCGGAAAGGTCCACGGCAACATCTGAAATACCGGCAATGTTTTCCAGGGTTTTTTTGACCATGCCCGAGCAATGGCTGCAGCTCATATTGTTTACGGTGATGGTGACCTGTGACATAAAATTTTCTCCTTGAAAAAATAATTCTGCAGACAGATTTTCATATAAGAACCTGTTTTTGCATTATGCAGTGTAAAGTAAACCACTGATGCCGGCGGAATATTTTTTGTCGCCGGCATGGGAAAAAAATAAGAAAACTTGTCGATTTGTCAACAATGGTGTTAATCTTGATCTGGTCATGGGGACGGAGCTGTGGTATAATTCTTTTTTTTAAAATGTACGTATTAAGGAAAAAATAGTGATGCAATTAACAGGTGCCCAGCGAAAATATCTGCGGGGGCTTGCCCACCATTTGAATCCCGGAGCACTGGTGGGCCAGAAAGGGGCGACCCCGGCGCTGCTGGAAGAAATTGAAACCGCCCTGGAAGCGGCTGAACTGATGAAAATTAAATTTGTGGACCACAAGGACAAAGAAACCAAAGCAGCTCTTTTAGATGGCATTGTTCTGCAGACCCGTGCCTGTCTTGCCGGCATGGTCGGCCATGTGGCCGTGCTCTACCGGCAGCACAAAGATCCTGACAAGCGCAGGATAAAGCTGCCTTGAAAAAAGTTCTGCCTGATGTCACGCTGATATCTCTCACCGGAATTTTGATGAAACCCATGAAAACAAGGATCAACATATACACATGAAGGTTGGCATCATCGGCCTGCCCCAGGCAGGCAAGAAAACCCTGTTTCAGATTTTAACGGGAAATGAGATCACTGATCCGGCAAAGGCGTTTAAACCGGTGCCTGGTGCTGCTGATATTCAGGATTCCCGGTTCCAGTCCCTGGTGGAGATGTATGCACCAAAAAAACAGGTGCAGGCGCGGCTGGATCTGGTACTGCTGCCTAAACTGGAGGCGGAGACCATTGCCCAGGGAAATATTTTCAAGGATATTGCAGACATGGATGCCATCTGCCATGTAATCCGGGCCTTTGAAGATGATGCTGTGTACCATGTATCAGGTTCAGTAAGCCCTTTCAGGGACTTTGAAGCCGTGAATGCGGAACTGCTCATGCATGACCAGATTTTTGCCGAAAAACGGATACAGCGCCTGGAAGAGGAAGTCAAAAAAATCAAGGATGAGACCCGGCAAAAAGAGCTGGAACTCATGGTCCGGATCAAGGATCATCTGGAGCAGGAAACCCCCCTGCGGCTGATGGTCCTGACCGGGGATGAAGAAAAAATGATCCGCAGTTATCCCTTTATTACCAGAAAAAAAATGGTGATTGCCGTAAATGTGGCAGAGGATGACCTGGGCCGTCAGGAGCTGCTGGCCAGATTCAAAGAAAGCTGTGATGCCCAGGCCATTGAAGCCATGATGGTGTCAGCCAAGGTGGAGGCGGAGATTGCCCTGCTGGATACAAAAGAGGAAAAAAAAGAATTTCTGGAAGACCTGGGAATAGAAGCAACCGCACTGGAGGTGCTCACCCGGCTGTGCCTTCGTTCCTTGAACCTGATTTCCTTTTTCACCGTTGGAAAAGACGAGGTCCGTCAGTGGCTGGTGCGCCAGGGCAGTACTGCACCCCGGGCCGCCGGGGTGATCCATTCAGACCTGGAAAGGGGATTTATCCGGGCGGAGGTGTTTTCCTGTGAAGATCTCATGGCTGTGGGATCTGAAGCCGGTTTGAAGAAAAACGGTAAATTTTATGTAGAAGGCAAAGACTACATTGTAACGGACGGGGATATTTTAAATATCCGGTTTTCCGTGTGATTTTTTATCAATCCGGGGCATTGTCATGGGCCTGGGTCAGGCGCTGTTTGAGATATGCGATGTCATCAGCATCATATGCATCCAGGTCAAAGCAGTATCCATCTTCTCCCAGCAGGCCGCCGGGGATGAGGTCGCCAGTTTCGTCGGGGTCTGTGATCATTTCCCCGTAAAAACAGATGGACAGCCATCTTTCTTCCGGGTTGTCATCAATTACATCCACCATGGCAAACAATGACCGTTTTTTTTGTTCCAGGTGGCGCGGCCTCACAGAATAGCTCACATTGGGCCGGGCAATAAATGCCACCTCGGTCTTGTCAAGGGTTTTCACATGGGCCAGCAACTCTTCAAACGCCTTTTTTATATGGGTGTCGTTGTCCTTCCAGTCTGCAATAAATTGGTCCAGTTGTGTCATTTTTATTCCTTCATGTGTTTTAACAGGTGTCCCAGTTCAGGGAAAATCAGGGCGTTGCAGGCCAGCTTACAGGCCTTGATGCTGCCCGGAATGCAGAACACCAGAATGTTTTTCACAATACCTGCCGTGGCCCTGGACAGGATGGCGGCAGCGTCAATTTCCTCATAAGAGAGCTGGGCAAACAAGGGACCAAAGGCCGTGAGTTCCTTGTCAAAAAACGGTTGCACCGCTTCTATGGTGACATCTTTGGGGCTGATGCCGGTGCCGCCGGTCATGATCACCGCATGGGGGGTGATTTTGTCGACAACATGGCCCAAAAGTTCCTGGATGGCACCTGTATCATCTGTGACAACCTGGTGAATCACCACTTCATGCCCTTCTTTTTTTGCCTGTTTTTTAATCCATGTGCCGCTTTTGTCATCTGACAGCTTCCGGGTGGTGGACACGGAAATTACCGCTATACGGATCTCTTTTACACCTGCTTTTTTGTGTTCTGCGGTGCTCATTTGTTGATTTCCTTGAATACCTGGTCTTTTTTATCATATTCAGATACATGAACATGGATGGTGTCCTGGTGTTCCGTATCCACAAAAATACCTTTGTAATCGGCCTGTATGGGCAGTTCTCTGTGTCCCCGGTCCACCAGAATGGCCAGTTCGATGCGGGCGGGCCGGCCAAAGTCCATGAGGGCTTCCATGGCCGCCCGGATGGTTCTTCCCGTGTACAAAACATCATCCACCAGGATGATTATTTTGTCATCCACGCTGAAAGGGATATCAGAAGGCCTGACAATGGGCTGGTGGCTGATTTTGGTCCAGTCATCTCTGTACATGTTGATGTCCATGCTGCCCACAGGCAGGGTGACACCTTCAATACGCCTGATCTGGTCTGCCAGACGCTTGGCCAGAAAATCCCCCCGGGTCTGGATGCCCACCAGAGCCAGATCCCGGGCGCCCCTGTGGATTTCTATGATTTCATGGGCGATCCTGGAAATGATGCGTTTGAAATCCTGGTCATTGAGAATGGGTCTGGTCTGTTTCATTCAATGCCTTTCGTTTGCGGTGGGCAGTACCATGTAAAACCGGAGCATATGCCCGCCAATGGTGGTATCCTTTTCCATGTACCATCTTTTTTCCCGGGGGGCAAGCCCCTGGTTTGCCCCCCGGCGCAACCGCATGTAACCACATCCTGTTCAGCAGCTTGATACCCCGCCCCCTGTGGGTGCCGTGTGACCGGCCCGAGATTGGCATCTGACGGTCCTGTCACACGGCACCCACAGGGGGCTATGTCAATATATGTGACGCTGCATCAACAGGCAATTGCCCTTGCCGCTACCGTGGAGCACAGGGAAGAAACTGTTGCCGGGGAACGGCATCCTGGGTTATCTGACCCGTGTGCAGGAATGTGAAACCTTTCCCCTGTGTCAGCTGGCAGACCAAAAATCAAAATCAAAGGGCTGTGCCTTGATTTTCAGGGTGACTGGGCTATAATCAGTGGAATTATCATGGATCTTTGCCAAGGACAGGTGGAATGAAACTGGATTGTACAGGGGTGATTCTGGCCGGCGGAAAAAACAGCCGGCTTCCCGGAAAGAAAAAAACCTTTCACAGGATCGGAGAGACCACCATGCTGGAAAGGCTTTGCACCCTTTTTTCACGGGTGTTTGCAGAAAATATCATCGTGGTCAATGAGCCAGAGGAGTTTCTGGAGCCTGATATGATGGTGGTGACGGATATCATTCCGGCCCGGTGCGTCCTGGCAGGGCTGCATGCCGGTTTGTTTTACGCCTCATATCCCTATGCTTATGTAACTGCATGTGATATTCCTTTTGCCAGTGAGGCGGTTATCCGGCACCTGGTGGGCAAAATCAAACCGGGTGACCAGGTGATCATTCCCCGTACTGATGACGGACTGCAGCCTTTGTCTGCAGTGTATGCCAGAGAATGTATTCCATTGATCGAGGCGAATCTGGCAAAAAACATGTATAAGATCAAAAGTTTTTATAAGAAAAAACATGTCAAAGAAGTGCCGGTCTCCGTATTGAAAAAACTGGATCCGGACCTGGGGTTTATCTTTAATGTGAATACCCTGGGGGATCTTGAACAGGCAAAACAGATGGCAGCCAAAAAAAGGTAAGGAAATAATAATGGATAAAAATGACGGAAAAAATGAACCAGAAACCCTGGCACAGATGGTGGCACAGATAAAGGCACACCCTGATTTTTCCAGGGCGGGCATGATCCTGGCCCATAACGGTATTGTCCGGGCAACCTCCAGAGAGGGACGGCCTGTTACAGGCCTTGAAATTCAAGTGGACCACCGGCGGCTGGCAGAAATTTTACAAAAAGAGAGATCCCGGCCCGGGATCCTGGATATCCAGGTGCATATCAGGGAAAACACTAAACTGACAGTGGGAGATGATGTCATGTTTCTGGTGGTGGCCGGAGACATACGGGAAAATGTCATTGCAACCCTCACCGACACACTGAATCAGATAAAATCCGAGGTTACCAGCAAAACCCAGTTTTTTCAATAACACCCATGCCCCC
>JAABSA010000008.1:0-57281 GCA_011390635.1 Desulfotignum sp. | reverse complement strand
CCGGGCACAGGACACCACCAGGGGCGGGGACCGGGACAGCGTATTGCACAGAACGATTGCAAGCAGCCTGAATTAGATCAGGAAAAAGTAAGATAAGGAAAAAATAATGACTGAATTTACCCATTTGGACGACCAGGGCCATGTGCGCATGGTGGATGTTGGCAAAAAGCCTGAAACCGCCCGCACAGCTGTTGCAACGGCAACCATTGCCATGCATCCCGATACCCTTGCAAGAATCCTGGATGAAAAGGTGAAAAAAGGCAATGTTCTGGAAACCGCCAGAATTGCGGCCATTATGGCAGCCAAGAAAACCGCGGAGCTTATTCCCATGTGTCATCCGTTGAACATTACCCATGCGGGCATTGATTTTTTTCCGGAACCAGACACAAACTGTATCCGCATCCAGGCCACGGTCTCTCTTACCGGCCGGACCGGGGTGGAAATGGAGGCCCTGACAGCGGTATCTGTGGCAGGGTTGACCATCTATGACATGTGCAAATCATATGACAGGGCCATGGTATTGTCTGGTATCCGTCTTCTGTCCAAATCCGGGGGAAAAAGCGGGACCTGGCAGGCAGGCAATATCTCTGAAAACAAGAGCACACCGGTGTGAGTGAATGGTGATTTCCATAGAGAACCTGGGGTATCTCGGGGCCGGGTTCGGCATGGGGATCCTGGTCTGTCTGGTCCTGGCCCGCACCGGGGTGCTGTTTTTTTCCAGCCGCATCAAACAGATGTCGGATCAGACTCTTTATCAGCATGCCACCCGGTTCATGGAGATGGCGGACAATTATTTTAAGGGTTATGTCAGAGAGGCGCGCAAAGATTTTTCCGCTCAGGGACAGGAACTCCGCCAGTCCATGGATCCGGTGCGCCAGACCCTGGACCAGTATGAAACCCGGCTCCAGGCCATGGAGGCGGCCCGGGAGCGCGCCAACGGGGCAATTTCTGAAAAACTGGCCCAGATGGGCCGTGTCCAGCACCAGCTCCATCTGGAGACAGGCAACCTGGTCAAGGCATTGCGTCTTCCCCATGTCCGGGGCAGGTGGGGGGAAATTACCCTGAAAAAAGTGGCGGAGCTGGCTGGTATGGCCCAGTATTGCGATTTTCATGAGCAGCCTGCCAAAGGATCGGGAAAAGGATCTTTGCGGCCGGATATGGTGGTGACTTTGCCGTCCAACCGCCAGATTGTGGTGGATGCCAAGGTGCCGCTCATGGCCTATCTGGATGCCTTGGAAGCCCCTGATGAAAAGCAAAAAGAAGCCCGAATGGCAGACCATGCCCGTCAGGTTGCCACCCATATCACCCGGCTGTCATCCAAAAATTATACCGCAGCCTTTTCCCCCACCCCGGAGTTTGTGGTATTGTTTATTCCGGGAGAAAATTTTTTCTCTGCTGCTTTATGCCACCAGCCGGATCTTATTGAACAAGGCATTCAAAACGGCGTGGTCCTGGCCACCCCTACCACCTTGATTGCGCTGTTAAAATCAGTGGCCTATTCATGGCAGCAGAAACACAGTTATGAAAATGCCGAAGAGATCCGGAACCTGGGGGTGCAGTTATACCGTCGGCTGTGTGCCATGGCTGAGGGCATGAACCACCTGGGAAAGGATATTGAAAAATGTGCCGCAAGCTTTAACCGCACTGTGAAAATCATGGAAAAACAGGTCATGCCACCGGCACGAAAACTTGATGCCCTGGGGGTTGCCAACCGGGAGATGCCTGATCTGGAGGCCATAGACCCGTCTGATGCCAGTGTGAAACCCTTTTACAAGAGGTCGGACCATGAGGTGTGAACCCACATATTTTATTTTTGCCAACTGGTTTGGCAGATCAGCGATCATCATTGTCCTGTGCTCTTTGCTGGGTTGCGGGGTTTTTGAAACCAGAGAGCTTCCGGACACACGGGAGCATTCTGTAAAAAAGCTGTCGGTTGCACAGTTTCCACAATTTGTGGACAGTCGGGGTTTTCTGGCCCTGGACCAGGCCCTGGCCCAGAGCCTGGTCTATTTTCATAAGGTGCCGGCATCCCGGCAGTTTTTTTTTGGACCGGATCACTATCCTGCCTCCCATATGATTCGTTCCCTTGAAACCCTGCAGGCATTTCTGGCAGGCAACCCGTCCCCTTCCGACCTGAACCGCTTTATCCGTGACCAGTACCATGTGTATGCCAGTGCTGCAAATGACCGGGGACAGGTGCTTTTTACCGGGTATTTTGAACCCACTTACAATGGGAGCCTGTATCCGGATGACCGCTTTTTGTACCCACTCTATTCAGTGCCCGGCGATCTTGTGGAAATTGATCTGGCCATGTTTTCCGATAAATACAAGGGACATGACCGGTTGCGGGGCCGGGTGGCGGAAAATCGGGTGGTGCCCTATTTTTCCCGGCAGCATATAAACGCGATGACCGATTTTCACCAGCGGGCGGTTCCGGTGGCCTGGCTGGAAAGCCGGGTGGACCGGTTTTTTTTGGAAATTCAGGGGTCCGGCCGGATTCAGACCCCGGACAAAGAGATTATCCGGGTGCATTATGCCGGCAGCAACGGCAACCAATACCGGTCCATTGGCCGGTATCTCATTGAAAACCGGGAAATTGCCAAAGAAAACATGTCCATGCAGGCCATCCGGCAATGGCTGGAGGACAATCCCCATCGCATGGATGAAGTGCTTCATCACAATGAGAGTTTTGTGTTTTTTCAAACAGAAACAGGCGGCCCCTTTGGCAGTATCGGGGTGCAATTGACACCTTTGCGGTCCATAGCCACGGATTACAGGCTGTTTCCCAGGGGTGCGCTTTGTTTTATAAAAACCGCACTGCCGGGTCCTGATGTCATAGAGGATGTTGGCGTATCAACAGACCTGGACCGATGGGATAAAGTGTCTTTGTTTGTGATGAACCAGGACACAGGAGGTGCCATCCGGGGACCGGCCCGGGCGGACCTGTTCTGCGGCAGTGACGGATATGCAAAGTTTGCAGCCGGTCATATGAATATCCGGGGACAGCTGTACTTTCTGGTGATGAAACCGTAAGTATATTGAACAAGTCCCCTGTGGGGAGCCCCCGTCGATGTTTTGCTGCCGGAAGGTCAGCGCCAGAGGATGTCCTCTGATTTGAACATCAAAAATACCACTTTGCCCGGCTGCAGGTGCAACCTGCTGGAATATTGCGGGCCAAGAGCCAGCATGAAAGCCATTTGTGAAACAGCGATGGTGGTCATGATCCGCTGGTTCCGGCCGGTCATCTGCATGGACAAAATCTGTCCTTTTATCTGGTTGTCATACCCATTGTCTTTTTCGAAGCGTGTGGCCAGGTGGATGTTATCTGTCTGGATCACTGCGGTTTTACCGGATCCGGTCATGGGGGGCAATACAATGCTCTGGCCGTCATCCAAAGATTTTGTCATTTTCTGCCCCTGTGCACTGGTGCAGGGGCCGGGAATGATGATTTCCATGCCCGTGGAAAAAAGGGTGCCGTTGCTGATGGATATCTGGGTGTCACTGCAGTCAAACAGCCAGGCCAGATCATGGCTGGCAATGACCAGGGTGGTGCCCCAGTTTTTCCGGGCTGCCAGGGAGGCCTTCCGGATCAGGGCAGCGCTTTGTGCATCCACACTGGCAACCGGTTCATCCAGCAAAAGCACTTCCGGTTTGAGGACGAGCCGGGCAGCCAGGGCCACCCGCTGGGCTTCGCCGCCGGACAATTCATGCCACTGACGGAAACCAAATCCTTCATAATCAAGTCCTACGCTGTTCATTGCGATCTGGATGCGTTTTATCATATCTTTTGAATCCCGCCGGATTGTAAGGCCATAGGCGATATTTTCAAACACAGACCGTTTGAGCAGATAGGGTTTCTGGGTGACCATGGTGACCCTGGACCGGATCCCCGGAGAAAAAGGATATTCCGGCCGGCCGTTAAAATAGATGCTGCCGGCGGCAGGGCGCATGGCAAAGGCAAGAATCTTGAGCAGGGTGGTTTTGCCCGACCCGTTGGGACCCATCAAACCGGTGATGGAGCCTCTGGGAATTTCCAGATGATCAATGTCCAGCACTTTTTTGTCTCCATAAAAATGGGTGACATCTTCCAGAAGGTATATCGGCGGGTTTCGGGTCATTGTTTTCTCAAAAACGACAGACAGATATTTACGCATAATGCAATGGCAATAAGCACTATACCTAATGCCATGCCGTCGGCAAACAGGCCTTTGTTGGTTTCAAGGGCAATCGCCGTGGTGATGGTTCGGGTGTGGTATTTGATATTGCCTCCCACCATCATGGAAATGCCCACCTCGGTGAGGACCCGGCCATATGCAGCGACCGCCCCGGCCAGGATGCCATACCGTACTTCCCACAGGCAGGTGCGAAGGATGTGGTGCTTTGCCGCCCCCAGAGAAACCAGGGTCAGTTTCAGGTCGGCATCAATATTTTCCACAGTGGCGGCCGTTATGGCTATAATGATGGGCAATGCCAGGATAGTCTGGCCCATTGCGATACCTGTGAGGGTGAACAGCAGGCCCCATTCACCCAAAGGACCCTGACTGGAAATAAGGGCATAAACAATCAGGCCAACCGAAACCGTGGGCAGGGCCAGGAGGGTGTCCACCAGGGTTTTCAGGTGGCGTTTGCCCCGGAAATCAAAATATCCCAATATAAACCCTAAAGGCAGCCCGGCCACAAGGCTTACTGCCATGGCAACGCTGGAAACCTTGAGGGTGGCGGTTATGGCTGAAAAGGTGGCTGGATCAAGGTGGATCAGCAGAAAAACCGCCTTGACAAACCCGTCAACTATATAATCCATATCTTGTAGTTTTTACCGATCCTTTAAAAACAGTTCATGGTATTCATCTTCTGTGATATGGCGTTTCAAACGGTCATTGATGAACAGATAGATTTCTTCCAGTTGTTCATCAGACAATCTTGGTATAAAGGTTTCCATGAAGGTATCTTCACAAAATTTCTGCAGGTAGAACATGACGGTCTGCTCATCTGTCTTTCTGTCCATGCCAAAGGCGCCGTGTCCTTTGTAGTTGTGGATAAACCGGTGGGTGTCTTTTTTCATATCAACTGTTTGTTCTCCTTTTCCAGGGGCATGCTCCGGTTGGTCTGATACCGTCCCTTGAGGCATCATTTCCATCTGTTTTATACTGATATGTCTCCTTGGGCAAGTATTTGTGTACAATTGCTGCAAACCGTTGTAATTATTTTACAGAACCGGTGTGAGGATCTAAGATATCAGTGGATGATCAACAGAAGAGGTCCCAATGGATTATAAACACCTGGCTGACCAGCTGGACATTAATGAAGAAGAATTTTCAGAACTGGTTGCACTGTTTGTGACCATCACCCGGGCAGATCTGAAAAAGATCCGCCAGGGAGTGTCCAATGATAATTCGTCCCAGGCTGCTGCTGCAGCACATTCCATAAAAGGGGCAGCCGCAAATCTGGGATTTACCCAGATGGCCGCCCTGGCAAAAAAAATGGAAGCGTTGGCCAATGCAGGCAGTCTTGATAATTTTGATGCCTATATTCTGGAGATTGAGACCCGGCTGGAAGCCCTGGCCGTCACCTGATACCACCCAAATCACAGAGAACTGGGGATAATGCAGAAAATACAGCCCTATACCGTGCTTGCCGTGGATGACAACCTTTTGAACCTGACGATGATCGAAAAGTCTCTGTCCAGGGAAGGGTATCAGGTGTTTATTGCGGGTAACGGGTCCGAAGGCCGTGCCATTGCCAGAGAAAAACAACCAGACCTGATTTTGCTGGATATTGAAATGCCCGGGGAAAACGGGTTTGATGTGATCGAAAAATTAAAACAGGATGCCGCCACCAACCAGATTCCAGTGATTTTTCTCACCGGTGTCAGTGATGTAAACGCCAAATTAAAAGGCTTTGATCTCGGGGCGGTGGACTATATCACCAAGCCGTTTCATCCTTTGGAGGTTCTGGCAAGGGTCCGCATTCACCTGAAGCTTTCCATTGCCACCAATTCTTTGATTCAGGATCAGGCAGCAAAACTCCTGCAGGTGGCCGAAGCCCAGAACGCGATGCTTCCCGCACCAAAAAATTTTCCCGATGCAAGGTTTGGTGTATATTATAAAGCCCTCGAAGAGGCTGGCGGGGATTTTTATGATATTTTGAATATCAGTGATTATATCACAGGATATTTTGTGGCGGATTTTTCCGGTCACGACATCAGAACCAGTTATCTGACGGCATCGGTGAAAGCCCTGCTGACCCAGAATTGCACACCATTGTATTCACCCAGAGAAAGCATGAAAATAGTCAATGCGGTACTCCAGAAAATTCTGCCCCCTGAAAAATATCTGACTGCCTGTTATCTGCACCTGAACCGTTCCACCATGGTCATGACACTTGTCAATGCAGGGCATCCCCCTGCGGCATGTCTGCCGGTCCATGGCGATGCGTTCCTGGTCAAGTCCCGGGGGGATGTCCTGGGTATGTTTTCTGACGCACATTTTGGCGTCTTGCGCATGAAGGTAACCAGAGGAGACAGGTTTTTGGTTTATTCCGACGGGCTGGTGGAGTCTGTGGATAAAAAAATCAACTGGGTCGCAGGTGCCCGTAAACTGCTGCCTGTGTTCCAGAATCTGCGGGAATTTTCCTGTGCAGATGCCCCCGGACAGTTGATCCGGCATTTATCCGGCGCACATAGGATTCCGGAAGATGATATTGTCGTAATTTGCATAGAGGTGTGAATCTCATGCCAAAGAGAACCCGGAAGTTTGAAATGATACAGACCGAAGATACCATTGATATCCGGTTCTCTTCCTGTATGGAAAATATTGATGCGGTATGCCAGGCGGTTACCCGGTATCTATTATTCAGACTGGCTGCAGTCCAAAGGCCGGATCATCTGTTTGCCGTCAATCTCGTGATGCGGGAAGGATTGACAAACGCAGTGCTCCACGGCAATAAAAATGATGATACAAAAGATGTCAGGTTCAGGTTGAAGATTGTTGATGATCTGTCCATTCACGTGGAAATTGAAGACCAGGGCAGCGGATTTGACTGGCGAAAATACAGGTATTGCCAATTTCCCCTGGCGGCGGATCATGGAAGGGGAATCCCTATCATGCAAACCTATTTTACCCGGTATGCCTTTAACGAAAAAGGAAACATCCTGTTTTTGCAAAAGGATTTCACCTTTTAGGTAACGCGCCGGAGCCGCTGGTTGGTTTGGTACCGAAATTCAGCCCGGGGGAGCGTTTTTGAATTTAATGGTAGTGTAACATGTTGCTAATATGATGCTAGCACAAAACAGGTAAAAGAACAGTTTGGATAAGATATGCCCCACGACGACAGAGACCGGCAGCGGCTGTATATTCATTTATATGCTGTTTTTACAATTTATCAGGAGGAACCATGACAAACCATTTGCACCGGGCAATGGATAAGATAAAAAAAGAGATTCTATCCCTGGGCGCCCTGGTGGAGGACCGGGTGAAAAAATCCATTGAAGCGGTCCGCACGGAAAACCTGCAATTGGCCCAGTTTATCATTGACACCGATTTTGAAGTGGATGAACGTGAAATTGAAGTGGAAGAAGAATGTCTCAAGATTCTGGCATTGTATCAGCCTGTGGCAACGGACCTGCGGTTGATTGTGGCGGTGATAAAGATCAACAACGATCTGGAAAGGATCGCAGATTATGCGGTCAATATTGCAAGGCGGTTCATAACCTCTGCCGAGGATCCCAATAGGTTCGGGTATGACTATACCGCCATGGCGGAACAGGCCGGCAATATGCTCAAATTGAGTCTGGATGCCCTGGTGGGCATGGATGTGGGCATGGCCTATACGGTTCTGGAAATGGATGAAGCGGTCAATACAATGAGAGATGATGCATACCGTACCATGAAAGCAGATATTCGTGCGCATCCGGAAATGGTGGCGGAGATTATCAATATGTATCTGATTTCCCGGCATATTGAACGGATCGGAGACCATACCACCAATATTGCCGAAGAAGTGATTTATCTCATTGAAGGAGATATCATCCGACACACCTGATGCCCGGCCGGCGTCAGTGTATACGGTTGCCGGCATCCTGCACAAATTATTAAAACATGAAACAGGATAAAAAAATGCCCAGAGAAACCATATTGATTGTAGATGATGAAGAAGATATCATCGAGTTGATCAGGTATAACCTTAAAAACGAGGGGTATGATATACTCACGGCATTCACCGGGGAACAGGCCATTAAAATTGCCAGACAATCCCGGCCGGACCTCATCGTGCTGGATCTTATGCTGCCGGGTATCGACGGTCTGGAAGTGACCAGATATCTGAAAAATACCGACCAGACAAAGGATCTGCCCATTGTCATGCTCACAGCCAAGGGTGAGGAATCAGACATTGTCACCGGACTGGAACTTGGGGCCAATGACTATATTTCCAAACCATTCAGCCCCAAAGAACTGCTGGCAAGGATCCGGGCCATTTTACGGCGCCGCAGGAAAAATGCGCTGGATGATTCTTCCGCCGCCGTCCGGCAGGTGGGAGAGATGACCATTGACCGTGCCAGGCATACGGTGACCATCCAGGGGGAAATGGTGGATCTGACCTTGTCTGAATTTGAACTGTTGTCCTTTCTGGCAGATAAAAAAGGCTGGGTGTTCACAAGAGGCCAGATCATGGATGCCATTCACGGGGAAAACTATGCTGTGACTGAAAGAAGTGTTGATGTGATCATCGTGGGACTGCGCAAAAAACTGAAAACCCATGCAGCCTGCATTGAAACCGTAAGGGGTGTGGGGTACCGGTTTAAAGAGTAATGGAAAAACGGAAATTGCGGCATGAAAAAAACGCTGTAATCAAAGAAGCAGATTTTATATGAAAAAACCAAAACTGATCTGGCGGATATTTTCTTTTTTTTTACTTATCACTATTGTTTCGCTCTCCCTGGAAGCCTGGTATTTTATCAATCATTCCAGACAATTTTATCTGGGAAACGCTGAAAAAGAGCTGACCATACGGGCCCGGCTCATCCAGCTCAATCTTGCCGAGGTTTTGGCCAAAGGCCAGGTCCGGGAACTGGATACCCTGTGCAAGCAGCTGGGAGAATCCATTCAGACGCGGATCACCATTGTGATGCCGTCAGGAGAGGTGGTGGGAGATTCCTTTGCCCGGCTCAAACCCATGGAAAATCACAAAAACAGGCCTGAAATCCAGGCGGCCCTCAAGGGTGAAAAAGGCATGTCCGTGCGCTACAGCAGCACCCTGGATGAAAACATGATGTACATTGCATTGCCTGTGTCAGGGCCCGGGGGGGTGACGGCCGTGATCAGGTCTGCGGTTTCTGTTTCCGCCATTGAGAAAGACATCCGGGAAATGCGCAATAATATTTTTATATTTCTGGCGTTCACGGTTATTGCGGCAGGAGCAGCTTCCTTGTATGTTTCCCGCAGAATTATCCAGCCTTTGGAAACCATCACCCGTGGCGCCCAGGCATTTGCCAGGGGAAATTTGACCAATCACCTGGCATTGCCCGATACCCGGGAATTGTCAGATCTTGCCCGGGCCATGAACCAGATGGCACAAAATCTGGATGACCGGATTCAGGATTCTTTGAACCGGCAAAAAGAGCTTGAAGCCGTTCATTCCAGCATGCAGGAAGGGGTGATAGCCGTCGGTAACCAAGAACAGATCATCACCATTAATGATGCGGCTGCGGCTATCTTTAATTTTTCCCCTTCTGCGCTTAAAAACCGGAATATTCTGGAGGTGGCCCGGAACTTTGCGCTCCAGAACTTTATCCAGAAAGCTTTATCCACACATGAGCCCGTGGAAGAGGATATCTCCATTCAGCGAGATGGGGACCATATTTTCAACATTCACTCCAGTGCCTTGTGGGATGCCAGAGAACAGCGGATGGGTACGTTGATTATTTTTCATGATATCACACGCACGCGCCGTTTGGAGAGGATGCACAAGGATTTTGCCGCCAATGTCTCCCATGAACTTAAGACCCCGCTGACCACCATCAAGGGATTTATCGAGACCCTTCTGCAAATGCGCTCAGATACCCGGGATGATGCCGTCGGTTTTTTACAGATCATTGAAAAAAATGTCAACCGAATGATAGAACTGATCGATGATCTGCTGGCCCTGGCAAGACTGGAGCGGCTGGAGGGGACCGGAATACAGTTTGCGGAAAATCATTTGTCCACCCTGATCCAGGGTGCAGTCAGCACCTGCAGTGTCATGGCCGAGAAAAAACAGATCCAGATCCGGGTGGATTGTCCCAATGACCTGACCGCCATGGTGGATCCGATTCTCATGGAACAGGCCATTGTGAATCTGGTGGAAAATGCAGTGAAATACAGCCCGGAGAACAAACCGGTGGTTATCACGGTCCGGAATACCGGCGGATGGGTGGACATTACCATCACAGATTCCGGAAACGGGATCGCCAAGGAACATCTGCCAAAAATTTTCAACCGATTCTACCGGGTGGACAAGGGGAGAAGCCGCCAGCAAGGAGGTACCGGTTTAGGGCTTGCCATCGTCAAGCACATTGTCCAGTACCACAACGGCCGTATCACGGTTTCCTCTGTCAAGGGCCACGGCACCACCTTTCATGTCTGTATACCCTCCCGGGCCTGAAACCGATTTTACCAACTGCTGCAAAACCCGAATGAGATAAGATGTCGGTATCTGCATTGCAAGACATCAGAGGGATTGTCGATCATAGCAGGTGAATAGATACGCGGATACCCTTTTTATATGAAAGCCGGCAGTTGGGAAGAACTATAGGTGTCAGGCATAGAACAGGGCTGCATTGTTGCCCAGGATCGCCTGTTTCTGTTCTTCATCCAGTCCGGATGCATCCAGATCCCGGTAATATCGCTCCGGCGGGAGCAACGGAAAATCCGTGCCCAGCAGGATTTTTTCCAGAACACCGGCCCGGGCGGCCATGTCATAAATGGCAGGTTCGTAGAGAAACGGGGATGCTGCCGTGTCATACCAGATGTTTTTCAACGTCTGTTTTAATTGTTTTTTCATGATGTTGTAAAAGAAAATACCACCGCCCCAATGGGCCAGAATGATCCGGTTGTCGGCAAATGTTTCTGCAAGTGTCTGGATCTGTTCCAGGGTCACCGGGGTTTTGCCGGGATAAGGGTGCCCCACAGGCTCGTTGGTGTGGATCATGCACGGCAGGTTGCCCTTTTCCCGTAAGACCGCCATCACATCGGTCATAAGATCCAGTGCCCTGCCGTCAATGCCGGACAGGTAAAAGGCCAGTTCTCCCACCCCGGACAGACCGGCATCAATACAACGGGCCGCTTCTTCAGCCGCTCCTGTCCATTCCAGGTCAAAACAGGCCAATCCCCTGATCCGGTCCGGATATTGGTTGACACATGCAATGATATAATCGTTGTTTGCCCTGGCATGGTCCGGGTTGCGCCAGGGAAATCCGCTGGCACAGGCAATGTCCACCCTGTGGTGGTCCATGGTCTGGATCAGTTGATCAATGGTGGCCATCTTTGCCTTGGGATTTTTGTACAGCAGGGCGAACTCCGGTTCATTGGCAAAAAACCGGGATCGGTCCTGTGCAATGGTTTGTGGAAACAAATGGGTATGGGTGTCAATGATCATCTTGTATCATCTTTCTGAATTATTATTGAAAAAACCATGCTGTCAATATATAGTAATTGTTTTACACAAACAAGGGTGAACACAAGGCTGCCAAATGAAATATTATCCTGTTTTTCTTAATGCCAGAGACCGAAACTGCCTGGTGGTGGGAGGGGGCCGTGTGGGAACCAGAAAAGCGAAAACCCTTGTCCGGTCAGGTGCTCAGGTTACAGTTGTTTCCAAAGTCGTGTGTGAGGAACTGGAAAAAATGCCGGGTATCGTGCTGAAAAGACGTGCATTTCTCCCCGTGGATCTTGAGGGGATGTTTCTGGTATTTGCCGCTACCAACGATGCCCGTCAGAATCAACAGGTGCTGACAGATGCCCGGGCCGCCCATGTGCTGTGCAATAGTGCGGATGCACCGGGCCAGGGAGATTTTATCCTGCCGGCGGTCATGGACCAGGGGGATTTGATCTGTGCCGTTTCCACCTGCGGGGCGAGCCCGGTTCTGGCCAAAAAGATCAGAGATGATCTGGCACAGGCGTATGGTCCTGAATATGCCATGTTTCTTTTGCTGATGAAAGCCATCCGAAAAAAGCTGCTGGCAGCAGGCCATGATCCTGAAGGCCATAAACTGATTTTTCGGGCTCTGATGGAAAAGAATCTGCCGGCCCTCATTGCAGGCAAAGAGATCGCCGCCATTGATACGGTCCTGTTTGAACTGCTGGGAAACGGGTTTGTTTTTACGGATCTGACATTACAAAAGTTGGAAATACAGGAGCCATGATGGGAGTACAAACAGCTGGTACTATGCTGGAATTTGCCTTTTTGCTGTATGTTTTGAGCCTGGCGGGATACGTTTTTTTCCTGGTGAATCAACAGGAACGCATCCAGAAAATCTCTGCGTACCTGATCACCGCAGGCGTGCTGGTGCATCTTGCAGGCACTGCGGTTCTGGGTACGGCATTGGGAAACCTGCCTGTCCATAACCTTGTCCAGAGCCTTTCCATGGCCGCCCTGGCATTCGGGGTCATGTTTTTATATGTGCAGTATAAATTCAATCTCAAAATGCTGGGACTGTTTGCCGCAATGCTTTTGTCCGGTACCATGCTGGCAGTGCTGCTGCTGCCGGATACCCGGGTTGTGCCCAATGAGATTCTCAAGGGATTCTGGTTCTATTGCCATATCTTTCTGGTGTTCACTGGTGATGCAGCGTTAGGCCTTGCATGCGGTGCCGGAATATTGTACCTGCTCCAGGAGAAAGGGATCAAAGCCAAAACCCGGGGATTTTTTTTCAAGCGCCTGCCATCCCTTGATTTTCTGGATTTTGTCAGCCATGCCTGCATTATCACGGGATTCTTTCTGCTGACCCTTGGACTGGTCACAGGATTTGTCTATGCCAAACTGGTCTGGGGACGGTTCTGGAGCTGGGATTTCAAGGAGGTTTTTTCCATGGGTGCCTGGCTGGTATATGCTGTCCTGCTTCATCTGCGGCTCTATTCAGGCTGGCGGGGAAAAAAATCAGCTGTCATGACCATTGTTGGATTTGCCGTCATTATTTTCACCTTTCTGGGGGTTAATCTCTTTTTGGGCGGGCATCACCAGGAGTTCACCAAATAACGGGAACATCATGCCACATATCATACTCATCGGTGTAAACCATAAAACCGCTCCTGTGGAACTTCGGGAAAGACTGTCTTTTTCCACCGAAGAAACCCTTGCAGCCCTCCGGGATCTCAAACAGCATCCGGATATCACAGAGGCACTGGTGTTTTCCACCTGCAACAGAACTGAAATTGTGTATGTCTGTGAAAAAAATAATGCAGTGGATACCATGACCGCCTTTATTTCCAGGCACAAAAATATTGCGGTGTCTGAATTTGCATCTGCCTTGTACGTTTTTCGCAAAGACGAGGCTGTCCGTCATATTTTTCGTGTGGCTTCCAGTCTGGATTCCATGATGGTGGGAGAACCCCAGATACTGGGCCAGGTCAAGCAGGCGTACCGGACTGCCGTGGAAGCCAGGGCTTCAGGGGTGCTGCTCAACCGTATGATGCACAAAGCTTTTTCCGTTGCCAAACAGATCCGCAAGGAAACCGGTATCGGTGATAATGCCGTTTCCATCAGCTATGCTGCCATTGAACTGGCCAATAAAATTTTCAGTGATCTGTCCACCAAAAGCGTGATGCTGCTGGGGGCGGGAGAGATGGCGGAACTGGCTGTGGAACATCTGCTTTCCCACAATGTCAAACAGATCCTGGTGGCCAACCGGACCTTTGAAAATGCCGTGGTCCTGGCGCAAAAATTCAATGGGCAGGCCCTGGGATTTGAAGAGCGGGAATCCGCTCTGGCGGATGTGGATATCATCATCTCTTCCACCGGTGCCACTGAATATGTGCTGACGGCAGCCCAGGTGAAAAAAGCCATGAAAAAACGGCAGTATAAGACCCTCTTTTTCATCGATATTGCCGTGCCCCGGGATATCGATCCGAAAATCAATACATTGTCCAATGCCTATGTCTATGATATCGATGATCTGAAAACCATTGTGGCATCCAATATCCAGCAGCGGGAGCACGAAACCGTCAAAGCGGAGCGCTTTGTGGCCGAAGCGGTAGTCAAATTCAGAAAATGGCTGGACAGCCTGGCCATCGTACCCACCATCAAGGCCATCAACGACAAAATGACGGCCATCGTGGAAATGGAGTGTGATAAAACCCTGTCCCATCTGCCCCACCTGTCGGAATCAGACAGGGATGCCATCCGCCGTATGACCCGGGCCATCGCGTCACGGGCCATTCATGATCCGATTTTGTTTTTAAGAAATACCGGAGACCACCGGGATGATTCCCTCTACCTCAATGTTACCCGTCAGCTCTTTCATCTGGATGTTTCAGACGATCAATAATGTCTTTACAAAGCAGCACATTTTGTTATAATACCTTTTTTTAATGTTCCCGGACCTTTAAAAGAAGGATAAAAGCAATGAAGAAAGAAGATCTGGAATATTTTCATACCCTGTTGACAGAAAGACTCAGTGAGCTGCTCAAGCATGCAGACAGCACGGTGACCGGGATGACAAAACCCAAAGAGAATTTTGCAGACCCCACTGACCGGGCCTCCCACGAAGCGGAAAGAAGCTTTGAACTGCGCATTCGTGACAGGGAACATAAATTGATTAAAAAGATTAAAAAAGCGCTGGAACGTATAGAAAACGGTACATTCGGCCGGTGTGAGACATGTGAGGAAGAAATTTCCATCGACCGGCTTAAAGCCAGGCCGGTGACCACCCAGTGTATTGATTGTAAAACCCGGGAAGAGGATATGGAGAATGCCCTGGGAATCTGACCGGATTATATAGTGATTGACCTTCACCTGCATTCCACTGCCTCGGATGGATCCCTGTCTCCTCTGGAAATTTTGGCCCTGGCCAGGGACACAGGCATAAAAGCCATTTCCATCACCGACCATGATTCCATAGACGGCATCAAAGAGATCCTGGATCATCTGAACACCTTTCCTGTAGAATTTATGACCGGGGTGGAAATATCCTGCGAACCGCCCCCGGGTTTTGAAACCCTTGGCAGTGTTCACCTGCTGGGATATGGATTTTCTCTGTATGACCGGAACCTGAATCACCTGCTTGGACAGGCAAAACGCGCAAGGGAGCAGCGCAATCCAAAAATTATAGACAAATTGCACCGGATGGGGCTGGATATCAGCCTGGCAGAAATACAGCAGCATTTTGGAACAGAACAGATCGGCCGTCCCCATATTGCACAGTTGATGGTGGAAAAAGGGTTTGCTGCCTCTTTTGCCCAGGCCTTTGACACCTGGCTTGGCAAGGGGAAACCAGCCTATGTGGATAAATTCAAGGTGTCCTGTAAAAAAGCCATCCAGACTCTTCTGGATGCCGGAGGCATCCCTGTTCTGGCCCACCCGGGACTGCTGGAATTCAATCGCACCAGGGAGCTGGAAGTTTTTCTGGATAACTTGATCACCAGCGGCCTCCAGGGCATGGAAGTTTTTTATACAGATCATGACCCCGGCCAGACAGCCTATTATGCCGAACTGGTCCGAAAAAAAAAATTGCTGGCCACCGGTGGATCGGATTTTCACGGCAGTTTCAATGCCGGGGTCAAACTGGGCCGGGGCAGAGACAATATCCAGGTGCCATATGCTCTTTTTACAGCATTGACCAACCGCCTTGGCGCCATGCACAATCTCCATGACCGGCTCGATATCCTGGAAGCCAATCTGGGCCATCAATTCATTGACCGGTCTTTGCTCAACACCGCCCTGTGCCACCGTTCTTTTTTGAATGAAAACCAGCGCATCTGCGAGACAGACAACGAACGTCTGGAGTTTTTAGGTGATGCGGTGCTGGGGCTTTGTGTGGGGCATATCCTCATGCAGCAAAGCCCTTCCAGACAAGAAGGGGAATTGTCCAAACTGCGGTCCACCCTTGTGAGTGAGCCGACCCTGGCACAAATGGCCCGGTCCATTGATCTGGGAAGATTCATCAGGCTGGGCAAGGGAGAGACGATTTCAGGGGGCAGGGAGAAAAATTCCATTCTTTCTGATGCGTTTGAAGCGGTAGTGGCAGCGGTATTTCTGGATGCAGGATTTGACATGACCTGCGATCTGGTGCAATCCTTGTTCCAGAAAGAAGTTGATACGGTATTGTCCTGTGATGTGACCTTTGATTATAAAAGCAGTCTTCAGGAAGATGCCCAGGAGATATTCGGCACCACTCCCGTCTATACGGTTACCCGGGAAATCGGTCCGGATCATGATAAAACCTTTGAAATCAGTCTGCAGCTGGCCCATGTTTCAGCAGAGGGTTTCGGGAAAACCAAAAAAGCGGCAGAACAGGATGCTGCCAGAAAAGCCCTCACGCTGCTGAAAAAAAAGTAAGCACATGGGTTCTCTCCTGGTTATCCCCGTTTTCATTCCCCATTCAGGATGTCCCCACCAGTGTGCCTTCTGTAACCAGACAGCCATTACCAAAGAAACATCGCCCGTGCCGGATACCGGCAGGGTGGCTGCTGTTATCCGGCAATATCTGGCATGGAAAGGCACAAGATCACGGGTGGAGCTGGCATTTTTTGGTGGTAATTTTCTGGGCCTTTCTCCTTGCCGGATTATACGTCTTATGGAAGCGGTAAAACCCTTTGTGGACAGCGGCGATATCCAGGGTATCCGATTTTCCACCAGGCCTGATACAGTGACCAGGGACCGCCTGGACCTGCTCCGGTCTTATCCGGTCTGCCTGGTGGAACTGGGGGTACAGACCATGAATGACCATGTCCTGACCCGGGTGAACCGAGGACATACCAGCCATGATACCTGCCAGGCAGTCAGCCTGCTCAAAAACAGGGGATTGGGAACAGGGGTCCAGGTCATGGTGGGGCTTCCCGGTGAAACACAGGACAGCATGATGCGCACAGCACGTATTCTGGCAGGTGTAAAGCCGCTTACGGCACGAATTTATCCGGTACTTGTCTTCAAAAACACCCCGTTGGCCAGATGGTATGAAAAAGGAGAATACCAGCCGTTGACCCTGGAGCGGGCAGTGGAAATAACCTGCGGGATGTATCATGAGTTTACCCGGGCAGGGGTTGCTGTAATCCGCATGGGGCTTCAGACATCGGGCATCCATGACCCTGATGTGATTGCCGGTCCCCGGCACCCGGCCTTTGGCCACCTGGTTTTTTCCCGTAACATGTATTACACGGTCATAAAAAAAATCCAGGCACTGGGGGATGACAGGACACCGGTGCGGATGACATTATCGGTTCATCCGCATGTTGAATCCCGTCTCAGGGGGGATAAAAACAAAAATCTATATCGCCTGAAGGCAGCATTTCCCTGGTGTGATTTTGATATTGCACCTGATCCGGCCATGGGACCGGACCAGGTGGATATCTTTAAATCCCCTGCTTGAAAAGATCGTCTGTCCCTGACGCGGCATCTGGTTTAGGGGTATGTTCCGTAGGGAGGGTGCCTTCTTTAAAACATTCGAAAATGGTTTTTTCTGATTCTCTGATGGGCAGTAACCCGGTTTTGGCATCAATTTTGGCAAATACGATTCCTTCCGGAACGGTGAAGGTTCTGGCGGGTTTTCCTTCCAGTGCCTGCTGCATGAAATCCAGCCAGATGGGACTGGCCGTTCTGGAACCGGTTTCTCCCTTGCCCAGGGATGCTTCCTGGTCCATTCCCACCCAGACACCAGTGGTATATCTGGGGGTATATCCCAGAAACCAGGCGTCAAAAAGGTTGTTGGTGGTGCCGGTTTTTCCTGCCACAGGCCGTTTCAAAGCCTTGATCCGCTGTCCGGTACCCGATTGCACCACGCTTTCCATGATATTGGTCATGATATAGGCGGTATTCATGTCAATGACTTTTTTTCGGATCAGTTTGGAGGTTTCCAGCAGGTTGCCGCTTCTGTCATAAATTTTGGTGATAAAAACCGGTTCAATGAGATAACCGAGATTGGAAAATACGGCATAGGCATTGACAAGTTCCAGCAAGGATACACCGGATGACCCCAGGGCAATGGACAAATCCTGGCTGATGTCCGAGGTGATGCCCAGTTTCCGGGCGTAGTCAATGGCATAGGTGATACCGATGTCCTGGAGGATTTTAATGGTGACCACATTCCGGGAGTGGACAAGGGCTTCCCTGAAAAGGGTGGGTCCGTAGAATTGTTCCTTGTAGTTCTGGGGCTTCCAGACAAAGTCCCGCGACAAATCTTCGTACACCACTGGAGAATCTATGATGACCGTCGCAGGGGTATATCCTTTGTCAAGGGCCGCGGCATATATGATGGGCTTGAATGCGGAACCCGGCTGCCTTCGGGACTGGTAGGCCCTGTTGAACTGGCTGTTTTTGTAATCCCGTCCGCCGATCATGGCTTTTACATGGCCGGTTTCCGCTTCAATGCTCAAAAGTGCTGCCTGGGCAATGGGTTCCTGGAACAGGATGAATTCATATTCTTTTTCCTGTTCTATGTCATTGACGACCTGCACCTGAATCACATCCCCGGGTGTGAACACCTGGGAGGGGTTTCTAATACCGGATTCATAATACGCCACATCCGGGTCGGGACGGCGCGCCCAGGTCATTGTTTTGAGGGGGATGATGCCCAGAAAATCCCCTACCCGGACCCTGGTCACTTTGTTTTCATCATCCACATCCAGCACCACACCGGTATAAATAACTTCTTTTTCAAGCATACTGCCGGATATTTTTTTTGCTTCATCGCTGCAGAAACTTTCCACCTGCAGGGCGGTTATGTTTTTCAACGGGCCCCGGTATCCCATGCGCCGGTCCAGATCCATAAGGCCTTTTCTGACGGCTTCCCGGCCTATTTTCTGAAGCTCGATATTGACGGCGGTGTGTATCTGAAGCCCCTGGTTATACAGGGCATCTTCTCCATATTGTTTTTCCACATACCGCCTGACATGTTCGGTATAATAGGGTACCCTTTCAATAAACCAGTTTTTCCGCGGCTTGATGTCCAGTTCCCTATCAATGGCTTCTGTAACCGCCATGTTGGATATCATGCCCTCTTCTTTCATCCGGTTCAGCGTATAAATCTGGCGCTGCTTTGCCCGGTCCGGGAAATGGAATGGAGAATACCGGCTGGGGGCCTGGGGAAGTCCTGCCAGCATGGCACATTCAGCCAGGTTTAAATCCTTTGCATGCTTGCCGAAATAATTTTCTGCAGCGGCTTCCACCCCGTGTGCACCATGGCCCAGGTAAATCTGATTCATATAGAGAAATAAAATTTCATCCTTGGAGAATTTTTTTTCTATGCGGTATGCCAGGATGGCTTCCTTGAGTTTGCGCTCATAGGTTCGCTCCGGAGTCAGCAGAAAGGATTTGGTCACCTGCTGGGTGATGGTGCTTCCTCCCTGGGTAATGGCACCGGCCTGGAAGTTTTTGATAAAAGCCCTGAAAATGGATTGGATATCAATCCCGGGATGTTCACGGAACCGGGAATCTTCAGCCGCCAAAAAGGCATTGATCAGGTTTTGGGGCATCTCGGACAAAGCAATGACAATCCTGCGTTCCTTGTAGAACTCTCCAATTTTCCGACCGTCATCGGAAAATACGCTGGTAACGGTGGCAGGCCTGTAATCCTCCAAGGAGTTGATTTTGGGCAGATCCTGGCTCAGATACACATAGAGTCCGAACAGTCCGCCACAGCCCAGCAGAAACAATATAAAAACCGAAAAAATTCCCCATTTGAGCAGGGAAAAAGCCAGATTTCTTTCTTTTGTGCCGCGTTTTTTTAAAATATCGGATCGGGATTTTTTAGTTGTCATGGTGGTAAGTTGAAAACAAGGGTTTATATTGGTTTATTATCAGGTGCTTATTATCAGATTGACCCCCATAAGGCAATAGATTAAAGCATCCTCTGTATATTTGCCGCAGGTGCATCAGTTTTTGCATCGTCCCATGCAGTGTCCTGGTTCCAGGCCGCCTCTGGAGGTGCGCTGCGCCCGGCCCGAGATCCTCCGTGGGCCTGTTTACATGAGCGCAGAAGGGGCGGTTCGCGCACCGCTCCTGCATTATCAGGGTGCCATCCCAACATATGCGACCAGTCCCCCTCCGGCTCTGACGGTCCGGTCACAGCACATCTCCAGAGGCTCCTTGCCAGGGGCTTCCTCATACACAATTCATTATGGCAAATATCCAGTGCATTTTTTTACAAATTGACTTTTTGATCAGTTGCGGTTACATATAAGGGTTTTAAAGCCCGGATTGAAAAATAATACATAAAAGAGTTGCCATGATCCAGCTTGATTTTGAAAAGACCGGGGGATTGATTCCCGCCATTGTCCAGGATATGAAAACCGCAGAAGTTCTGATGCTGGCCTATATGAACCAGGAAGCGTTTGAACGGACGGTGCAGACAAAAAAGGCCACCTACTACAGCCGCTCACGCAGGACGTTGTGGGTAAAGGGGGAAACTTCCGGCCATGTCCAGCATGTGCACGAGATCCTGGTGGACTGCGATCTGGACACCCTGGTACTCAAGGTGGAACAGGTGGGTGGTGCTGCCTGTCACAAGGGGTATAAAAGCTGTTTTTTCAGAGCAGTGCAGGGCGGTGAACTGAAAACAATTGACCAAAAGGTGTTTGATCCCGAAAAGGTATACAGATAATGCAAAAGATAATTAAACTGGGCATCCCCAAAGGAAGCCTGCAGAATGCCACAATTGAACTGTTCAGAAGGTCGGGATGGAAGATAAATGTGGAGGGCCGAAGCTATTTTCCCGATATTGATGATGACAGTATCGAATGCGCCCTGTGCCGGGCCCAGGAGATGTCCATCAATGTGGAAAGCGGTGTTATTGATGCCGGACTCACCGGCCTTGACTGGGTGGCGGAACATGAATCCGATGTGCATGTGGTAACGGATCTTGTGTATTCCAAAGTGAGTGCCCGGCCGGCCAGGTGGGTTATTGCCGTGGCCGGTGATTCCCCGGTACAGGAAATTAAAGACCTCGAGGGAATGACCATTTCAACGGAGCTGGTCAAATTCACCAAACGGTTTTTCAAGGAGCACAATATCAATGTGACGGTGAAATTTTCCTGGGGTGCCACTGAAGCCAAAATTGTATCCGGTTTGGCTGATGCCATTGTGGAGATCACCGAAACCGAAAGCACCATCCGGGCCCATAACCTCAGGGTGATCCATGAAATCATGGCAACCAACACCCAGCTCATTGCCAATAAAACCGCCTGGCAGGATACCCGCAAAAGAGAAAAGATCCAGCAGATCGCCCAGCTGCTCCAGGGGGCGCTTGTGGCAAACACAATGGTGGGCATTAAAATGAATGTGCCTGAAAACAAGATTGCAAAGATTGTTTCTCTTCTGCCCAGCCTCAATGCCCCCACCATTGCCTCTTTGTATCAGTCTGACTGGTTTTCGGTGGAAAGCATTATTGATACAAAATATGTCCGGGACCTGATTCCCCAGCTGCTCAAAGAAGGGGCGGAAGGCATCATTGAATATCCCCTAAACAAGGTGTTGTAGTATGAAACCAGCCCGCAGATGTGAAAATATCACCCCTTTTATTGTGATGGATGTACTGGAAAAGATCCACCAGATGGAAGCGGCCGGCATTGATGTCATTCATATGGAAATCGGAGAGCCTGACTTTGATGTGCCCGAATGTGTGAACCAGGCTGCCAGGGCAGCCCTGGACTGTCATGCCACCTCCTATACCCACAGCCTTGGGGATATCCGGCTGCGGGAAGCCATTGCCAGATACCATAAAGATACCTATGGCACCACTGTGGATCCGGGCCGGATCCTGGTGACTTCAGGCACATCTCCTGCCATGCTGCTCATGTTTTCCGTCCTGGTGAATCCAGGAGATGAAATCATTATTTCCGATCCCCATTATGCCTGTTATGCCAATTTTATCCATTATGTCCAGGGTGTACCAGTCACCGTGCCTGTGTTTGAAGATCAGGGGTTTGTTTTTACCCCGGATGCCATTGCGGCAAAGATCACGCCCAGAACAAAGGCCATCTTTATTAATTCGCCATCCAACCCCACCGGTAATGTAATCCCGAAGGAACGGATGCAGCAGATTGTGGCAATTGCAAAAAAGCATGGCCTGTGTATTATTTCCGATGAGATTTACCATGGTCTTGTGTACGAAGGACAGGAACATTCCATCCTGGAGTTCACATCCAACGCTTTTGTGCTCAACGGGTTTTCCAAACTTTTTGCCATGACCGGCCTGCGCCTGGGATATCTGATTTCCCCCCCTGCCTTTGTCAGGGCATTGCAGGTGCTCCAGCAGAATTTTTTCATCTGTGCCAATTCCGTGGTCCAGCTGGCAGGGGTTGCCGCCCTCAAGGAGGCCCACAGGGAAACACAGCACATGCGAGAGGTCTATAACAAGCGCCGGCTGTATATGCTGGATCGGCTTACGGACATGGGACTTGGGGTCGCAGTGCCTCCCACCGGAGCATTTTACATATTTGCCAATGTGAAACATATCTCCACAGATTCCTATGCCCTGGCCTTTGATATTCTGGAAAAAGCGCACATCGGGGTGACACCGGGCATTGATTTCGGTGCCAACGGGGAAGGGTATCTGCGGTTTTCCTATGCCAATTCCATGGAAAATCTGACCCGGGGCATGGACCGCATGGCAGCCTATTTGCAGAAAAGATCATGAAGATCCTGGATGTCCAGTTTGTCAAAAGCGCAGTGAAACCGGATCAGTATCCGGCGTATGATGCTGCTGAAATCGCCTTTGCCGGCCGGTCCAATGTGGGGAAAAGTTCCTTGATCAACACGTTGATCCAGAGAAGGGATATGGTCAAGACCAGTTCAAAGCCGGGATGCACACAGCTGATCAATTTTTTTCTGGTGAACGGGAATCTGTCTTTTGTGGATCTGCCCGGGTACGGCTACGCCAAGGTATCCAAAAAGATCCGGGCCACATGGCAGCCCATGGTGGAAACATACCTGGCCGGCCGTAGCAATCTTCTGGGCCTGGTGTTGATTATAGATATCCGCCGGGATCCCGGGCAGGAGGAGTCTGCACTGGCTGACTGGCTGGAATCCCACAGGGTGCCCTATCTGGTGGTGCTGACCAAAGCGGATAAGTTGTCCAAAACACAGCAGCAAAAGCGGGTTGCAGCCATCTGTTCGCAATTGAACCGTGACAGAAACGCGGTGATTCTTTTCTCAGCCAAAACCCGGCTGGGACGGGAAACGGTGTTGGCGGAAATAACCAGCCTGATGGAATGGTACGACCAGAAAGGATGACCATGAAAGAAGATATGCGATCCGGGTTTGTCGCCATCATCGGCGCACCCAATGCCGGCAAGTCAACCCTGTTGAACCGGATACTGGGCCAGAAGATTTCCATCACCTCCAAAAAACCCCAGACCACCCGGGACCGGATTCTGGGAATAGTGAACAGACCCGGGTCCCAGATAATTTTCGTGGATACACCCGGAATACACAGGAGCACCAGCCTGCTCAACAAGCGTATCGTGGACCAGGCCCTTCAGGCAGTGGCGGATGTGGACCTGGTTGTGTTCATGGTGGATGCGTCTTCCCGCAATTTTTCAGCCGAAAAACAGATTATCGCACAATTGCACCAGGCAAAGAAACCTGTCCTCCTGGTATTGAATAAAATTGATATCGCCAAAAAACAGGATGTGTTCACGCTTGTGGAAACCTTTTCTCCTGTGTTTGACTTTACGGCAGTGATACCAATATCGGCCGCACAGAACATCCAGGTGACACAGCTCGTTGAAGAGGTGGAGAAAAATCTCCCGTCAGGTCCCAGGCTGTATCCTGAAGACGTTTTTACTGATGTATCGGAAAAATTTCTGGTGAAAGAGATTATCCGGGAAAAGGTGTTTCGCCTCACCGGAATGGAAATTCCCTATTCTTCCGCCGTGACTGTGGATGCCTTTGATGTGGAAAAAAAACTGATCGTCATTCATGCCAGCATCCATGTGGTACGCAGTTCACAAAAAGGGATTATCATTGGTAAAAAAGGGGCCATGCTGTCGCGTATCGGTTACCAGGCCAGAATCGATATGGAAAAAATGCTGGGAACCCGGGTGCTGCTGAAGCTCTTTGTCAAGGTGACCAAAGACTGGGTGAGCAACCAGCGTATGCTGAACGAATTCGGATATTAAGGGATGATGGAACCACCCGATACAGACCCCCCGATTTTATTGGTGGATGATGCCGTTCTGAAAAAAGAAAGGGCCAAAGCCAGGAACCTGCGCAACAGCCAGTGGTGGAAACGCAGGCTGGCCAGAGGTGTCTGCCATTATTGCGCAAAGCCTTTTTTACCCGGAGAACTGACAATGGACCATGTTATTCCGCTTTCCCGGGGGGGCAGGTCTGAAAGATTCAATCTGGTTCCCTGCTGCAAAGCCTGTAATACCAAAAAACAGCAGCTTCTGCCTTGGGAGTGGAATGCCTATATGGAAAGGCACAAGCCGTAAGGCATCGAAAAAAGACAGCGCTTTTTTCGATGCCTGTCATTGTAACCTGATCCTGTCTGACCGATATTTATTTTTTGCTGCACAGTCTATGGATAGTCTGTGCATGCCATTCCCCGCGACCGGAGAATGTCGGCTGTCCAAGTCCCACCAGATGTTTGGCAATCTGGTCATAGGTGGCATTCTGTTTTCGCATGGTCTGGATGATATTCATCACTTCTTCTCTGGGAAGCAGGGCAGTATTGGTTGAGGCGGCAGACGTTGTTTTGGTGGCTGGTGCCGCTTTTTTGCGTTTTCTGATGACCCGGCGTTTGGTTGTTTGTTCCGGATCAGCGGGTGTCAGGATATTTTCCGGAAAAAAATCAGCGTCAGCCTTTTGTCTGTCTTTTCGGGGTGCGGGCTGATCCATGGCATCTGCTGACCGGTATGGATCAGCCTGGACAGTATCCACAAATTTTTGTGATTCCTGTGAGGTCTCGTCAAAATTTTCATATGCTGCAGGGGTATCGGTCTGTGCTGCAGAATCCAGACTCAGATGGGTCACGATGCGTTCAATGGCAAACGCCTGACGTTCCATCATATCTGCTGTCCGTTCCTGGATTGTTGTAAGATATTCCTGGTTTTTCACCAGGATTTCAACATGGTTGGTCAGGTTTTCAATGGCATCTGCCAGCATGGTCATGCCGGGATCTTCCTGTGGCATCTGGTTCCCCATGGGACCCGCCGGCATGGGCTGCCGCTTCATGTTCGGATTTCTGGTGTTCTGATAGCCGTTGCCATAGGAAGGAAATCTGGGATTGTTGCTGTATTGATAGGAATTGTCATAGTTCTTGCGTGTTTTAGGGGTCCGTGGTTTGTCCGCCTGTCCGTTGCGAAGGCTTTGTAAAAAATCATTCATTTAAGTCATACTCTCCTTAGTATTGTCGTTGTTTTGACCATGGCGATGGTCTGATATTCGTAAGATTTCGATTTTTTATATTTTTTTATACTGTTTCGGCTTCGGAAAAATTCCGAATACTGGCAACTTTTCAAAGTTCACCGTATATATCCTGTTTTTTTCCGCCTTTGTCAAGCCTTTTCGGGTTGTTTTTCGCTGATGCAACTCAGACGTACCTGGTGAGGCGATATTCATAATCCTGGATCAATGCCAGGGCCGCTGCTGTTGCAGGGATCTGTGATAAATCCCTTCTGAAAGTCGCACATCCGGGCATGCCTTTGACAAACCAGGGAAGTCTTCCCCGGAGCATTCTGCAGGCGGGTTCTTCTCCAAAATGCGCTGCATACAGGCAGATGAGCTGCTCCATTTTACGGAAGATGTCGGTTATGCCGACTGCCTGAAAGCTTCCATGGTCCAGAAACGATTCCACCTGGTGCAGGATAAAGGGGTTGGTCATGGCGGCCCGTCCGATCATGACGGCGTCGCAGCCGGTCTGATCCATCATATCCACGGCATCCGCAACTGACTGAATATCTCCGTTGCCGATAACCGGGATGGATATTTTTTCCTTGAGCTGCCTGATGAGATCCCAGTCTGCAGCCCCTGTAAACCCCTGGGACGCAGTACGCGGATGCAGGGTAACGGCATCTACGCCTTCCTGCTGGGCGATTTGGGCCAGGTGTATGGCCTGGGCACCCGATCGGTCCCATCCGGATCTGATTTTGATGGTAAACGCAAGGGTGGTGGCTTTTCGCACCGCCTGTAAAATAGCCCGGCTGTTTGCCATATCCTGCATCAATGCAGCGCCGGCACCCTGTTTGACAATTTTTTTGACACTGCACCCAAAGTTGATATCAAGAATATCTGCCACTCCCATGGCTTCAATGGTGGCTGCGGCCCTGGCCATTATATCGGGTTCCGTTCCAAAAATCTGGACAGACAAAGGTTTTTCTGCCTGGTTTGACCGCAGCAGGGTACCGGTTTTTTCAGAATTGTAAAAAAGGCCTTTGGCACTGACCATTTCAGTGCAGACCACGGCACATCCGCATTCTTTTACAAGCTGTCTGAACGGCAGGTTGGTAATACCGGCAAGGGGTGCCAGAAAGGTTCTTCCCGGAATGGTAACAGGGCCTATTTTCATTGAAAATCACCGTGTCTGATTCGGGTATCCCGGCCTGTGTTTGCATAGCAGAACAGACAGTTGTGATGACAGGGATGGTCCTGGTATGATCCGATATCAGTGGCAATGGTGCATCTGCATCCTTTTTTTGTGCGCTGTCCGAAATCGCGCCGCATTTCAGGATCTCCCCCGAAGATTTTTTTCAGCAGCGGCCCGTTGATACAGGCATTTTCAAAGAGATTCGTGCAGGCTGGTGCAAGGGCTTGATACAGATCGGCCTCACAGCACAGGTGCAATTGAATCTGTTTTTCTGCCAGCCGGGCTGCCATTTTTCGGATCAGATGCTTTTTATCTTCAAACCCGGGTTCAATGAAACGGATGAAAGGTTTGCCGGTCTTAGCCAGATGACGTGTGCGTGTAGTAACTTTGCGGTAGGCATCATAAAAACTGGTCACACAGGTTGTGATGCCAAAACCTGCCATGGCATGGGCGATGTACATAAAATCATCCAGATTGTTTTCAATGGGAAGGTCATCTTTCGTGTAGAAGCAAACCGGATCAAACCGCCAGGCAACCGTTTGCGGACCAAAACGGTGTGCAAGAAATTTTGCCTGGTCAAGCCGGGTGCCCAAATCAGGCAGGCCCGGTTCCAGCAGATCTGAACGGGAGTTGATGGTAAAATTGAAAAACAGGTTGAACCCCATATCTGCCAGGATGGTGTGGGCGCCATAATCCAGGAACGGACCGAAATTCTTGGACCAGAAAACAATGCTGTGGGTGTTTTCAGCATGAACCGCCACCTGCCTGGCCTTGCGGTTGAACGGGTTGGTGACCACAAAATTTTTCTGCCGGATATGCTCCATGAACCAGGGGGTATACCACGCCGGGATATCCGTCCGCCTGGATGCGGAAATAATGTCAGCCCGGATCTTGTCCATGGTTTTTTTTCTTCAGATCAGCAAAGGAAATGATTTTGCCCTTCTCCCGGTTTTGTTTCGGGGTGTCTGCATCGGGTAAAGGGTGTTCTTGGGTATTCTTTTTGCCGCCATTAAAAACGGCTGGTTCTTCTGCCGGGGCTTTTATGGGTTCCAGCCGCATTTTCTTGCCGTTCATCTGAAATTCTTCGCCATTGATATAAATATCTTTGAGAATCCAGGTGACGACCTGCAACGGGATCTGGAGCATCAGAAGCTTGATCTGAAACCAGTCTTTTTTATGGTCGGGCAAAATATTTTCAACCCTGGCAAAAGATACAGGGCTGTCTTCCAGGTAAATCAATACCACATCATTAATGGCTGCCATGAAACTCCTTTGTAATTTTTCTTGTTTACCGGTCAGTTATACCATATTCTTGGCGGTATAAAAAGAATGGAATACAAAGCATATGGTCATGGGTGATAAAAAATGGCGGGTGTTTTTCCTGGTGGGGGTGTCGATTTTCATGTCCACTTTGGATTCGAGCATTGTCAATGTGGCATTGCCCTACATTATGGAAGATTTGGCATCGGATGTAAAAACCGTGCAATGGGTGGTGGTGATCTACCTGCTCACCGTGTCTTCTCTGCTTCTCACATTCGGCAGGCTGTCGGATATCAAAGGCCGCCGGATGGTATATGTGGCAGGATTTCTGGTATTTACCCTGGGGTCTTTTTTATGCGGCAATGCCATGACACCACAGGGCTTGGTTGCTGCCAGGGCGGTCCAGGGGATTGGTGCATCCATGCTCATGGCCTGCTCCCCGGCCCTGGTGGTGGATGCATTTGTGCCAGAGCAAAGGGGCAGGGCCTTGGGCATGCTGGGTGCGGTGGTGGCTGCAGGACTAACGCTGGGGCCTTTGGCAGGGGGGATGATCCTGGAATATTTTTCCTGGCGCCTGATTTTTTATATCAATGTACCCATCGGGATATCGGCAATGCTGGCAGGGATGGTTGTGCTCAGGGGGCTGCCCGGCGGTAAAGGAAGCAGAGAGCCTCTGGACAAAACCGGCAGTCTGCTGCTGGTGATCATGCTCACCTGTCTGATTGTGGCCCTGGTGCGCTCCCCGGACTGGGGATTTATGTCCATGCCATCAGGTCTGTTTCTGATGGCGGGTGCGGTGTGTGCTCTGGCATTTGTGCACAATGAAAAACGCGTTGCGTATCCTCTCTTTGATCTGGCGCTTTTGAAGATCCGGTTGTTTACACTGCCGTTGATTTCTTCAGGCATTCTTTTTGCCTGCCTTTTTGTGCTGGTATTCATGATGCCTTTTTTTCTGACATATCCCTGTGGGTTTTCCGCTTCCAGAACAGGAACCCTGATGATCGTGCCGTTTTTGTTTTTACTGGTGATTTCCCCCATATCCGGCATCCTGGCGGACCGGCTGGGATCGAGGATTTTGTGCACCATGGGCATGTTTCTCATGGCCCTGTCTTTGTTTTTTCTGATGTTCTCACACCCTGATATGGGGATTTTTGCCGTTGTCTGGCGCATTGCCCTGGCCGGTATCGGCACGGCTTTGTTTGTTTCCCCGAACAACACCGCCATTATGGGTGCTGTGCCGGCCCACCAGCGGGGTATTGCCTCCGGTGCCACAGCCACGGCCCGGAACCTTGGCATGGTTTTCGGTGTGGCGGTGGCAGGTGCCATCTTTTCCAGCTTCATCAGCCTTCAGGGACACGGGGCGGATGGATATGCTCCTGCCATGGCACCTGCATTCATGGCAGGATTCAAGCATGTCATGGCCGCAGGCACCGGTATGGCCGCCATTGGCATACCGGTTACGTTTTTCAGGGGCCGGGAAGATATGAAAAATGACAGCTCATCCTGATCTTATGCGTTGGCCCGGGGCACCACAAATACAGGAACAGAGGTCCGCTTCAATACCTTGCGTACCAGTTTGTCACCCATGGTCTGCGCCAGCAGACCCTGCTGTCTGCAACCCATGACGATGAAAGAGCAGTCTTCTTCAACAGCTGCGGATACAATCTCATCTGCAATGGAGCGGCCTTCGGCCACCAGGATTTTTTTGATGGGGGAGTCGGCATGGGACGGGGCATTTTCTTTGTCTTCGAAAAATCCGGCAATGGCCTGGCGGATCCGCAGGGCATCCACATTTTTACCGATGAGCAGGTCCCTGGCACCGGATTTGTGTTTGGCTTTGATATCCCTGTACAGGCTTTCGCCGAATGCCATTTTTACCTGTTTTTCTGCTGAAGGGCTGGCTTCTTCCATGACATGAAGGACGATCAGATCGGCATCGCAATAGGTGGCCATGGCAACGGCATGTTCAAAAACCTGTTTCATATCCACTGAAAGGTCTGAGGCAAACAAAATGTTCTGGGGTTTTTTAATCATGGGGGTGTCTCCAATCATAGTAGTAATTATCAAAAAATGGTTTATCAAAACGCATCAAAGCTGCAAATATGTGTTTATTGTAAACACATATCCATGTTATGCAAGCTTATTTTGAAGTGTACCACAGCAAGGCCTGGAAGATACAGCCTGGACGGCACACGGCCGTCCTTGCATTAACTTGCTCATGAAAAACCTTTTGGGGCATCTGCAGCACAGGTGCCCATACTTTTGCCCATAAAGCTTACAGCACTCATTTTTTTGGTGATGTCATGGCTGTGGCATGCAGGACAGGTGATGTCAGGTGTATCTCCTGCAAACACAAGTTTTTCAAACACATGTTTGCAGGTGTCACACTGGTATTCAAAAATCGGCACGGTACGTCTCCTTGTGAATGTATATGCGGGGCAGATATTGGTAATGTATCTATTATATCAATTTGTTCTTTCCAGCACAACCCTTACTGATACCCCTGGATATTTGCCACAGGCATACCAGATTTCCGTCCCTGCTCTGCAGCACTCTGTCCTGAGACCTCCCTGGAGGTGTGCAGCGCATTTTATCCGCGGGGTTGAATCAACAGGGTTTTGTGCTTATTATCATGGAAACACTTTTCAAGGAGATGCCACATGAAAGAGATGCTTTTGATTATAGGATTTATCGGAATTTATCTGCTGCTGCAGATCTATGTGCTGCCGAAAATGGGAATTTCCACCTGAATGCGCAATGCCTGTCAGGTGACAGACAAAAAAAATACAGAGACTGAAAAGAGTTCCTCATCTGAAATACACACCACGCCGCCGTCATTTTTGGACAAAAAAGAGTGACAACCCGGGAGAAGGGTGTTTAAATGGGATGATTTTGTGAATCCTGATACTGATGAACCCAATGAATGGAGAGAAGATGAAAGATCCCCTGTTTGAACCCATTGCCATAAATACGCTGACCCTGGATAACAGAATATATCTGCCTGCCATGCACCTGGGTATGGGGGTGGATTATGAGGTCACCGACCCGATCGTAGACTTTTATGCATTGCGGGCCAGAGGCGGCGCCGGTTTGATCTGTGTGGGATTTGCCACAGTGGATGAACTTTCCGGAAACACCCAGAATATCGGTGCCCACGATGACCGGTTCATACCGGGCCTGTCCCGTCTTGCATCCGCCATCAAAGATAACGGCTCCAAAGGGGCGGTGCAGCTCAACCATGCAGGCCGGTATAATTTTTCCTTTTTTCTGGAGGGAAAACAGCCGGTGGCACCGTCCGCCATCGCCTCCCGCCTGACCAAAGAAGTGCCTAAGGAAATGAGCATCCAGGAAATTGAACAGACCATTGAACGGTTTGCCAGGGCAGCCCTGCGGGTGAAGCAGGCCGGGTTTGATGCCGTGGAAATCCTCAGCGGTACCGGGTATCTCATCAGTGAGTTTTTATCACCGTTGACCAATCACAGGACGGATGCATACGGTGGCAGTTTGGAAAACAGGATGCGGTTCGGCCTCCAGGTGATGGACGCGGTCAGAGAGGCTGTGGGAATAGAGTTTCCCTTGATCGTGCGCATGAACGGCAATGATTTCATGCCGGGCGGCAATACCAGAGAAGAGCTGAAAACCTATGCCAAAGCGCTGGCACAAGGACCTGTGGATGCCCTGTGTATCAATGTGGGCTGGCATGAGGCCCGGGTTCCCCAAATCGTGGCCCAGGTGCCCAGGGGTGCCTTTTCCTATCTGGCTGCCGGCATCAAAGAACAGGTGGATATACCGGTGATCGCTTCTCACCGCATCAATGATCCTGACACCGCAAGAAACCTTCTGGCAAAAGGTCATTGCGACATGGTGGCCATGGGCAGAAGCCTGATTGCCGACCCCATGCTGCCCCGAAAGGCAAAACAGGGCCGGGAAAATGAAATTGTGCACTGCATAGCCTGTGCCCAGGGATGTTTTGACAATCTGTTCAAGCTCAAGCAGGTGGAATGTCTGTGCAACCCCCTGGCCGGGCATGAAAGCACCCGGGTTGTGAAAAAGACATCTTCTCCAAAAAACATACTGGTGGTTGGCGGCGGGCCTGCCGGCATGACGGCGGCCTTGACAGCACACCGCCGGGGGCACCGGGTGGTGCTGCATGAAAAAAGCGGCCGCCTGGGAGGACAGCTGCATCTGGCTGCAGCCCCGCCGGGCAGAGAAGAGTTCGCCGGGTTTGCCGGAGACCTGGCAAACCAGCTGACCCTGGAAAAAATACCGGTGGTTCTCAATTCCAAGGTGGACCAGACAGTGATCCGGGAAAATGCACCCGATGCCGTGATCCTGGCCACTGGTGCCGTACCGGTGAAACCACCTGTTCCCGGCATAGACCTGCCCCACGTGGTACAGGCATGGGATGTGCTGGAAAACCGGGTGGCTGTCGGAAACCGGGTGGCCGTCATCGGGGGTAATGCCGTGGGGGTGGAAACCGCGCTGTTTCTGGCTGAAAAAGGGTCGATGCCCGCAGATGTGGTGAAGTTTCTGCTGGTCAACCAGGCGGAAGACCCCGAGACCCTTTATACAATGGCGGTGGCTGGCAATACCCGTATCTTTGTTTTTGAGATGATGGACAAAATTGGAAAGGATATCGGCAAATCCACCAAATGGGGAATGCTGCAGGACCTGGGCAGGTGCGGCATTGAAACCATGACATCGGCAACGGTGACCGGCATTTCCGATACGGGCGTAACCTTTGACCGGGGCGGAAAATCTGAGGCACTGGCTGTGGATACCGTGGTGGTGGCGGCTGGATCCGTCTCCCACAATCCCCTTGAGGATCTCGTACGCAGCATGGGTATCGCCTGTGAAACAGCAGGGGATGCCGCAAGGGTGGGCACTGCTTTTGATGCAGTTCACCAGGGATTTGCCGCGGCAAACCGTATCTGAGTCCGGCGGTACAAAACCCCGAAATCCAGGCAGTGATCGCTGCATGCAGCGCCGGTGTCACATACTGCAGGGTCAGGGAGCAAATACAGGCTGCGCAGCAAAAAATTGTGACACATTGTCGGTATAGGCGGACATGGACGTGGATTTTAATATGGCTTTCACCGGTTTTTTGTGGTTTTTGAAGGAAGTGCCCAGATAATTCCAGAATCCTTTCATGCGGTCGGTTACATGCCCGGGTCCTGAGATTATGCTGCTATAGGCAGCCAGAAGATCATCATGAAAAGCCTGCAGCCTTGCCAGTCGTTCGTCCGGGTCCGCAGGGACAGCCTTGATCTCTTCGGGCAGAAACGGGTTGGCAAGGATGCCCCTGCCGATCATGAACCGGTTGATACCGGCAAACCGTTTTTTCACCGTCAAAAAAGAATGTGTATCCGTAATATCCCCGTTATATACAAAGGTATGGCGGCTTTTTTCCATGGCGGCCTCGAACGCATCATGATCGGCCGTGCCCTGGTACATCTGAATGCCGGTGCGGGGATGCAGGATGATATGGTCCAGATCATGGCGGTCGAACATTTTTATGAGGTCATGGATCTCCTCCCTGCTTTTGCGGCCCAGGCGGATTTTGACGGACAATGCCATGGGGATGTCGGGGATTATCCGTTCCAGCAGGGCATCAATCTTTTCCGGAAACAAAAGCAGGCCGGAACCACGTTTTTTTTTGGCGATCTTGGAGTGGGGGCATCCCAGGTTCCAGTTGACAAGATTATGCCCCATATCTGCCAGGCGCCTGGCCAGAAAGACAAAGTCTTCTGCCGCATTTCCCAGGATCTGGGGGGTCACCGGCAGAAGCTGGTTGAGACACGGATCCACATCCCGGAGCCGTGATGGTTTGAGCCGCTGCTGTCCCATGGTGGAAATAAAGGGGGCCAGGGATGCATCAAGGCCGGAAAAATGCTTGGCATAAACATTTCTAAATGTTACATCAGTAAATCCCTGTAAAGGGGCCAGTACCAGGATGGGACCTTTTTTTTCCATGGGCTGCCTGTTTTGCCGGGGTTTATTTTGCGCCGCAGCCATGACATCTGTCACAACCTTACGGGATGGACCAGGTTGTGATGCTATACAGAACATTACATCAGATTGCAAGGAGTGTTTGAACGGATGAAAGCGCTTTATCAAGAGGTTATTCAGATCAACCAGATGGCGGACAACACGGAGAAAGAGGACAGGGCCGGATCGTTTTTTGCAAAGTTGAACAACATGGCAATGCCCACCCATTTTAACTGGGTCAGCCAGATTTTTGAAGATCTGCATGTGAAAAACACCCCTGATAAGGCTGCTTTGATATGGCAGGATATCCATACGGGTGACAAAAAAGTGTTTTCCTATCAGCAGATGATCCAGAAAGCCAATCAGCTGGTGAATTTCCTTGCAGAAAACGGTGTGAACCACAAACAGAACATGTATATGATGGCACCTGTTGTGCCGGAAATGTGGTTTGCATCCCTTGCCTGTATCAAAGCCGGTATCGTTGCCGTTCCCACCGCTACCACCATGACCCCCAGGGAACTGGAATACCGGTTTGAAACCTATAAGCCGGATGTGGTGCTGGCTGATGAAGCCAGTGCAGAATTGATTGACCAGGCAGCCGAACAGACCGGCATTCATCCAAAAATAAAACTGGTGCTGGGTAAAAAAACGGGCTGGACCGGATTTGATGACATCAGCAGCCAGCGTACTGATGCCCGGGCTGCCGACACCCGGTCCGAGGATGTTCTGTTCTGTTTTTTCACCTCCGGTACCACCGGCCTTCCCAAGCGGGTGGGGCACACGGCAGTGTCCTATCCGGTGGGCCATCTGTCCACCACCGTCATCATCGGCACCCAGCCTGATGATATCCACCATAACCTGAGTGCACCGGGCTGGGCAAAATGGTCCTGGTCATCTTTTTTCGTTCCCTTTAATGTGGGTGCCGCGGTTACCGCCTTTTCCTACAAAACCCTGGAGCCTGCGCTCTATCTCAAGACCCTTGAGCAGAACCGGGTCACCACCTTTTGCGCACCGCCCACCGCCTGGCGGATGTTTGTGAATACGGATCTGTCGGGGATTGACCTTTCCTGCCTGCGGCAGTCCATATCAGCTGGTGAACCGTTGAACCCGGATGTCATCACCCGGTGGAAAAAACATACCGGTACCCGGATCAGAGATTTTTACGGGCAGACAGAATCCACCGCCATGATCGGCAATCCCCCCTGGATGGCGGAAACCATGCGGTCAGGGTCATTCGGCAAACCCATTTTTATGTATGATCTGGCCCTGGCAGATGATGAAGGCAATGAAATTACCATGCCGGACACCGTGGGACATATTGTGGTAAAGCTGGATAATTGGCGGGGTATCGGGTTGTTTTATGAATACATCGGCAATCCGGAAAAAATGAGTGCCGTGTTTGTGGATAATTTTTACTACACCGGAGACCGGGCTTCTTTTGATGCCGACGGCTACTGGTGGTTTGTGGGCAGGGCCGATGATGTGATCAAATCATCGGATTTCCGCATCGGCCCCTTTGAGGTGGAAAGCGCCCTGGTGGAACATCCGGCCGTGGCGGAAGCTGCTGTTGTCGGAGCCCCTGATCCACATCGGTATCAGCTGGTCAAGGCCTATGTTATCCTGAACCAGGGGGTTGAACCGAACCGGGACCTGGCCCTGGATTTGTTCAGGCACACCACCAATATTCTGGCAAAATTCAAGATCCCCAGAATTATCGAGTTTGTCACAGAAGTTCCCAAGACCATCTCCGGAAAGATCCGGCGCATTGAACTGCGGGCAATGGAAGTTTCCAAATCCGACAGAACAACAGATCATGAACCCTTTGACCATGGAAAGATCACGGAATATTTTTACTGGGATTTTCCCGAGCTGAGCTCCAGAAACAAGGGATAGGAAGCCCGTAAAACTGTGTCAGGCAAAGGGCATTTCCACTTCAATTTCCCCGCTGCCGGTGCGGATGAATTTGGCATCTGGATACCGCTTCTGGAAAACCTTGAGCATTTTGCGGTTTTCCGCCAGCACCGTGGCAATGAAACGGGTGTAATTGTTTTCTTTTGCAATACCTTCCAGAGCTTGCAGTAAAAAAGAGCCGATGCCCTTGCCGTGGAGTTCCTCTTTTACAAGAAAGGCTACTTCTGCTGCATCTTCGGTGGCTTCGGCATAGGAGCCGATGGCCACGATCTGTTTGCGTTGTCCCACCTGCATCAGGCCGATCAAGGTCATGTTCCTGCGGTAGTCCACTTCAGCCCACTGCTGCTGGAGCATTTCCCGTGAAAACACTTTGCGTTTGTTGAAAAACCGGTAGTAAATGGAATCGTCCTGAAGGGAATAGTAAAAATGCCGGGATTCAAATTCATCCGAAGGCAGCAGGGGCCGAAAATTGATGTCCTTGCCGTTGGCAAGTTTTATTGAATAGTGGTAGGAATCTAAAAACATCAGGTCCTGGCTGGTGGGGGGCACCTGGTCCGGAAAAATATAATGGCGTTTTTTGGCTTCTTCGATCAATTCTTTCCGGAACTTGGGATGGGCGATCTGGGCCAGCTCCATGACCCGCTGATAAATGCTTTTGCGCCGCATTTCCGCAATGCCGTATTCGGTGACAATAATATCGATGTCTCCTCTTGTGGTGGCTACGCCGGCCCCTTCACTCAAATGGGGAACAATACGCGACACTTCATCGTTCTGGGCGGTTGAGGGAATGATAATAATCGAAAACCCCCCTTCGGACATGGCGGATCCCCGGATGAAATCAACCTGGTCTCCAATGCCGCTGTAAAACAGATAGCCTTTGGAGTCTGTGCACACCTGGCCGGTGAGATCCACTTCCAGAGCGGAACTGATGGATATCAGCCGGTCATTTTTGGCAATGACATTGGGGTCGTTGACAAATTCCGATGACTTGAAATAGAACATGGGATTGTTGTCCACGTATTCATACAGGGCTTTGGAGCCCATGCACAAGGAAGCCACCACCCGGTCAGGCAGATAGTTTTTCCTGCGGTTGGTGATTACTTTTTTTTTAAACAGGGGAAGCAGGCCGTCGGTGATGACCTGGGTGTGGATGCCCAGATCTTTTTTGTCGGCAAGATAGGGCATCACCGCATCGGGCAGGTGACCGAATCCGATCTGGAGGGTGGCGCCGTCATCCACCAGCATGTTCACATAATGCCCGATACGTTCGATGACCTGCTGGTTCTTCTGGCTGGGCAAGGACTCCAGCAAAGGTTCTTCATATTCCACCAGATAGTCGATTTCGTCGATATGCACCACTGAGTCCCCCCAGGTTCTGGGCATCTGGGGATTGACCTGGGCGATGACCATATCGGCGTTCTTCATGCCTGACAGGGTGATGTCCACAGAGATACCAAGGGAACAATACCCGTGCTTGTCCGGGGGGCAGACCTGAATCAGGGCCACATCCAGCCCTATTTCACGGTGTTCGAAAATTTTGGGAATCTGGGACAGGTAGACCGGGATATAGTCAATTTTTCCTTCAAAGGCAGACTGGCGCATGAGAACCGAAATAAAGAACAGTTTGATGGAAAACCGGGACAAAAATTTTTCATCATGAATATATCTGGATAAAGAAGAAGAAAGCATCTGATAAATGACGATATCCTGGGTGCTGATGTTTTCCACCATGGCCTTTATCAGACGCTGGGGTTCACCGCATCCGGTGCCGATGAACACCCGGCTGCCGTTTTTAATCTTTTTGACGCTTTCTTCCGGGGTCAATAGTTTTTCCGGGCATACGTCCCTGAGATGCATCAATGTCGGTCTCCTTTTATATGAAAGCCGTCAGCTATATGAAAGCCGTCAGTACTCAGTTATCAGCTGCAGTAAACAATTACAAATTTTTCCCTGCTGGTTACTACCGGCTGCCGGCCAACAGCCAACAGCTACCAGCTAACAGCTAAAAGCTAAAAGCTAACAGCTAACAGCTAAAAGCTAACAGCTTTCCTGCCCTGCCGGGCACAACAAAACATGAAAGAACAGATCCGCAGGCCCTTCTTTCACATGAATTTTAATCCATTATGAAATACTTTTTATGCAAAGTACAGGGTAAATTTATGGGCATGTGGTCTGATCAATCCAGTCAAGAAAGGCGGGAAGGCCTTTTGCAATGGGTACCTGGAGGATCTGGGGAACCGCATAGTCGTGGTGTTCCAGGATGAATGCCTCCAGATCCGGATACAGCGCTGTCCGGGTTTTGATGACCAGCCGGGTTTCGTTTTCCGTCTGCACCTGGCCGTCCCAGGTAAAGATACTGACCACGGGACTGAGCTGCACACAGGCAGCCAGTTTTTTGTGCACTATCTGGGATGCCAGGGATCTGGCATCTGTTTCATTGCCGCAGGTGACAAGGACCATACAATAAGACATGCTGCCTCCTTTTAAGGGATTTTGTGGTAATGGGCGGCTGCCGGAAAATGGCTCAATTTCCGGCAGCCGCAGGACAACAGTTTCAAAGACAGGGCAGGGTCTCAGGATGCATTTGCCGGCATGACCTGCGGGACAAAATCCAGGGTGGCAAAATAATCTGCCATGGTTTCGGCCCGCCGGATGAGAACAACACTGCCATCCTTTTGTAACATAAGTTCTTTGGGGCGTAAATGGCCGTTGTAGTTGAATCCCATGGAATGACCGTGGGCGCCTGTATCGTGTATTACCAGGATATCGCCTTCACGGGTTTCTGGCAGCTGCCGCTGGATGGCAAATTTGTCATTGTTCTCGCATAATGCCCCCACCACATCCACCGTTTTGGATGGCGGCAGGTGTTCTTTGCCATGGATATGGATATGGTGGTAGGCACCATACATTCCCGGCCGCATCAGGGCTGCCATGGAAGCATCCACCCCCACATAGTCTCTGTAAATATGCTTGTGGTTGATGACGCTGGTGATCAGAACACCATGGGGACCGGTGATATAGCGGCCGCTTTCCATGTACAGCCTGGGGACGAAACCGTTTTTTTTCCTGAATTTTTCCAGGGACTGCATGATGCCCCGGGCCATGGCAGCCAGATCAAAAAGCTGGTCATTCGGGGAATAGGGGATGCCCAATCCGCCGCCGATGTTGATGAATTCAAAACGGATGTCCAGGTGTTGAAAAAGTTCTGTGACGATATCCAGCAGCATGTCGGCGGTTTCCACCATGTAGGCAAAATTGCGTTCATTGGAGGCCAGCATGGTGTGGATGCCGAACCGTTTGACCCCCATGTGTATGGCTGCTTCATAGGCTTTTTTGATCTGGTCGTGACTGACCCCGTATTTGGCTTCCACTGGATTGCCTATAATATGGTTGCCCGACCGCCTGGGGCCGGGATTGTATCTGAAGCAGATCACATCAGGGACCGCCGGCAGTTTTGAAATCAATGAGATGTCATCGAGATTGAGGATGCATCCGCCATGGTCCATGGCTTCTGTAAACTGGGCCGCGCTGGTATTGTTGGATGTGAACATGATATCGTCTCCCTTTGCCCCGATTTTCCGGGACAGGGCCAGCTCGGGAACAGAACTGCAGTCGAATCCGAATCCTTTTTCGAAAAGAATTTTCATGATGTGTGGATTGGGCAGGGCTTTCACTGCAAAGTATTCCTTGAATCCCCCGATGGGCGCAAAAACTGTGTTGAGGGTATCGCAGGTGTCACAGATGCCTGTTTCATCATAGATATGAAACGGGGTGCCAAAGGTGTCGACAATATCGGGTAAAATCGGGGAGAGTCTTTTTGAAAAGGAATCTGACATGGGCATGAAAAATGTTCCTTATACCTTTAAATATGATTAATATTGCGTGATACGAAAAAATGGCCGGGGTATCAGAGGCTCTGTGCAAGCATGATTTTGGCACTTTCTTTGAAGGTTGAAAGCACGATGTGTGTCCGGGTGGACACAACAGCCTCTATACTGTTGATCCTGGTGAGTAAAAGATTTTCAAGCTCTGTGATGTCCGCCACCCTGAGTTTGGCCACAAGACAGTCTCCGCCTGCCAGATAATGGACCTCCTGGACCTGGTCAATGGCAGACAGGGTGCTGCCGGTCCGGGAAAAACAGGCAGGATCGGAAACCTGTATGTGCACAAATGCCACCATGGCACACCCGAACATTTCCGGGTTGAGCCGGACTTCATACCCCTGTATCACACCCGATGCCTCCAGTTTCTTTATACGTTCCAGAACAGCTGACGGTGCCATGCCAACAGCTCTGGCCACTTCAACATTGGGAATGCGTGCCTTTTTTTGAAGGATCTGCAGAATTTGCAAGTCTGTTTTGTCCATGGAGTCTGAATCCGTTCATATGGGTTTATGGGGACATTTTCTGTAAAATATTCTTATTTATTATCTGTGTCAAGAATAATTATAATAATTATTCTATATTTTTCGAATTATATTCTTTATTCACTGGATGGGTATGGTATTTTAATTTTTATTGATAAAACCATTGCTTTCATATACATTTATGGAAAAATTAACAGATAGCCATAAACAGGTTGATAATACAATACAATGATTGACGATACCATTAAGATCCTGGTGGTGGATGATGAAGAAGGCATCCGGGAGGTCACTGAAGGATATTTTCAAAAAAAGGGATATGAGGTATATACCGCTGAAAACGGAGAAAAAGCCCTTGAGATTATCAACCGAATCAATATCTCCTGTATTTTCACAGATATCAATATGCCGGTGATGGATGGTCTTGAGCTGGCTGAAAGAATACGACTGATTGAAAACACCCTTCCCGTGGTGGTGATGACCGGGTATCCCTCTTTGGAAAATTCCATTCAGACCCTGAAAAACGGGGTTGTGGATTATCTCATAAAACCGGTGAATCTGGAACAGATGGAGTTAACGTTAAAGCGGATTTTGCGCGAACGTGAACTGTTTGTGGAAAATTTGATCCTCAAGGAAGAAGTGGCCCGAAAGGCCAGGCTCCAGGAATTAAATGATCAGTTGATCAAACGCGTGGAAGAAGTCAATACGTTGAATCGGGTGATGGAAGATTTTTCAGCCATAGATTCAAGTTATGGTATTTTCAACAAGGTGGCGGATCTGGGGGTGGAAGAGCTCAAGGCAGACAGGGCCTTTTTCCATATTTTTTCAGAACAGGACCTTTCATTGGTACTGGTGGCTGAATCTTCTTCACACTATACCAGTGATACCATTGTCAGCCGGTTTGGAAAAGATATCCCTGAAAAAACCAAAGCCTATATCACAGAATGTATTATGACCGATGAAAATCCCTGTCTGGTGTCGGAATCAAAAGAGATCAGTCAGCTGGATGAACCTGTGAACTCTTTTATGGTGGTTCCCTTGAAAATCCGGGATAAAATTTTCGGGGTGGCCTCTGCTTTTATTTTTCAAGAAGACCGGTTTTTCAGTGAAAAAGATATTTATTACATGCATTTTATCACCCAGAAGGCTGCTTCCGCCATAGAGAATATTGCCCTGTATGAAAATATTTATGATAATTTGTTTTCCACCCTGTTTGCATTTGTTACGGCCCTTGAGGTCCGGGATCTTTACACGCGCAAGCATTCCACACGGGTGGCCAGGTATGCCCATATGATTGCAGAGGAAATGGGCTGTTCTGACGAAGAACTGGACGTGATAAATTTTGCCGGCAGTCTCCATGATATCGGCAAGATCGGTATCAGAGACGATATTTTGCTCAAACCCGGACGGCTTACAGATGAAGAATATGAAAAAATAAAAGAGCACCCGGTTATCGGGGCTGATATCATCAGCAAACTGGGGTTATGGGACCGGGAAATGGAGATCATTCGACATCACCACGAACGGTTCGACGGCAAAGGATATCCTGACGGACTCAAAGGCGAGGCCATCCCCATGCTGGCCAGAATAATGTCTGTGGCTGATTGCTATGATGCCATGGCCTCTGACCGTGCATACCGCAAGAAGATGGAAAAAGGTCTTGTGCTGAAAATCATACGCAAAAATTCGGGTACCCAGTTTGATCCACAGGTGGTGGAAGCTTTTCTGCGGGTTTCCGAGCAGGAGTTTCCAGATGATTTTTAATGGGTTGAGCACCGATACAAAATATGGTAATTTGACAGGACAGGCATAACCCTAATACACGGATACAAGGAAGTGATGCTGCCATGACCGTTTCACATCATGATGACAGGCGAAGGCATACCAGGGTAGGTTTTGCCACTGATATTCAGGTAATACTGGACATTGATGATAAACAGGTACCATTGGAAGGCAGTTCAAAAGACCTGAGCCTGAAAGGGATTTTTGTTACCACAGACACACCGTTTGCCCCGGGCACCCGGTGTGTTGTAAAAATACGGCTTACCGGCACCAGCGAGAAAATTGAACTGGTCATGAAGGCCACGGTGGTCCGGCAGGCCCGCAATGGTATCGGGATTGTTTTTGATTCCATGGATGTAGAAACCTATTCCCATTTGAAAAATATTGTGCAATACAATCAGGTTGAAGATATCGGCTGAAAGGGAACCCAGAATCGCAATGGTTTTTTTGAAACCAGAGGTGGAAAATTTAGTTGGCATCTGTTTTTAGAGACAGCAAAGGGGTTTTAATCCATACAAGGAGGGAAATGTGGCAATGGACACATCCATCAAGGTTCTGATTATTGACGATTTTGCAACCATGCGCCGTATTTTGAAAAATATTTTGAAGCAGCTGGGGTTTCGGAATCTGGTGGAAGCTGATGATGGAACAACCGCCATGGAAATTCTGGAAAACCAGACCATAGATCTGATCATCTCCGACTGGAATATGCCCAAAATGACCGGGTTGGAATTGTTAAAAAAAGTGCGCGCAGATTCCCGGTATGCAAAAACCCCTTTTTTAATGGTAACAGCAGAAGCCCAGAAACAGAATGTCATTGAAGCGGTCCAGGCCGGTGTTTCCAATTATGTGGTGAAACCCTTCACAGCCGAAGCAATCTCCGACAAGCTTGAAAAGATTTTAAAATAATGGGTTCTCCCATGATTGAAACCAGCCAGACGCTCAACCCCATCCGAAAATTGGATGATACGCCCCGGATCTTTGACAGAGGCGGTATCGCCGGTGTCAGCAAGGGACTGGAAAAGGTTCTGGAAACAGCCCGGAAAGTGGCAAAATCCGATGCCTCGGTTCTGATAACCGGAGAGAGCGGAACCGGAAAGGAACTGATTGCCCGGGCCATTCATCAGAACAGTGTCCGGCGAAACGGCCCCATGGTGGTTATCAATTGTGGTGCCATTCCAGGCGAACTGCTGGAAAGCGAGTTGTTCGGCCATGAAAAAGGGGCATTCACAGGTGCCCATCGTGCCAGAACCGGACGATTTGAAATCGCTGATCAGGGCACGATATTTTTGGATGAAATCGGAGACATGAGTGCCGAACTCCAGGTGAAACTGCTGCGGGCACTGCAGGAGCGCAGATTTGAACGGGTGGGCGGCACCCAGACCATTGCAGTGGATATCCGGGTGATATCGGCAACCAACAAGGACCTTGCCCTGGCCATGGAGAGAGGCCGCTTTCGGGAAGATCTGTTTTACCGGTTGAATGTGATTCCTATTCACATACTGCCGCTGCGAGAACGCAGGGAAGATGTGATGCCCCTTGTGGACCATTTTCAACACAATCTTTTAAAACGCTGCCCAGATTTTGTGCCCAAAAAATTTTCACCCGAGGCAGCCCGGGCTCTTTTGGATTATGACTGGCCCGGCAACATCCGGGAGCTGGAAAATATGATCGAGCGGATTGCCGTTCTGGTGGAAGATGTCGATGTGCAGCGCCATGATCTGCCAGGGTGTATTACCCGGACAGGTTCCTGCCACCAGTCTCCGGGTGTGTCTTCTGTTTTCAACAATGGCATCGGGTTTACCGAAGCGGTTGATATGTACCAGCGGGCATTGATTACCCACGCCCTTGCGGAAACCGGCTGGATTAAGGCCAGGGCTGCGGAGCTTTTGAAGATGAACCGCACCACCCTGGTGGAGAAAATCAAAAAAATGGACATTGCACCTGAATCGGAAATGCCTGAATTCTGATATCATTTCAGTGTGGTACATAAATTGCTTTGTTATCTTGTCAAGATTAAATTCTGATTGGTTTTCCGAATGGTATTAATTCTTGGGATACATGACACATGATGAGAAAATTAGGTAACAGTCCCATGGGACGGATTCAGATAATGCTTCTGCCATGGCTGTTTCTGGTTTTTTTCTCCGGAACCGGCATGGCCCGGAATGCGGTTATTCAACATATCACCATTCAGGACAATCCCTTGTCGGTCCGGTTTGATATGACAAAAAAAGTACCGGTCAAGGTGATTCAAATCGAAAGCAAAGAGGTGTTGATCGCCCTGCAGAATGTTTCCCTGGCCCGGAATATAAAAGTAACCGGACGGGACCTGCCCGGCATAAAAGAGGTCAATATCGAATCGCTTCAGGGGGATGTCGTGGCGGTGGTGATCATCACCCGGTCTTCCCAGGGCCCTGTTACATCAGGCTTTAACGCAGCAGGCTCACAGTTTGTCGTATCCATGTCACCCCATAAATCAGCAATGGTAAAAAAAAACAAACAGGCGGCGGCACCTGAAAAAACCCGGGAAAAACCCGCCCAGACAACAGACAGTACAGGGACTGTCCCGGACCGGGAACCGGTTTTGCAAGGCACATCACCATTGTCCGATCAAGGATATATCTCTCTGGCACCTGACGGCACCTTACCGGCGGCACCGGCAGATGATGTGCGAACACCTCCTGATGTTTCAAAAACCGTCAAAATACCGACACCCCCTTTGTATGTCCCGCCCCAAAGAGAAAAAAGCGTGTTTCAAGGGGACATATCTGACCTGGGCCAGGTCATGGCATCCAGTGAATGCGGCTCTGTCGGTCCGATTAACAACGCCCTCGGGCTGATTGAAAACACCTTGTACCAGCAGGCGTTTGACCTGCTGGACCAGTATCTTGCTCACCAGAACACCACCTGCCTGGAACAGGTGTATTATCTGCGGGCATATGCGTTTTATAAAAGCATTGCAAAAGATGATTTTGCGTTGCTGATAAAGGCTGAGCGCATGTTCCAGGATGCCCTGGTGCTGTATCATCAATCAGCATATGTGCCGTTTGCCTACACAGCCATCGGCATGATTCATATGGATTTGAATAATTTATCCGCAGCAGAAGGGTATTTCAATATTGTCATGCAGGGGTATGAAGATTATCCGGGCAGGCCGGAGGTGCTGTTTCATCTGGCCGAAATTTTTGATGAAAAAGGATACGTGGATAAAGCCCTTGAATTATACCAGCAGGTGTTTGAAGTTTTTGCTGAGAATGCCTATCTGGTGGATGCCGGCATCGGATATGGCAGGGCATTGTTTAAAAAACACCAGTATTACACCGCATTGTCCGTGTTTAACCATGTGGTTGCACAGCAGGAAAAAAAAATATATGAGGCCCCGGATCTGTTGCGGTATATGGGGGATGCCAATTTTGAACTGTCATTGAGCAAGCCTGCCAGAGACAACTATATGCGGCTGATGAATCTGTTTGAAGAGATTGCGGACAAGGATGTTCTGTTAAGCCGGGTGGGTGATACCTACGGCATGGAAAACAGTGAAAAAAAAGCGGTAAAAATATATGAACTGGTCAGGGAAAGATTTCCCGATTCCCAGGGATATGTCACTGCATCCATGGGACTTGCACGGTATCTTGATACTGATGCTGAAAAAATAAACATTTATGAAATGATCAAAAACCGGTTTCCGGAAAACACCTATGCCCGCATTGCCATGATGCGGCTGGCGGAAATTTATCAAAAAAACGGTGAATACGACAAATGTATCAAGGAGATTGAAGATCTGTTGTCCACCCATCCCCGGGGATTGCAGTACGAGGCGGTCAAGCTTATGCAGGAAGCCTATGAAGCTTTGTTTGAAAAACAATTGAAGGAAAATGATTATCCGGCGGTGCTGAACCGGTATGAATCGGAATATTCCAAAATTGACAGGATGGACAGCCGAAAGATTGCCTTCAGTGTCGGCACGGCCTATTTACAGGCAGCACTTTTTGAAGAGGCGTTCAACCACCTGCTGAATGCCTATAAGCAGTATAAAAGGGCTGAAAGATCTGCTGAACTGCTGTTTGCATTAGGCGTTGCAATGGATGAATCCGGCAGAGATGAGGATGCACTAAAATTGCTGGAGGCATTTTCAAAACAATTTGCAAACCATGAAAACCGGGTGGATGCATTGATGCGCACAGGGGATATCTATCTTGAGAAACAACAGTATACCCGGGCGGATGCCGGTTTTAAAGATGCCTATGCCGCCACCGGGGACCATCTGGTGAAAGGGCATATACTGCTGCGTCATGCTGCGGTGTTTGCGCAGCAGAATGATCTGAAAACCGCTGCCCGGCTCCAGGCCGCAGCAGTAAAAGACTTTGCGGCAGCCCCCGGGAAAAATTATGAAATTCTCACCCGGGCTTATAAGCAGCTGGGCAATACCTATATCAGTCTCACATCCTATGTTCAGGCGGCAGACGCTTTTTCAAAAGCCCTGGATTTCAGTGATGGTGAAAGGTTAAAGGCCAATCTGGGTTTTTTGCTGGGAGATGCCTACCAGAAGGGAAATATCCTGCCAAAGGCCCGGGCCGCTTTTGAACAGGTGGCAGATACTTATGATTCCGTATGGGCCCGCCTGGCCCGCCAACGTCTGACTACCCTGGAACTGGCCCGGACCGTCAGCAATTCATAAGGGAAAAAAGCCAACAGTGCCGGGTCATCGTGTCTTTATTATAGTGGAGCAGCCAAAGGAACGGATGGCCTATACGGCCTTTTTTGAAGCGCTTGGATTCCTGGTGGATGCCGTTCCCGAAGGATCGGATGCAATGGCATATCTCACTGAAAAAAAACCGGATATTGTCATTGCCGATGAATCCACCCCGGGATTTGATGCCAAAGGCTTTTTAGAAACACAGATCCTTGTTCACAACCTGTGCAAAACCATCATCATTACCCCGGAGCCGGTGGTGGACCATGCCGTGAACCTGATGAAGAGCGGGGCTTTGGATTATCTCATTAAACCTGTGGACATGCGGCAGCTGGAACTTTGCGTCCGGCGCGGATTGCTGCTGCAAAAAGCGGCATCACCAAAAACAAGGAAACAAGAACCCCCGAAAAAAGCAGTGGCCATTATCACCCGGAACCGGGCCATGCAGGATCTGCTGCGTCTGGCCGAACGGGTGGCGGATTCCAGTGCATCGGTTCTGATTCAGGGTGAAAGCGGAACCGGCAAGGAATTGTTTGCCAGGTATATTCATGAGAAAAGCAACAGATCTTTTCAGCCTTTTGTGGCTGTCAACTGCGCGGCCCTGCCGGAAAATCTTCTGGAAAGCGAATTGTTCGGCCATGAAAAAGGTGCTTTTACCGGTGCCATTGCCCGGAAAATAGGGAAATTTGAACTGGCACACAAAGGCACCCTTTTCCTGGATGAAATTACGGAAATGCAGTTTCATCTCCAGTCAAAATTGCTCCGGGTACTGCAGGAAAGGACCGTGGACCGGGTCGGCGGGACCCAGCCGGTGGAAGTGGATGTCCGGGTCATAGCCACCACCAACCGCAGTGCCAGACAGGCCGTGGAAAAAAACGATTTCAGGCAGGATCTGTTTTACCGCCTCAATACGATTCCCCTGGTGATCCCCCCGCTGCGGGACCGCATCGATGACGTGAAGCTGCTGTGCGATTTTTTGATGAAAAAATATTGTAAACTTGACAGGCGCAATGTCAAAGCAATGACGGCAGATGCCCTGTCCATATTAATCCGGCATCCTTTTTATGGGAATGTCAGAGAACTTGAAAATATTATTCACCGCGCTGTATTGCTCACCACCTCAGATCGAATAACCCCCGAAGACCTTTTGCTGGATGATGCCGGCACCAATGAAAATTTCATGGCGCAGCCGCAACAGGAAACACAATCAGATATGGTGTCCGGTTCTTTAAAAGAGATGGAGCAGAAAATGATTTTTAATACCCTTGACCAGACCGAGGGTAATCGGACCCATGCCGCCAAAATTCTGGGCGTATCTGTTCGCACCCTGCGCAACAAGCTCAAGGAATATAAAGAAGACAATTAATAAAAAATCCCGGTTGTTTAGATTTTCGGCATTTAATTTGCATGCTTTCTGTTTGCATAACATGTGTAACCCTGAAACCCTTTTTTATGAGGTGCATATGTATGGGGGAAAGAAAATGACAGAGACAAACGCTTTCGCCAGAACCCTGAAACAGGCGCTTGGAAAACCTGACAGCACTTTTACGGAAGAAGGTTGTGAAACCCATACCGATTTTTGCCAGGACCCCTTTTTTGTCATGAAAGGCAAAAAGAATGAAACAACAGATGGAAGTTATTCAGATGCAATAGACATTGATACCCAATTGATGCATCTGATGGAAAACAATATCACATACCGCAGCACCACCCGGATGCTGCTGCAGAAAATGACAACCCTTACCCATGCCATTGACCGGAAAGGAAAATAACCCATGGATCTGTTGAATGCATCACGGATCAGCGGCACAGCCCTGGCTGCCCACCGCACCAAATTGAATGTCATTGCGGAAAATCTGGCCAATGTCGATACCACGCGAACAGCGGAAGGCGGCCCATACCAGCGCAAAATGGTGATATTCAAAGGAGATGATATTGATTCCTTCCAGAGCGTTCTGGAACAAAAACAGGCCCGCAATAGAGTGGGAGACATTGAACTGGAACCCATCACCTTTGATGATGAGGTGAAACAGGATAATGGCAGCGGGGTCCGGGTGGATGAGATCGTCAGGTCCCAGGAGGATTTCAGGCTGGTCTATAATCCCGCCCATCCCGATGCGGATCCCCTGACAGGGTATGTGCAGATGCCCAATGTGGATCATCTGACGGAGATCGCAGACATGCTGGTGGCCAAAAGAAGTTATGAGGCAAGCGTCACCGCTTTGTCGGCAACCAAGGATATGATTACAAAAGCCCTTGAAATAGGCAGATAGTGCAGCATATTCAAAGATAACCATAAGGAGGCATTGTGGCAGATATCAATGGCATCGATAATAAGATCAGTCTGCATCCCGAACCTGTCAGCAGCCGGGTTCACAGAAGAGATCCGGAGTTTGCCCAGCGGCTGAAGGCAGCGGTATCAGATGTGAATGACAGGCAGCATATTGCCGATGATGCGGTCCAGGCGGTCATCAAGGGGGAAATGGGAATTCATGAAGGGATGCTGGCCCTGGGCAGGGCCAGTACCTCCCTTAAAGTGCTGGCCCAGGTGCGCAACAAGGCCATGACCGCATACAATGAAATCATGCGCATGCAGGTATAGGCGCGAAAAGAGGGGGTATGAATCCTGTTATCGAAAAAATCATCACCACGCTAAAGGAACTGGAGCTTTCCCGTAAAATTGCCCTGGGTATCCTGGCCATTGCAGTGGTTGCCGGTTTTACCACCATGTTTATCTGGGCCAACAAAACCCAGTTCAAGACAGCCTACAGCGGATTGACGCAAGAAGATGCAGCGCTTGTGGTGGATAAACTCAAGGAAACCAATACCCCCTACCGGCTCAGCGGGGACGGCACCACCATCATGGTGCCGGAAGCCCTTGTGTATGATGTACGGCTGACCATGGCAAAGGACGGGATACCCAAAGGCAGCGGTGTGGGGTATGAGATTTTTGATAAAACAGAGTTCGGTACCACGGAATTTGTGCAGAAAATCAATCAAAAAAGGGCGCTGCAGGGAGAGCTTGCCAGAACCATTGCTGCCTTTGATGAGGTGAAAACCGCCAGGGTCATGATTGTTCTGCCAAAAGAGTCTGTTTTTGTAGAAGAAACCAAGCAGCCCTCTGCATCCATCCTGCTGGAACTCAACACCGATCTTGGAAAAGAAGAGGTCGCTGCAATTGCCCACCTGGTGGCCAGCTCGGTCCAGGATCTCACCCCCAAGCTTGTGACCATTGTGGATACTGCCGGCCGCATTTTGTTTGAAGGCAAATCGGAAGAAGAACAGGCAAAAATTGATGCGGAAAATCTGGCAGATGCCCAGTACCAGTACAAAGTGCGGTTTGAGGAGAATCTGACCCGCAGAATCCAGACCATGCTGGAGCGGATTGTGGGCAAAGACAGGGCCATTGTCCGGGTGATTTCGGAAATGGATTTTTCCAGAAACAGTATCAATGAGGAAATTTATGATCCCTTTGAACGGGGAGGAGAATTCATAAGAAGCAGAAAAAACAAGGCGGAGCAGGTGGTGCAGCTCACCGAGGAAATGGGAATCCCCTCCAGTGTCAATCCCATTGTGGAAGAAAACCCGCCGGAAGAAGGTATCATGGAACGGATCAATAAAAGTGATGACACCGTTAACTATGAGATCAGCCGGCGGATACAGGAAACAAAAAAACCCATGGCAGTGCTCAACCGGCTTTCCGTGGCAGCCGTCATTGACGGCAATTATGAATACCAGACCGATGAACAGGGTAACCGGAACCGGGTGTATGTTCCCAGGTCGGATACGGAAATGCAGCAGTTTGAAAATATCGTGGTCCGGGCCATGGGATACAATGAAGACCGAAACGACCAGGTTTCCATGGAATCGTTTCCCTTTGCCTCCATTGCGGATCTTGACCAGGAAAAGCCCGGTCTCGAAGGCTGGCGCATGGTCCAGGAAGAATATGGCCGGCTCATTGCCAATATGCTGCTGGTACTGGTACTTTTTTTGTTTGTGATCCGTCCCATTATAAAAACCGTGCGTGATATCAAAGATACGGTGGAACAGGATATGCTGCCGGGGCCGGAAGATATGGACCAGATAGAAGATACGGAAAAAGAACCTGATTTTCGGGAAATGGACGGCAGCCAGCAAAAGGAATTTCTCCAGCTGATGACCGATGACCAGAAACAGGATTTTTTCAGCAAAATGACCCCTGCAGAGCGGGCTGCGTACCTTGCCAACATGCCGGTTGTTGATAAGGCCAGATATTATGCACAAAAAGATCCGGCCAAAACCATCAATATTATCAAGGCCTGGATCAGTGAAACAGACACAGATGAGGAGTAGGCTTCCATGGCAGATGTATTAGATCCTGAAAATATATCAGGATGTCAGAAAGCTGCGGTTTTCCTGTTGGCAATGGGGGAGGATTTTGCCTCCGGCGTATTTGAAAAAATGAATGACCAGCAGATTTCAAATGTGGTTTTTGAGATGTCTAAAGTCAAGCATATTTCCCCTGAAATGCTCAAGGCGGTTTCCATTGATTTTGTGGAACGGTTCGAAGGGGATACAAAAATGATTGTGGAGGGGGACTCCTTTATCAAAAATGTGGTATCCCGCACCATGAAAGATAAGCAGGCCAAGGCGATCCTGGATGATCTGGAAAAAAAGAAACAGGACAAGCCCTTTATCTGGAGCCGGAATGTCAATGTGGCAACCCTTGCCGGATATGTGGAAGGAGAGCATCCCCAGACCGTTGCCATGATTCTGGCACACATGCCTGCCGAGATTTCCTCTGAAATCCTCATGAGTCTGCCCGAGGAGAAAAAAGGAGATATCTGCATGAGAATCGCCAGACTGGGACAGATTTCCGAAGATGTGGTCCGGGATGTGGACCGGGCATTGAAAATGGAACTGAGCGGTGCAGTAGGCCCCGGTGGAAAGGCCGGAGGACTGCAGGTCCTTGTGGATATCATCAACGGGGTGGACAAATCAACGGAAGATACCATAATGGAATATGTGGAAGAAGATGATGCGGAAATGGCCAGTGAAATCAGAAATCTGATGTTCGTATTTGAAGATCTCACCAATATTGATGACACCGCCATGAGAGAGATCCTCAAGAAAGTGGAAGGCCAGCAGTTGACCTATGCCCTGAAAACCGCCACAGAAGAAATGAAGGATAAGATATTTTCAAATCTGTCCCAGCGGGCCGGTGAGATGCTCAAAGATGATCTGGAAGCCATGGGGCCTGTGCGGTTGACAGAGGTGGAAGAAGCCCAGCAGGCAGTTGTCCGTGCTGCCAAGGAGCTGGAGGCAGACGGCACCATAACCCTGGGTAAAGGAAAAGATGATGTCCTTGTCTGATGCAAACGACGATACATTCACTCCCATTGATATCGGGGCCCTTGATAATTTTGAAGCAGAAGTATCCCGCAAAAATGACAAAACAGATCCGGATTACGACCGGTTTACCCTGTTGTTTGACCCTTCACAGTTTGAAATCGGCAAGCAGGAGGGGTTCAAAGCGCTTTATTCAGGTGAAAAGGAAAAAAAAACAGATCCGTTCAAACCTCTATTTGACATAAAGCAAAAACCCGGGGCAGTGCAGGCATCAGCGCCAGACAAAGAAAATGTACACAGCAAAGGACCCGGGAGTCCCGGGCCTGGTCCGGAAGACATTATTTCTTCTTCTCTGGAGGACAAGGCCGCTGAGCAGGGATTTGCCAAAGGATATGAAGACGGATGTGAAAAAGGGCATTCTGAGGGATATGAAAAGGGATTTGACAAGGGCCGGGAAGAGGGACTTGCCCGGGGCCGGGAAGAGGGGCTTGCCAAAGGTGAGGCAGAAGGGTTTGCCAAAGGGGAAGCCGACGGTGTAAAAAAAGGAGAAAAAGAGTCCCGCAAAGAGGCTTCACATATTCTGGAAAGCCTGCAAAAGTCCCTGTCGGCAGTGGATACAGTCTTGAATGATGTGGTGGATGCCCATGAACAGGAGCTTGTGGAACTGGTGTTCAAGATTGCCGAAAAAGCGGTTCATGCCAGCCTGGATACAACAGATGATATCGTGCGCCGGACGGTTGTGGATGCGCTGAAAACCCTTGCCCAACCCAGAGACATTGAGTTGAGTATCTCTCCGGAAGATTATGAATACATTGAAATGGTCAAGGACAGTTTTTTTGAGGCAGTGGGGTCTTTGCAGCATGTGGCGGTGAAATCCGATCCCATGGTTCACCGGGGCGGATGCCGTATCGAAACCGATTCCGCTTCCGTATCGACAGATCCGGAAGCCAAACTGGCGGCTGTCTATGAAGCTGTAAAAGCAGCTGCCAGGCAATGAACATGAACCATTTATCCCGCATTGATTTTACAAAGTATACCACCAGGGTGGACCAGGTGACAACTGTCCGTCCTGAAGGCCGGGTATCACAAGTAGTAGGGCTTATCGCCCAGGGAGACAGCCTGGGTCTGGGTATCGGCAGTTTGTGCAGCATTTTGACGGACCAGGGCGAGGAAATCAAGGCTGAGGTGGTGGGATTCAAAAAACAAAAAGCCCTGCTCATGCCCTATGGGGATATCAGGGGGGTACACATGGGCTCCCGGATTATACCGGTGTCAACCTCTCCCATGGTGGGGGTGTCCGACCAGATGCTGGGGCGGGTCATTGACGGCATGGGAAATCCGTTGGACGGCAAAGGCAGTATTGAACCGTCTGCCCAGTATTATCTGTATGGAAAGCCCATCGGTCCTCTGGAACGTGAATCCATCAAAGAACCGCTTGATGTGGGGGTGGCTGCCATCAACAGCATGATCACCCTTGGCAAAGGACAGCGGGTGGCGATCATGGCCGGGTCCGGGGTGGGAAAAAGCGTGCTCATGGGCATGATGACAAAACACACGGCTGCTGATGTGGTGGTGATCGGTCTTATTGGTGAACGGGGACGGGAGGTAAAGGATTTTGTGGAGGAAACCCTGAAGGCAGAAGGGTTGAAACGCTCTGTTGTGGTGGCTGCCACATCTGATATGCCGCCGTTAATCAGAATGCGGGGTGCGTACCTGGCCACCACCATTGCAGAATATTTCCGGGACCAGGGCAAAAATGTGCTGCTCATGGTCGATTCCATTACCCGGTTTGCCATGTCCTCCCGGGATGTTGGGCTGGCAGCCGGCGAACCCCCCACCACCAGGGGATATACCCCTTCTTTTTTCGTGAAGATCCCGGTGCTGCTGGAACGGGCCGGCAATGTGGAAAACAGCGGCTCCATCACCGGCATCTACACGGTCCTGGTGGAAGGAGATGACCTGAATGATCCTGTGGGCGATACGGTCCGGTCCATTGTGGACGGACATATTGTGTTGTCCAGAGATCTTGCCAACAAGGGTCATTATCCTGCCATTGATGTCATGGCCAGCGTGTCCAGGGTAATGCAGGATGTGTGTGGAAAAGAGCACCTGGCAATCTCCAGACAGGCGGTGAACCTTATGGCATCCTATAAAAATGCAGAAGATATGATTACCATCGGTGCCTATGTGAAAGGATCGGATCCTGATGTGGACCAGGCCATAGTACTGATGCCCAAAATCAACCATGTACTGCGCCAGGACATGGTTGTTAAAAAAGATCTGCCTTCCAGTGTGGCGGCATTGAAACATGCATTGGAACACAAAAAACCATAAAGGCGTTATATGAAACGGTTTGCATTCAAACTGCAGCATCTGCTCAACTACAAGGGATATCTTGAACGTCTTGCCCGGCAGGATACCGCAAAAGCCCGCCTGGATATTGTTGATTGTGACAAACAGATAGCTGCGCTGAAACAGCAGGTGATTGTGGCTGCAAAACAGATGGACAGCAAGGTGAAAGACGGCATCTGCGCAAGAGAATTCAAACAGCACCAGAATTTTCTCGGGGCTGTGGAAACAGACATGGAAAATGAAAAAAACCGCAAAAAAAACCTGGAAAAAATCTGGGAAGAAAAACAGGTGGTTTTACAAAAAAGGAGTACTGAAAAAAAATCCATGGACCACCTGCGTGAAAAACAGGCCCGGGTATATGCGGAAAAGATGTTGAAAAGTGAACAAAAAGAACTGGATGAAATCAGTACATTGAAAACCGCAAGGGGGAACAGCCATGACACAGAATAAAAAAATCGTCTGGTTTACCGGGCTGATGGTCCTGTTTTCCGTTATAGCAGGAATGCCCCAGAAGATAGTCCCGTTTTTTATGGGTGATGTGTCTGACATAGGCGGTGTTTCAGCGGTGTTTTCCCAGGATGAAGATGCTGCAGATCCCCCTGAACCAAAAAATGATGATGAAACTGCCAACAGCGAAACCCCCTGCCCGGACCCGGCCAAGGTAGTACTCCGTGGCCTTGAAGAAAAAAAACAGGCCATTGAAGAGATGCAGAACATCCTGGACCAGGAAAAAAAAGAACTGCAAAGATATGAAGAACAGATCGATGAAAAACTGGCTTCCCTGGAAGCCATGAAAGAACAGATTGAAAAAGATCTGGCCCTGCTGGATAAAAAAAAGACCCAGCAGGAACTGGAAAAAGAAGCTGCGTATGAGGCCAAAATGAACCGGCTGGTAAAAATGTACGCAGGCATGAAACCCAAAGATGCTGCCCAGATTGTGGATGAAATGACACTGGAGGTGGCCCAGGAAATATTTTTGCGGATGCGGGAAACATCCGCTTCCCAGATCCTGGCCTTTGTGGATTCCCAGAAGGCTGCCAAAATAAGTGAACGCCTCGCCTTTAAACGCAAGTAAATCCCTCCCTGCCTCCCGGTCTTGCGGGAGATCTCGTTTTCGCTGAATGGTACCACCCATCACACCAGGGCCACCCATCACACCAAAGGCATGAAGCATACCAAGGCCGCTAACCACAAGAGCCAAATTTCATGAAGTTGTCTGATATCAAGGCAGAGATGCTGTTTTTGCATGCCGTGCCGGTTGATCCTGTAGGTAATATTTTCCCATGCCTGGAAAACAGGTGGGGAAAGAAATGCCGGAACAGGGCTGTACCAGTGACAGTAACAATGCGTAAAAAAATTATAACACACTGATATCGTATCGTTTTTTTTATATATCCCCAAGCTGGCATGAACATTGCTCAATGGTCTTTTACATACATTTTTATGACAGGAGACCTTGTGAACATGCATTTTGCCGATATAAACCAGCTGTTTTTGAATATGGTGCAGCCTTCTGGAGTCAAAAAGACAAATGGTTTATCAAACATCATGTCAGGGCAGAATACACAGGAACATCCCGCATTTTCTACTTTTCTTCAACATGCCAAATTGTCCAAAAATGTGACCGGAAACCAGGAATCCGGAGGCCTGGAAAATACTGCTGCCCTGGGCGTGGATCTGGATAAACTGGAAAAGATTTTTTCCGATCACCTGGCCGGAGAAACCGGACAGGGGTTTATCCTGCAGTTAAAACAAATGCTTTTGAAACTGGCAAACGGAGATTTGAAAAACATTTCCATGGATCAGGAAGGGCTGGGCGTTCTGGCCAAAATGCTGGAAAAAGCGGGTTTTGCAAAACAGGATATAGCAGATCTCATGGCTGATCTGTCCGAGACAGAATCCAGGACACTTTCCATGGACGAAATAATGAACCACCTGCTCACCCTGCCTGCAGATTCCCTGGAAGACAGCAATGAAGAGACCCTGCTTGCATCTTCTGCACAACCCTTTGTCATTTCCCTGCTCCAGTCCTTTGCCATACCCGAAGACACCATCAACACTATCATGTCAGAAGCAGACCGACCCGGGAACGGGATAAGCCTGGATAGTATCATTGAAAAACTCAAGGCAATGGAGCAAAAATCACTTCAGAACCAGACCCCGTTTCAGATCAAGGCGGAACAAAACACCATTGCTTCTGCGCTGGATGCTCTGGGAATGAAGCTGCCCAAACCCAATGCGGCGGATACTTCTACCATCTTTCTGGCAGATCTGACAGCTGCTTTTCAGGCGTTCAAACGCGGGCAGATGGAAAAAAACATCCAGTCCATGGGTGAGGGCAATAAAAAGCAGACAGCGGCTCCTGCACAATGGCCACAGACCGGTTCCCGGGATCTTTTGGCAACCTTGTTCAAGCACCTGAAAATTGAGGGCGGAAAGACACAAGATTCCCTGACAGACTTTCCCCGGGCATTGATGAAAAACGGTATTAATAGTGAACAGGATATGTCCAAAGGTCAGTTGGATCAGAAACAACTTCAGGCAGACATTCCCCGGGCATTGATGAAAAACGGTATTAATATGAAACCGGAACAGGTGTTAAAGGAAATACAAGCATTGTTATCGGGAAAATCCGGTGGTGAAAAAGAAAACAACCCGGCATTTCAGCAAAAATACAACAGGATGATAAAACCGAACTCATCCGGGACAACTGATCAGAACCAGGTTGCCGGCGCAGATGTGAAGGGCAGAGATACGCTGGCCGGACTGGACGTTTTAAAAGCAAAATCCAATTTTAAAAACCTGCCCACCTATGTGACACACCAGGTGGGAAAAAGCCTTGTCCGGGCTATCAACCACGGGGAAAATACGTTGAAAATTCAACTCAAACC
>JAABSA010000085.1:5169-5529 GCA_011390635.1 Desulfotignum sp. | reverse complement strand
GACCGTCCGCCTGAAATACCATGCTGCACAAGGCATCACCCGGGCATATTTTTGAGAACCATCCACATCTCTGCATGAAAACACTGGCCACAACCCAGATCCTACCCCCGGTATGATCCTATCCCCGGTATGATCTTATTTCCGGGTCCCTATTCTCCGGCCTGCCCCTCTCCTCCGGCCTGCCCCTGCCCTCCAGCCTTGCCCTGTCCTCCGGTTGTATCCGGTCCATTTTTTTCCATGGCCTTTTTGGCATGCCTGTGACCGGACTTTTGCCCCCGGCTGTCCCGGAGTGCAATCCAGGCTTCCAGCCGCTGCTTGACGGTCTTTTCATATCCCCGGTCCGTGGGAAAATACAGGCGA
>JAABSA010000085.1:0-5160 GCA_011390635.1 Desulfotignum sp. | reverse complement strand
ATCGGGCAGATAAGACTGGGGGGCGTACCCGCCTTCATGGTCATGGGCATAGCGATACCCTTTGCCATATCCCATCTCTTTCATCAGTCCGGTGACAGGGTTGCGGATATGCATAGGAACGGGCTGGTATCCGCTGTTTTCAACCAGGTCCGTGACTTTTTTCTGGGCCGCATATACAGCATTGCTTTTGGGGGCTGTGGCAAGATATACGGCTGCCTGGAAAAGGGACCCGTCTCCTTCGGGCCGTCCCAGAAGGCGAAAGGATTCTCCGGCGTTCAGGGCCATGGTCAAGGCCCCTGGATCCGCCATGCCCACATCTTCTGTGGCGAACCTGACCATGCGCCGGATCAGGTAATACGGGTCGTCGCCCGCCATGAGCATGCGCGCAAGCCAGTACATGGCGGCATCCGGATCACTGCCCCGCATACTTTTGATAAACGCGGAAATCAGATTGAAATGTTCTTCCCCGGCCTTGTCATAGAGCAGGGCTTTTTTCTCCACCACTGTTTCCAGGTCTTTGCGCGTGATGGATAAGTTGTCTGAAAAATGAAATGCCGTGGTTTCAAGATTTGTCAGTGCGATGCGGGCATCTCCGTCTGCCGTTGCAGCCAGAAAATCCAGGGCATCTTCCTGGAACCGTTCCAGGTCCCACCCCAGGCCGTTTTCCTTGTCCGTGAGAGCCCGGACCAGGATCTGTCGGATATGCACAGGTTCCAGGTTCTTGAGGGAAAACACCCGGCAGCGGGACACCAGGGCCGGGATCACCTCAAAGGAAGGATTTTGGGTGGTGGCTCCCACCAGGGTGATCAGCCCGGTTTCCACATGGTGTAAAAACGCATCCTGCTGGGCTTTGTTGAACCGGTGAATCTCATCCACAAACAGCAGGGTCCGCTGTTGGAACAACGATCTCTTTTCCTTGGCCGTCTCAATGATGGAACGGATATCCTTGACCCCGGACAGCACTGCTGAGATCCTGACAAATTCACATCTGGTTTCATGGGCAATGACATTTGCCAGCGTGGTTTTACCGCATCCGGGCGGACCCCACAGGATCATGGAAAACACCCGGTCATTCTGGATGGCTTTTTGCAGAAGGTTTCCCCGGGTGATCAAATGATCCTGCCCCACGAGCTGGTCCAATTTTCGGGGCCGCATGCGGTCGGCCAAAGGAACATCTTTTGCCATCTGCATATCGGCGCTTGATTCAAACAGATCCATCAGTTCAGATTTTGTTGATCCCGTTTGCGTTTTTTGCGGCTCTGGTCTTTGCGCTGTTTATCCCGTTTCACCGTGATCCGCTCTTTTTTCTGGGCAATGCGCTCTTTTTCCCTGGTTTTCCCGGAAAAATCCATACGTCCGGTTTTTTCCCTGAAATACAGTTTTATGGGGGTCAGGTGCAGCGGGATCATCTGGCGCAGCTGGTTAATCAGATACCGTTTGTAGGAAAAATGCACGGCATCGGGATAATTGACAAAACACACAAAACACGGGGGCCGGGTGGCCACCTGGGTGGCATAGAAAAACTTCAGGCGCCGGCCTTTGTGTAACGAAGGCTCTTCTCTGAAAACGGCATCTTCGATAATCCGGTTCAGGGTGCCGGTGTTGATGCGAAAACAATATTCTGCATACACTTTTGCGGCCATATCCAGAATTTTGTGACAGCGCTGGCCGGTAAGGGCGGATATGGTCATGGCCGGGGCATAGGACAAAAATTTTGACATATGCCGCAGTTCCGTCATATAGGCTTTTTCACTTTTTTCCTGCTTGTCCACCAGATCCCATTTGTTGAGCAGAAAAATGGCACCGCACCCCCTTTTTTCCGCATACCCGGCAATGGTGATATCCTGGTCGGTAACCCCTTCGGCCGCATCAATAAGGATCAGGGCCACATGGCAGTCATCCAGGCTTTTGAGCGATTTGAGGATAGAAAATTTTTCCAGTTTATCCGTTACTTTGCCCTTGCGCCGTATACCGGCCGTATCCACCAGCACAAACTGTTTTGTCTTGTGGGTTACGCTCAGTTCAATGGCATCCCTGGTGGTACCGGCTGTTTCATTGACCACCACACGGGGTTCGCCGAACAGCTGGTTTGCCAGGCAGGATTTGCCCACATTGGGCCGCCCCACAATGGCAATGCGGACAGGTTCATCTGCATCCGGTTCCGGATCCTCAGCTACTGGAAAATCCGCCACCAGATCGTCTAAAAAATCATCAATCCCGATGCCGTGCTCTGCGGAAACAATATAAAAAGCATCAATGCCAAGGGCATAAAATTCTCCCAGATCATCATGCTGGCGCAGATTTTCAATCTTATTGATCACATAGAATACAGGCTTTTTGGTTTTGCGCAAAAAAGCCGCCAGATCCCGGTCATAGGGAGACAGTCCGGAGCGTCCATCCAGGACAAATACCAGGGCATCCGCCTGTTCCACGGCCATGGCCAGCTGTTCTTTGATCTGGGCGGCAAAATAATCATCATCCACGCTCAAAAACCCGCCCGTATCAATAACGGTGAATGGTTTGTCATCCCACTGGGCCTGCCCGTAATGCCGGTCCCGGGTCACGCCGGGCATGTCATCCACCAGTGCCTGCCTGGATCTCACCAGCCTGTTGAACAATGTTGACTTGCCCACATTGGGCCGGCCCACCAGGGCCACAACCGGTTTCATATATTACTCCTTATGCTGATGCCGGCCACAGCCGGCTTGCCGTTACAGGATTTTTCCAAATTTTCAACTGCGAGGATAAGGATCACGTTGTTGGACACAAAACAGGATCAGACGTATATATTGACTTTAAGGCGCTGTTTTTTCTGCTGCAGCTCCCTTTCAAGATCAGTTTTCTGCTGCTGAAAGTCCCTTTCCAGGTTCCGGGATGCATTGGCGTATCTTTGTTCTATCCGTCTTTCTTTTTTATCATAGGTTTTCTGCAGAGACTGATTTTCCCGGGTGATCTTCGCGGCATCACCCCCGGCTGCCGGGTCTGTATCAGATACATTGCCGGCTTCAGCGGTTTGGGCAGGTTTCTGTGCAACAGCCGCAGGCCCCTGATATCCGGTAAAGACCTGTGCACTGGATGTAATGGCCACCATTTGCTTTATCCTTGATATACGCCTGTGTTGCAATTTTGAAAACCATACTGCCGGAAACCGGAAATGTCAACAAAAAAGGCCCCCAGCAACCGCTGAAGGCCTTGATTATCTAAGTGGCGTCCCCAAGGGGATTCGAACCCCTGTCGCCGGCGTGAAAGGCCGGTGTCCTGGACCGGGCTAGACGATGGGGACGCATGGTATTTTCTGGTGCTGGCTGCTTTGGCTGGTGGGCCGTGCTGGGCTCGAACCAGCGACTCTCTGCTTAAAAGGCAGATACTCTGCCAACTGAGTTAACGGCCCGAGGCCACTACCAAAAAACAAAGGCGAATCTATATGTTTTGCTCCCCTTTGTCAACTCTTTTTTTATTTTTTTTCACCCTTGGCACCTCTACGCTTTTTTTGCCACATCAATACCGCTTATATTTTATACAGTTACAGGATCTATGAAAAAAAAGCCTGCCTCTGGTGCCCATTTCATCATAAACTTTTCGATACAGTCCATATCCAGGGTTGCCAGAGGGCCATCCAGAAGCTGGCTGTCAACACACCTTGCATGCTATGAAAGTTCATCACTGTCGATACCAATGTATCGGTAATGGTCAGACCACTTTTAAGAATGATATTGGTCAGTGACAGGGTATGGATAGAAACAGGGGATTTTTCCTTTTTCTATCATGAGGTTATGATATTCCGAATGATCCGGTTCCGCCGGTAATCAATACCAACTTGTTTTCCGTCACGGATTTCATCCCTTTCCGTAATTCGAAAATACCTGTACCGGATATTGTTTTATCTGCATATCATCTGTTACCAGAAGCAATCTTTGTGCCTGTGCCTGCGCAATCAGCATCCTGTCAAAGGGATCTTTATGAATCACGGGCAGACCGCCGGCTATCTGCGCATGGTACAGAGATATGGACAATTTCAGAAAACGTTCCTCTTCAACGACCTTTTCCATATCTCTTTCCATGTCTTCCGGTAAAGTCAATTTTCCAAGAGTTTGTTTGATTGATATTTCCCAAATTGTTGCCGCACTGATATATACCTGGTTTCCGCTGTCTTTTATGGTTTGTTTCACACGCTTGTGCAATGCAGGATCTTCTGTGAGCCACCACAAAAAGATATGGGTGTCCAAAAGCAGCCGTTTCAAACCATATCCCCTTCAAAAGCTGCGATAATGTCATCCGGTGTCTTTGTAAAATCCGACGTCATTGTAATTTTGCCTTTATACCGACCAGGCTCCCGCGGCCGGTCATCATCCACTATCGGCACCAGCTTCACCACAGGTTTTCCCGCTTTGGCAATGATAATTGTCTCTCCTTTACACACGCGTGCAATCAAAGCAGACAGTCTAGTTTTGGCTTCATGGATATTCACGGCATCAGTCATGCAGCCTCCTTTGGTTCATCAGTGATTTTCAACCAACTTAGCTAACTTTCTTATAAAATCTGATTGATGTCAAGACATAATGGGTTGAATTCCCTTTTTTCGTGCTTGCCGACAGTGGAAAACATGCGGATTATACCATTCGAAAGTACAGGCTGGGAATGCCCAAAAACAGCAGAGACAGTTTTAAAATACTGGCTGAGCATCAGTCCAACCAGTTTACCCCCATCATGTATGAACAAAGCTTCTGCAGAAGTTAAAGATGACTCACTCCGCCCAAGGCTATGAGGGGGCCGGTATTTGAAATCAATCTATCATATTTGTTAAAATTGTCAATGAAGCATTTGGTTTGCAACAAAGGCATAAGGTATAGATTCAGGATTGCATATTTTGTATTCTGATGTATTCTATATGAATACAAAAAGGAGATAATCATGAAAACAACAACTGTTCGGATTGATGAGAATATTTTGGAGCGGCTTGACAGCCTGGCTGAAAATTTAAGCCGGCCGAGATCCTGGGTGATCAACCAGGCCATAGAACGATTCATTGAATATGAAGAATGGTTTGTCCGGGAAGTGAAGGCCGGTTTACAAGAAGTTGAGCAGGGCAAGGTCGCTACCGACAAAGAGGTAAGCGAGGCCTTTGGCAAGTGGGGCGTGGATGCACGTTAAACCCAAAAC
>JAABSA010000084.1 GCA_011390635.1 Desulfotignum sp. | reverse complement strand
AGTGACGGATCCCGGGACCAGCTCTATCTGGCCCTGCGTATGGCCACGCTTGAGCAGCATCTGAAAAAGGGTGAACCCATGCCCTTTGTCGTGGATGATATCCTTATCGGGTTTGATGATCACCGCACCCGTGTCTGCCTGGAGGTGCTGGCACAACTGTCAAGGCGCATCCAGGTCCTGCTTTTTACGCACCACAGACGGGTGCTGGAGCTGGCAGACACCTGTAATGAAACCGACAGGATCTTTCAGCACGCGCTGTCCTGACAAATTGAACAGGATCTGAAGAAGACAATTGAGAACACAGAATGCCATAGCGTTTGTTGACACGGAAATTGATCCTGAAAGCGGCAGGATACTTGATCTGGGCGGCATCAAAAACGACCGGAACACGTTCCATTCCGGTTCCACTGACAGGTTTGCAGAATTTCTCCAGGGCGCGCGGTTTTTATGCGGCCACAATATCATCCGTCACGACTTAAAATATATCAGCCATGTCGTGGAAAAAGCGGGCATTGACCGGGCCGATATGATTGATACCCTGTTTTGGTCTCCCCTGCTTTTCCCTGCCAGACCCTACCATGCCCTGCTCAAAGACGACAAATTACAGACCCAGGATCTCAGCAATCCTGTAAATGATGCCATCAAGGCCAGAGATCTTTTTTATGATGAGGTTGCCGCATTTGAACAGGCAGACAGGGATTTACAGCAGATATTCTTTTTTCTTCTGCATGACAAGCCGGGATTTCAGGGGTTTTTCAGGTATCTGGATTTCCAGGGAGAAGACACCGCCGGCATTGCATCCCTGATCCTAAAAAAGTTTCATTTAAAGATCTGCAGCCAGGCCGGCCTGGAAAAAATGATCACAGAAGTTCCCCTGGCCCTGGCCTACTGCCTGTCTCTTGTTCAAACCGATGACCGTTACTCCATGACCCCGCCCTGGGTATTGAAAACCTGTCCTGAAATTGAACAGGTGCTGTATCTGTTAAGGAACAATCCCTGCCTGACCGGCTGTGATTACTGCAGCCAGGCCCTGGATATCCACAGGGGCCTGAAAAAATATTTCAAGTTTGATTCTTACAGGACCTATGGCGGGGAGGCTTTGCAGGAAGATGCGGTTCAGGCCGCCATCGACGGGAAGTCCCTTGTTGCGGTATTTCCCACCGGGGGAGGTAAATCCCTCGCATTCCAGGTCCCGGCCCTGATGAGCGGAGAAAACGCCAGGGGACTGACCATAGTCATATCTCCCCTGCAGTCCCTGATGAAAGACCAGGTGGACAACCTGGAAAAGGTGGGGATTACCGATGCTGTCACTATAAACGGACTGCTGGATCCCATTGAAAGGGCCAAATCTTTTGAGCGGGTGGAAAATGGCAAGGCTGCCATTCTCTATCTTTCTCCGGAATCTTTACGTTCGAGAACCATTGAACACCTGATCCTGAAAAGGCATATTGTCCGTTTTGTGATTGACGAAGCCCATTGTTTTTCCGCCTGGGGACAGGACTTCCGGGTGGATTATCTGTATATCGGTGAGTTTATCAAAGCCGTCCAGGAAAAAAAGCAGCTGGAAGACCCGATCCCTGTGTCCTGTTTTACGGCAACAGCCAAACAGAAGGTTATCCAGGATATCAAAACCTATTTTAAAGACAGCCTGCACCTGGATCTTGCAGTTTTCAGTTCCCGTGCTGCCAGGACCAACCTGCAGTACAAGGTGTTTTTCAGGGACAGTCCAGAGGAAAAATACCACACGCTCAGGGATCTGTTTGATCAGAAACAATGCCCCACCATTGTGTATGTGTCAAGAACCTACAGGGCCTATGAACTGGCACAGCGGCTGACGGCTGACGGATACCCTGCAAAACCCTACCACGGCAAAATGGACAGGCATGAGAAAATGGAAAATCAGGACGCCTTCATAAAAGGGGATGTCGATATCATGGTGGCAACCTCTGCTTTCGGCATGGGGGTGGATAAAAAGGATGTCGGCATGGTGGTGCATTTTGACATTTCCGATTCCCTTGAAAACTATGTCCAGGAGGCCGGCCGGGCAGGCAGGGATGAAAATATCACGGCAGACTGTTTCGTTTTGTATAATGAAGAGGACCTTGGCAAACATTTTGTCCTTTTGAATCAGACCAGACTCAATGTCAGGGAAATCCAGCAGGTCTGGAAAGCCATAAAGGATCTTACCCGTTTCCGCGCAAAAGCATCCAATTCAGCGCTGGAAATAGCCAGAAAAGCCGGGTGGGACGATAATATTGCCGAGATAGAAACACGGGTCAAAACCGCCATCGCAGCCCTGGAAAATGCGGGATATCTGAAGCGGGGGCAGAATATGCCCAGGATTTACGCCAGCAGTATCCTGGCCAAAAATGCCCAGGAAGCTATTGACCGGATAACCGCCTCGGAAAGGTTTGATGAAAGACAGAAGCAGCAGGCAGTCCGGATTATCAAGAAGCTGTTTTCAAGCAAAACCAGAAAACAGGCCAATGATGAAGCAGCGGAATCCAGAGTGGATTATATCAGCGACCATCTGGGCATCGTCAAAGAAGAGGTCATCCGTATCATCACCCTGCTCAGAGAAGAAAAAATACTGGCAGATGCCAGGGACCTGACGGCCTTTATCAAAAAAGGGGAAAAAACAAACCGCTCCCTGAGTATTCTGCAGGCCTTTACAGAACTTGAAACCTTTCTATTGACGCGCATGGGGCAGCAGGAAACCGTATTTCATATCAAGGAACTCAATGAACAGGCAGCGGAAAGCGGGTGCGCAAATGCCGATCCCGCAAAGATTAAGACCATCATTAATTTCTGGGCCATTAAAAACTGGATAAAAAGGCCCCATGCGGATTATGCGAAACATACCTTTGCCGCCGCCTTGACCGAGGCCCGGGAAATGTTTACACAAAAACTTGAAAAACGGCATGAACTGGCCCGGTTTATTGTTGCGCTGCTGTATGAAAGAAGCAGAAAACAGGCCGCTGAAAATATCACGGCAGGGTCTGGTGAGGGGGAACCCGCCATTGGAGAGGATCTGGCACACGTTTTTTTTTCAGTGCTGGAAGTAAAGGCGGCGTATGAAAACCATGGATCTTTGTTCCGGCAGAATACCTCGGTGGAGGAAGTGGAAGATACCCTGTTTTACCTTTCCAGAATCGGTGCGGTACGGATGGAGGGCGGTTTCCTGGTTGTCTACAACAGGCTGACAATTGAAAGACTGGAAAAGGACAACAAAAAACGCTACAAAATCGAGGACTATAAACAACTGGGGCAGTTTTACGAAAACAAGGTGGCCCAGATCCACATCGTGGGGGAATATGCCAGGAAAATGATCAAGGATTACAAGGCGGCCCTGCAGTTTGTGGAGGATTATTTCCAGTTGAATTATGCCTCTTTTCTACGCCGGTACTTCAAAGGCAGCCGAGGAAATGAGATCAAAAGAAATATCACGCCTGCAAAATTCAGGCAGCTTTTCGGGACGCTTTCCCCGGCCCAGCTACACATCATCAACGATAACAAGACCCAGTACATGGTGGTGGCAGCCGGGCCGGGAAGTGGCAAGACAAGGGTGCTGGTCCATAAGCTGGCCTCTCTTCTGTTAATGGAAGATGTCAAACATGAACAGCTGCTCATGGTGACATTTTCCCGGGCTGCCGCCACAGAATTCAAGAAACGGCTGATCGCGCTCATCGGCAATGCAGCCGGTTTTATCGAGATAAAGACCTTTCATTCCTATTGTTTTGATCTACTCGGCCAGATTGGCACCCTTGAAAAGTCGGGCGGTATTATCCGGAAAACCATTTCGAAAATCAGGAGCGGCGAGGTGGAGCCTGCCAGGATTGCCAAAGCCGTGCTGGTGATCGACGAAGCCCAGGATATGGACGTAGACGAATACGCCCTGATCACTGTTCTGGCAGATCAGAATCCTGACATGCGCATCATTGCCGTGGGAGATGATGACCAGAATATTTATGCATTCAGGGGATCCAGCCCGAAATATCTGGAACAGCTCATTGCCGAAAAAAACGCCGTCATGCACCAGCTCGTGGAAAACTTCCGAAGCAAGGCCAATCTGGTTGCATTGACCAACCAGTTTGCAAAAAAGATCCGCCGCCGGTTAAAAGAAACCCCCATTATGGCCAGGCAGGCCGGCTGCGGGAAAGTCAGAATCGTCCGCTATCACAGCCGGAATCTTGTTTCCCCACTGGTTCAGGACCTTGTTTCCACCAAGCTTGCGGGAACGACCTGCGTGTTGACCCACACCAATGAAGAGGCCTTTCAGGCAGCAGGCCTTCTGCTGGAAAACAACATGCCGGCCAGGCTGGTCCAGACCAATGAGGGGTTCAATCTGTATCAGCTGCTGGAAGTCAGGTTTTTTCTGGACCTGCTCCTTCTGCGCGACGGCACATTTATCATCAATGAGTCGTTGTGGGAAACTGCCAGGCGCCGATTAATGAACGAATTTAAAAACAGCCCGAAAATAGATATCTGCATGAAGATCATCAAGGGTTTCGAGGCGGCCAATCCCCACAAAAAATACCGGTCCGATCTGGAAATATTTCTCCGGGAGTCCAAACTGGAGGATTTTGCAGATGACCCGGGTGATGCGGTTTTTGTATCCACCATGCACAAAGCCAAAGGAAGAGAGTTTGACCATGTGTTTATTCTACTCGACAATTTCGATCTGATAAATGATGAAAAAAAACGTCTGCTGTATGTGGCCATGACAAGAGCGAAACAGAATTTGACCATCCATATGAACGCCCCCTTTATGGATGATATGTCTGTTCAGGAAATGAAATTGATTACCAATAATGAAAACCAGTTCCCTCCGGATCAGCTGGTCATGCATTTAAACCACAAGGATATCTGGCTTGATTATTTTATGGGCAGGCAGCATCAGATTTCCCAGCTGAAAAGCGGTGATGAATTAATCGTGCGTGAAAACCGCTGTTTGGACAAACGCGGTGTTCCTGTGGTAACATTTTCAAGAGCGTTTTTAAACACACTGGAGAAATACCGCCAGGCCGGATATATGCCTGTCCGGGCTGTTGTCAATTACATTGTCTACTGGCGGAAAGAAGGGGCGGAAAAGGAAATAAGAATAATCCTGCCCGAACTGTATGTAAAAAAGCGGGGTACTGATGTAAAGGCATAGAACCGGGCCACGTTGACCGATTGATATCCTGGCATCAATACATGATTTGATGGAAAAAAATACATGAAACCCGTCATTGCACAGGTTTTCTGGTTCTCTATACTGTCAGTCAGGGCGCAAGGGCCTGCAACGTAAAGCCAACAATAGATAGCGGAGGAAAAAAAATGAGATATATAGCGATCCCCATGACCGTACTTCTGATATTGACAATGACAGCGTGTTCCAATATGGGTTTGAACAAAGGACAGCAGGGCGCCCTGGGCGGTGCCGCCAGCGGAGCTGCCATCGGTCAGGCAGTGGGCAGAGATACCGAAGCAACCCTGATCGGTGCGGCTGTGGGAAGTCTTTTGGGGTACATTGTCGGCAATGAGATGGACAAGTACGACAAGCAGCGGTTGAATCGGACTTATGAGAATACGCCGTCAGGTCATACCAATACCTGGCATAACCCTGACACCGGCAACAGATACCGGGTAACCCCCCATCAGGCCTATGCCAGCCCGGGCAATCCCCAGCAGCCCTGCAGGGAAGCGGAGATCCTAGCCGTTATTGACGGAAAGACCCAGAAAACCCATACAACTGCCTGCCGGAACAGCCGGGGGCAGTGGGAGCTGAAAAACCAATAGAAGAATACCATACCATTCTTCGGGAAAAGGAACCAGCGTTGCTCCTTCCCTGAATCCTGTTGCGGCATGCGCGGGGACAGGAAAATTGAAAAGAACGGCTGACACCGCACAAATAACAGGATCAAAGAGAGGCAAAATGAAAACAATCGGCCTTCTGGGCGGCATGAGCTGGGAAAGCACAGCCGGCTATTACCGGATGATCAATGAGGGGGTGAAACAGGCCCTGGGCGGACTGCATTCTGCAAAAATCGTGCTTTACAGTGTGGATTTTGATCCCGT
>JAABSA010000083.1 GCA_011390635.1 Desulfotignum sp. | reverse complement strand
CCGGGGTTGTTGTGACAGCTGCACCGGCGGTGGTGACTGCATCTATGGTGAAAGTGACGGTATCGCCTTCATTGAAGTCACTGAACGCATCCAGGCGGATACCGGCGTTGTCCTGGACTTCGAAATCCTGGATGCCCAGGGTTCTGCCGGAACTGCTGGTGATGGTCAGGCCGTCCACATACAGGTCTTTGTCTTCATTGATCTGGTTTACGGCCTGTGCTGCTGCCAGCAGGGAATTTTCAAACTGCTCTTCCAGGGTGCCGGCAGAAGCGTCCCTGATAAAACGTTGTTCCTGGAGAACCCCGTCCACATACAATGTATACTGAATTTCATCCCCGTCATGGGTATTGGGAAGCAGATCTGCTCCCAAACCATCCACCAGACGCAGGCCGGCCGATGTTTCCGATGCATAGGCTTCCACCCCGTCTACTTTGCTCAAAGCGGCGGCAATGGAGGCGGCTGAGCGTTTGGCATCCCCGCCCACATCCTTAACGTCAATGACACTGGTGCCGGTGGGGCCGTCATACACGGTCAGGGTCTGTTCGGCAATGGCAAGGTCCAGGGTGTCGGCCACATCTGCGGCATTTGACCCCCACACCCTTGCCAGGCCGTCCCCGTCAGCCTCCATGACCTCTCTGTCCCCCAGGACCGCATCATCCAGCACTGTGAGCCGGTAAATGGACTGGGCACCGGAAGGGGCGACCCCTTCCCAGTTGGTGATTTTTGCTTCTGATATGCCCATGTCCATCTGGATTTTGTGGTACAGGGTGTCTGCCTGGGTCTGGTCTTCCACCCACATGGTGAAATCTTTGGTGAAATCGATCTTGTCTCCGAACTCAAAGCTGGTGAGCCAGCCGCTGTCATCCACTGCATAATTCCCTGTGACCGGTTCATTGAAATATTCCAGACCGGCACCCTGTGAATGCTGGTAATTGACGGCCCAGATCATTTCTCTGGCCAGTTCGTTGACTTCTGCCTGGTATTTGGGAACGATGGCATCGCGCATCTCCAGCAGGCCCCCGATTCTGCCGGCATCGATCTTGTCGGTAATATCCTGCCTGGTGCCGGCGGATCCCTGCCAGACAACCCTGTTGTCCGACATGGACAGGGAATAGGTATCCACCCCGTTGACCAGGGAATAGCCGTTGGCAGCCGTCACAACAAGGGCCCCGTTTCCCTGCTGGATGGTTTTTATATCGATGAGTTTTCCCAGTTCCTTTACCAGGGCATTGCGCTGGTCCCGCTGGTCATTGGCGGTCCTGTGAATCTCTGCGGACAGAACATCCTGGTTCAGGTCTGCAATTTTTTTGGTCAGTTCATTGACCTGCTGCACCGCCCCCCGGATATCCGCATTGATGTCTATCAACAGGCCATCCATGTCCAGGACCGAAGATTCCAGGCGGGAGGCCAGCTTGGCGCCGCTTTCAAATACGGCCACACGTTCGGAAGACCCCTGGGGATTGTCTGATATGTCATGCCAGGCATTCCAGAATTCCGTGAGCACAGTGGTAATGCTGGTATCGGAATTTTCATCAAAAAACCCTTCCAGCACCCGCATATAGGATTCCTGATCGGCAAAAGATGCCTGGGTGGACTGTTCATTGTTCAACCGGGCTTCCAGGAGTCTGTCCACGCTCTGCTCCACCTGGTTCATGTCCACGCCGGTGCCGAACAGAAATCCGGCATAGGCAACCGGCTTTCGGCTGATATGGTCGGCATTCTGGACGCTGTAATCGGGGTTGTTGACATTGGCGATGTTCTGGCCGGTGATGTTCAGCCCGTACTGCTGGGTTGCGATGGCGGTCTTTGCAATGCTGAGGGTGGAAGAGATGCCGGCCATGGGTTACACCTCTGTCCTGATGAGATTGGGGCGGGCTTCGGCCGGGGATACCCGCCCGAAATGGGAATATTGTTTTTCCGTTGCAACATCAAACACCGTGGAAAAAACACCGTCTATGACTGACAGATACTGGGTGAGATATTGTTTGTTCTGGGCAGCCTGTACTGCAATTTCTCTTTTGCATGCATCAATGCGGCAATTGTGTGCTTTTAATGCGGATTTCTGATCCAGGGGCAGGGGTGCTCGTGAAATAATGTGCTTTATCGTACCGTCACCGGGGCTTGTCTGGTCTGCCAATCGCTCTTTGATCGACTGGATGGCTGCTGCCAGGGTGTTTTTTTTGTTGACCGCATCCCACAGCCCGTCTATATCCATAGCAATGATATATTTTTTTTCATCTTCCAGCAGCTGTATGAGACTCTGGTACAAATCCAGCTTTCTTTCAAGTATCTTTGATAGATTTTCAAACGTCATGTCCATATTGCGTCTCCTCATGTATGCATCGGCATAAAACAGACCCTGCTGAACACCATGGGGAAAAATTTTCCCCGTAAGATGCTATTTTGTGCCATATTCTATGGAAGAGCAATTTTAATGCCAGAAAAAGCGGCGGGAAAGATGCAGCAGGTCAGGAAATGGTTTTTTTCAACTCTTCATACAAGAATTTGCCGATACCTGCTGCATTCGGACTTTTGGACAGTTCTTCAGCCAGGTACTGATCGTGCATGGATTCAAAAATGCCCATGGCATGGGACTTTTCAAACAATGCATCTCCGGGAAGGGTCTGGCGCATGGATTTTAAAAGACTCTGCATAAAGATGGCCTCAAATCCCTGGACCGCCTCTTCAAGTTCCTTTTCTTCCCCGGATTTGCGGGTCTTTTCTCCAACGGTTTCCATCTGCTGCTGCAAAAGATTCTGGTTGATAATATCGGTTTTCATCCCAATTCCTTTTCAAGATCATTCTGGTTTTATATAAAGCCATCAGCCGTCAGTTATCATCTTCCAGCAAACAATTTCAAATTCTTTCCTGCTGGTAACTACCGGCAACAGCTAAAAGCTAAGAGCTAACCGCTAACAGCTTTCTTACACCTAAATAATCTCCAGTTCCGCCTGGAGTGCCCCGGCCGCTTTCATGCTCTGGAGGATGCCGATAAGGTCCCGTGGTTTGACACCCAGGGCGTTAAGCCCCCGCACCAGCTCCCCTATGGTAACATTTGCCGGCAGGTTCATCAGGCTTTCTTCTTGTTCATCCGGCTGTCCTTCATTGATGGTGACCGATAAATTGCCGTGGGCAATGGCCACATGGGAGATGGAGACATCAGAACCGATGACAACGGTGCCGGTTTTTTCATTCACCACCACACGGGCGATTGTATCGGGAATGACATTCAGGGTCTCGATGTCGGAAATAAACTCCGCCACATGGGCCTGCCACATATCTTCGGGCACTGTCAGGCTGATGGCGCTGGCATCGATTGTTTTGGCCACCTGGCTGCCGATGGCGGCATTGATGGTGTCTGTCATGCGCCTGGCGGTTGTAAAATCCGGATAAAACAAAGACAGGGTCAACTGCTTTTTGCCGTCCAGCTGAAAGGGAATTTCCCTTTCAATGGAACCGCCGTTAACGATCCTGCCAACCAGAAGATGACTGTCCCTGTCCCCCACATCACTGGGGATGGAAAGGCTGACAGCACCCTGGGCAATGGCATACACCCGGCCGTCCACCCCTTTGAGCGGGGTCATGAGCAGCATGCCGCCTTTCAGGCTCTGGGCATCCCCCAAAGAAGAAACCATGATATCAATCCGGTCCCCGATTCTGGAAAAGGCAGGTATGGAGGCGGTTGCCATGACAGCAGCCACGTTTTTCACCTGCAGCTGGTTCTGGTCCACATAGATGTTCATTTTTTCCATCATATTGGCCAGGGCCTGGCGGGTAAAACTGACCTTGTTCTTGTCACCTGTACCGTTAAGCCCAACCACCAGGCCGTATCCGGTGATCTGGTTGGACCGGATGCCTTTGATGGCAGCCAGATCCTTGATCCTTGCGGCAGCCGCATCCGTGGAGATCCCAGCAAGACCTGCCAGGAAAACCAGACAGAACACCCAACGCATCACCTCTTTTTTTGCTTTATGCATGATTATCTCCGGTAAAAATCACAGGACCGCAAACAGACTCCGATCTGAGCGAATTATACATACGGATGCTGTCACCTAAAAGGGCCAGATATTATCAATCAAACGGTTTCCCCAGCCGGGTTTCTGCTTGTCAGCCAGGGCACCTTTGCCATAGTATTCAATGCGGGAATCGGCCAGAAACGTGGACTGCACCCGGTTGGATGCTGCAATATCCTGGGGTCTTACGATACCGGACACAATGATATACTGGGTTTCATTGTCAATTTTCATGGCCCGCCTGCCAAAAATACTCAGGTTGCCGTTGGGCAGCACCTCGATCACCCTGGCTGCAATGGAAGCGGTTACCTGACCGCTTCTGTCGCTTTCGGCCTCCCCTGCAAAGCTGTTGGAAAAATCGGTACCGATCAAATTGGCATTATCGCCTCCTCCCAGACGGGTGGCATATCCAAAGGCATTCAGCGTGGGCACCCCGACACGCATCCGGGTGTTTCGGTTGGTCTCGGTATTGACATCCATTCTGGAGGAAGCATTTTCCACGATATCCACAATAACCGTATCCCCCACATAATTGGCTTTGGTATCCTCAAACATGGACCCTTTTGCATCGGTCCACAAAGATCCTTCTTCTGCATTATTGGGTGTATAATCCGCAACAGCCGGGGCCGTACTTGTCCCCGCAGGTATGGCCATATTCGAGGTACTGTGTGCAGATTTTCCCGCACATCCGGCCAGGACAATTCCCATGACCAACACTGCCGGAACCATCCATGCAGATGATCTGTACCGCCATGCAGATGACCTGTGACGTCTTGTTTCTACCATCATTGTTCGTTTCATCTTCCTTCTCCCATGCACCGTTCCTTTGACCCTCTTGTCCCCCATACCGGTTTGCCGCAGATAGTCTGCCTAATACAGCACCTCCACCTGTGATTTGCTTTTTACAAGCCCCCTGACCTGCCGGCCGGAGGTGATATTTTCAACCGATATGGCAGCATTCAGATACCCGTCCTCCTGTGAAATACCGGATGTCACAATCACCATGCTGCCTTTTTTTGCCACCAGGGAAATGATATCGCCTTTGCGGATCACCGGTGCTTTTTCCAGCATTCTCATTGTCAGCACCCGGCCTTTGCTGATGTCAGAGCGCAGCAGCATGCCTTCTATTTCTTCGGGTCTGGTCACAAATCCTTTGTCCAGATCAAACAGGTTCTTTTTTTTCACCACTACATCCGACACAGATATGGTCTCTCCCCGGCCCAGGTTTTTTGCGGCACACACAACCTGTGACAACACTTCCAGGGTACCGGATACCGCCAGACGGTTCTGTTTTTCATTGTTGATCCAGACATCCAGATACACAGATAACCGGCCGTTCCGGTTCACCAGGTTGCCGGCATCCCATGTCAGTTTAAGTTCACCCGAGGGGTAGGTTTTCAATCCCCTGATCGTAAGGCCGGATACCGTGTACTGACGGTCCTTGAACCGGTCTGCAAGGATCTGGTCCACCTCCGATTGAATCCGCTGCCGGTCAAGGGTCTGGCTTGCCCGCTTGACATATATGTGATCCGGTGATTCAAGTGTCACCTGACCCGGCGCCAGATAAGACTGGGACTGGATCAGGGTGATAATCCGCTGTTTGTCCAGCTGGACCAGGTCCCCGGGCCCGGGGGAACGGCCCAGATCTATTTTTTCCAGGGCATGAAGCAAAAAATCACTGGCCTGGATATCTGCAATTTCTCCTAAATAAATGACGTCATGATGTACCAGGGCATTTTCTTTCACCTGGATCAGGATGGCCTGCCGGCCAAAAGCAGGTGTCACCAGCCACAATGCCAGCACCCATGCCAATAGGGCAAAAATGCGGATCATCTTGTATTTATGGGAAAGGCCGGTTTCCATGAAGGGTTACCGTTTCAACCCGTTGGCCGTACTCAGCATGCTGTCTGCTGTCTGCACGGATTTTGAATTGGCTTCATAGGCACGCTGACCCACGATCAGGGATACCATTTCCTCCACCACACTCACATTGGACAACTCCAGATAATTGTTGACCGTGGTGCCGGAACCTTCTTCGCCGGGCACAACTTCTATGGGATCACCGGATCCTTCCGAGGGCCGTAAAAGATTGTTGCCCACCGCGACAAGCCCTGCCGGGTTGATAAAGGTGGTAATCAGTACCTCTTCGGTGGCCAGGATATTTTCTTCTGCACCAAAAATCGTGAGCGTACCGTCATTCTGCAGGGTGATGGTGGTGGCTTCTATGGGAACGGCGATTTCCGGCTGGAGCCTGTCCCCTGCCGGGGTGGTGATGAATCCGTCACTGTCCAGGGTAAAATTGCCGGCCCGGGTATACAGGTCTTCATCCCCATGGGTCACCCGGAAAAAACCCCGGCCCTGAATGGTGAAATCCAGCTGGTTGTCGGTCTGGACATAATCTCCCTGGGTAAACACCTTCTGCACGGAAGAGGGCTTCACTCCCATACCCACCTGGATGCCTGTAGGCACCTGGCCCCCGCCCGGGGTTGTCTGGCCAGCGATCAGAAGG
>JAABSA010000082.1 GCA_011390635.1 Desulfotignum sp. | reverse complement strand
ATCCGGGGCAAACGGCTTCCGGGATTCAAACGCCTGGACCGCTGCATCGATCTGTGCTTTGCAGTCTGTTTCCAGCTGTTTTTGAAGGTTTTCATCCCAGATCCCTTTTTCCATGAGATATGCTTTGAAACGGACCAGGGGATCTTTTGCTTCCCATGCCGTCACTTCATCATCAGACCGGTACCGGGTGGGATCATCAGCGGTTGTGTGCATGAGCATGCGGAAGGTCACCGCCTCGATCAGGGTGGGGCCTTCATCTGCCCTGGCCCGGTCCACTGCTTCTTTGACAGCCTGGTACACGGACAGGGCATCGTTGCCGTCCACCTGGATGCCGGGAATCCCGTAGGCAATGGCTTTCTGGGCAATTGTCCGGGATTTTGTCTGAATTTTCAACGGTGTGGAGATGGCATACTGGTTGTTCTGGCACAAAAAGATCACCGGTGCGTTGAGCACCGCGGCAAAGTTCAGGGCTTCATGAAAATCTCCTTCCGAGGTGGCCCCGTCCCCGAACATGGCCAGGACCACCGTGTCTGTTTCTTCCTTGTATCGGGATGCATAGGCCAGGCCCACGGCCTGGGGCAGCTGGGATGCCAGCACAATGGATATCGGCAGGGTCCGGTCGTTATTTTCGTTGACATTTCCCTCTTCCCAGCCGTTGAACAACAGCAGGGAATTTTCCAGGGTTTCTCCCCGCATCAATCGGGCCCCCAGTTCCCGGTAGGACCCCACGAACCAGTCGGTTTCTTTCAACGCCAGGATGGGCGCACAAAAGGCAGCTTCCTGTCCCTTGTTCACCGGAATCGTTCCCAGCCGGCCCTGGCGCTGGAGATTGAGCATCCTGGCATCCGCCATTCTGGACAGGGTCATGGCCTGGTAAAGTTTTTTCAGGTCATCCCCGCTCAAGTCAGGCTCCAGGTCCGGGTCCACCTTTCCGTTTTCATCCAGGATATGCAGTTGTTTTATACTGAAATCATCAATGGTTTTTACCGGCATCTTACCCTCCTTTTTCCGGCTGTTACAGCTGCGGCAGCGGGGAAAGCCTTTAACCCGTGGTTCTGATCTTGGCAAACACTTCAGGTGTGGGCTTGGGGAGACCGGCAACCTTCCATGCTTTTACCGGATCGGGAAACTGTTCATAGTTGCACTCTTTGGGCTGCCCCACATTCTTACACACCGCCCTGAGAATGGGAAACGCTTCAAACTTCTCATAATAATTGCGCATGAATTTGATAATTTCCATACGCTCGGTACTCAAGGGGCATTCATCATCTATACCTTCTTTTTCCGCCAGAGCGCATGCGATTTCCTCGGTCCAGGAACGAAAATCCTTGAGATAGCCTTCTTCGTCCAGATGCAGTTCAAGATCCTGGGTGTTTACCATGGGTCACCTCCTGATATCTGATTAAAAATCTTTCCCGCCATGATTTGAGATAATCACGGCGGTGTGAAATCACTTATTAGCAAAATAAGCCCAAAATATGTTTTGTAAAGAACTTACACCATAAGCAATACATAACTTACCCCGACTTGTGCCGGTGCAAGGTGAACTATCTTCCCAGTTTGACGTACTTGGTGGAATGGTAGTATCCTTGCAAAATGGATATTCTTTTCCAATGGCAGTTGCGTTTAACCCGGATTTTTTTTATAACCAGACAGAACATTTTGTATCAATTTCGGTATGCAAAACAGGAAGGAAAAATCATGCCGCCAAAAACATATAAGGAGCAAGCCTGATATGACCGACAATTATGCAAAAATCGTTCAGGATAACCTGAAAAAACTTTACAGCAGCCTGCCCCGGGATCTGGACCAGCGTCTTTTGGCAACCCGGGAAGCGGACAGGTTCATGTTTGATGCTTTTGGCCGGCCTTGTGTTATTACACCGGATCGCATCACCCTGGGAACAGAAACCGCTCCCTCCATCCTGGGGATACTGATTTCTTTGTATGCCCTGCATGCCGGCACCGAGATCTGCGTGCAGACCCCCTTCCGGGCGTTCAAGGAATTCGACGACAGCATGCCCTATGCCGGAGCCTTTGCTACCCATACAGAGCAGGTGCTGGTGCCCCATGTGACAGCAATCAAAAACAGCCTGGAAAAAATTTTCTCCTGTTTAAAGGGAGAAAATACCCCTGAAAAGACCGCAGGAGATTTTGCCTTTATGGTGTATCCGTTGCCCAAAATCGCCCTGTGCTATATTTTTTATGAGGCAGACGCGGATTTTCCTGCCGCAGTCACCTGCCTGTATTCCAGCAACGCAGACCGGTTCATGCCCATGGACGGCCTGGCGGATGTGGGGGAATACACCTCCCAAAAAATCATCGATCTGGTCACCTGATCCCATGGATGTCGACTATGGGACACTGCAGGCCCTGAGAAAGACCCATCCGGCATGGAAGCTGCTGGTGGCGGATCACAGCCCGCTCATTGCCGCATTTCTGCACAACACCTTTATTGTGCCCAATCAGCGGCGGCTCAGCCGGGCAGACCTGGCCTCGGCCCTGGAGGACCTGCTGTTCACCCTGCGGGAAACCCAAGGCGAAGATGCCTTTCCCAGGTCCGCCCGGGCCTACCTGGATGACTGGGCCGGAGAGGACAAGGGGTGGCTGAGAAAATTCTATCCCCGGGGATCGGATGAGGTGCATTATGATTTGATGCCGGCGGCGGAGAAAGCCCTGTCCTGGCTGGAAAGCCTTATCCAGCGACCCTTTGTGGGCACGGAATCGCGCCTGATGACCATTTTTGATCTGCTGCGACAGATGGTGGAAGGCACGGAAAAAGATGTGCAGGTGCGGATACAGGAGTTGGAAAAAAGAAAGGCTGCCATTGAAAACGAGCTGGCACAGGTGCGTTCGGGCCGTCTGGACATGCTGGATGACACCGCAGTCCGGGACCGGTTCCTGCAGGTGAGCCAGACCGCCCGGGAACTGCTGGGGGATTTTCGGGAGGTGGAGTACAATTTTAGGCACCTGGACCGGAAGATCAGGGAACAGATCACCCTGTGGGAGGGCAGCAAGGCGCAATTGCTGGAAGATTTTTTCGGGGAACGGGACATGATCGCCGAATCCGACCAGGGGAAAAGCTTCACCGCCTTCTGGGACCTGCTCATGTCCCCGGCCCGGCAGGAGGAGCTTACCGGGATGCTGGAAAAAGTATTTGATCTGGCCGCGGTCAAAGCGCTGTCCCCGGACCGGCGCCTCAAACGGGTGCATTATGACTGGCTGACCGCCGGCGAACATACCCAGCGCACCGTGGCCAAGCTGTCCGGGCAATTGCGGCGGTACCTGGATGACCAGGCGTTCCTGGAAAACAAGCGCATCATGCAGGTGATCCAGCAGATCGAGGCCCGGTCGGTCCGGCTCAGGGACCAGATGCCATCCCACAGTATCATGGGCATGGATGAGACCTCTCCTGACATTCACCTGCCCATGGAAAGGCCCCTCTACAAAATCCCGGTCAAACCGAAGATCACTGACACTGTCTCGCTGGGGGACGGATCCAACATCCCCGCAGACATGCTGCATGAGATTGTGTTCGTGGACCGGCTGAAGCTCAAACAACGGATCCGCATTGCCCTGCAGACCAGAGACCAGGTCACCCTGGCACAGATCCTTTCCGACCATCCCCTGGAAAAAGGCCTTGCCGAACTGGTCACCTACCTGACCCTGGCAGCCGAGGATGAAAACGCCTGGTTTGACGACTCTTTGACCCACCAGGCCGTGTGGACCGATGCCGGCGGCATCGACCGTCAGGCCACGTTCAACGCCGTGATATTCAGCAGGTGACACCTATGGACATAACACAACCTTATCCATCTGATATCTCCCGCCCCCTGGTGGCATTACTGAAGGGCGTGGTGTTCAAAGAAAATGACCCGGCCCTGTGGCACCTTCTGGAGGAGGGGCAGATGGCCGTCCGGGACTATTTCCGGGTAATGGGCCTGGAACTGATGCTGGACACTGCCGAAGGGTATGCCTGGCTGACCACCCGGGAACCGGAAGAAGGGGAAGACCCCCTGCCCCGCCTGGTGGGAAGGCGGCAGCTGTCCTATCCTGTGAGCCTGATCATTGCGCTCTTACGCAAAAAAATGGCGGAACAGGATGCAGCCGGAGAAGATCCCCGCCTGATTCTGTCGGTGGAGGAGATCACGGACATGGTTCGGGTGTTTCTGCCGGTATCGGGCAACGAGGCAAAGATGATGGACCAGATCAACACCCATCTGAACAAAATCGCAGATCTGGGGTTTATCCGGCGGCTCAAGGGCGAAAAGGACAAAATCGAGGTGATCCGTATCCTCAAGGCGTTTGTGGATGCCCAGTGGCTCAGTGAACTGGATGACCGGCTCAAAGAATACCAGGACCATCTGACGGGCGGCAGTGACAAAGGCCCTGCCGGTCAGAGTGACACAGATCCGGTGGACGACAGTGGCATCGAAACTGACATGGATCCGAAACCCGCCGTGGACGGAGGCGGTGACTGATGGAACAGCAGCTGCTGGATTTCTCGTCGGACGATGCCCTGGCCGGGTTCCGTCTTCACACCCTGGAGGTATTCAACTGGGGCACCTTTCACAAACAGGTGTGGCGTCTGGATCTGGACAGCCGCAACAGCCTGCTCACCGGCGATATCGGATCAGGCAAATCCACCCTGGTGGATGCGGTCACCACCCTGCTGGTGCCGGCCCACCGGGTGGCCTACAACAAGGCGGCCGGGGCCGACACAAAAGAAAGGTCCTTGCGCTCCTATGTGCTGGGATATTACAAATCGGAGCGCAGCACCACGGGTCATGCAGCAAAATCGGTATCTCTGCGGGATCACAACAGTTTTTCCGTGATCCTGGGGGTGTTCAAAAATACGGGATATCTCCAGGAAGTCACCCTGGCCCAGGTGTTCTGGATCAAAGAGGCCCAGGCCCCGCCGGAACGGTTCTACGTGGTGGCGGACGAGGCATTGTCCATTACCGGGCATTTCAGCGGGTTCGGCACCGATATCGGGCAGCTGAAAAAACGGCTGAAAAAGAGGAAAGGTGCGGCAGTGTTCGACACCTTCCCCAAATACGGAGCCGCGTTCCGCAGGCGGTTCGGCATTGACAACGAACAGGCCCTGGCCCTGTTTCACCAGACCGTGTCCATGAAATCAGTGGGCAACCTCACCGATTTTGTAAGAGAACACATGCTGGAGCCCTTTGATGTCTCCCCACGCATCGATGCCCTGCTGCATCATTTTGATGATCTGAACCGGGCCCATGCCGCCGTGCTCAAGGCCAAACAGCAGATCGAACGGTTGACCCCCCTGGTGGCGGACTGCGACACACACACGCTTCTGGTACAGGAGGCGGAACAGCTGCGGGAATGCCGGGAGGCGTTGACCCCATTTTTTGCAGTGCACAAAAAAAAGCTGCTCAAAAAGCGGATGGCCAATTTAACTGACGAACAGACCCGACTGACACGGAAAGCCCGGGCCCTGGAGAGCGAAAACAAAGAACAGATGGCCCGGCGGGATGACATCCGTCAGGCCATTGCCGAAAACGGCGGCGACCGGCTGGAACGGCTCCGGGCTGATATCAGGCGGCTCTTCGACCAGAAACACAAGCGCCAGGGTCAGGCACAGCGGTATGCAGATCTGGCACAGGATCTGTCATTGAAGCCGGTGCACACCCGGACGGATTTTGACGACAACGCGGCCGCCATCCATGACCGGCAGCAGGCGTTGAGAAAAAAGGAAGCAGATCTTCTCAACCTGCGCACCGAGCTTTCCATGAAGTTCCGGGATCTCAAGACAGACCATGACGAGCTGATTGGAGAGCTGGCCTCCCTGTCCGCCCGCAAAAACAACATCCACGCCCGGCAGGTCAGTATCCGGCAGACATTGTGCCGCCATCTTGCAATCAATGAAAACGACCTGCCCTTTGCCGGTGAACTGATCCAGGTCAGAGAAGATGATGCCCCCTGGGAAGGGGCGGCCGAACGGCTGCTGCACAATTTCGCCCTGTCCCTGCTGGTGCCGGAATCCCATTACCGGGCCGTGGCCGCCTGGGTGGACAACACCTTTCTGCAGGCAAGACTCGTGTATTACCTGGTCAGACAGGCCCCAAGGAAGAAATCCATTGACCTGCACCCGGATTCCCTGGTGAAAAAACTGGCCATCAAGCCGGACAATAAATTTTACGACTGGCTGGAACAGGAACTGGCGGCCCGGTTCAACTATGCCTGCTGTCCGGAGATCCAGCGATTTCACCAGGAACCCTGGGCCATTACGGAAAAGGGCCAGATCAAGTCCGGAGGACAGCGCCATGAAAAAGATGACCGCCGGGATCTCACGGACCGGTCCCATTATGTGCTGGGCTGGACCAACGAAGCCAAAATCCGCACATTGAAACAGCAGGGCCGGGACCTGGAAAAACAGATGCAGACCGCAGGCAGCGACATATCCCGGCTGGAATCCCGGCAGAAAACCCTCCAGGAGCAGCTGTCCAATCTGATCCGCTTAGGGGAATTCCAGGATTTTTCCGACCTGGACTGGCATGCGGCGGCCGAAGAGATCCTGCACCTGGAAGCGGAAAAACAGGAGCTGGAGACCCGGTCCGATATCCTCCAGACCCTGGGAAGGCAGCTGGAAGATCTGGAAAAACAAATGGATGACACGGAAAAAGCGCTGAAACATGCCCGTGACGAGCTGGCCGGAAACCGGGAAAAGCAGAACCAGACCAGGCGCATGGCAGATGACTGTGAACAGGATCTGGCCGGCTGGGCCGTCATGGACACTGAACAGGCGACTGCCCTGTACCGGCACCTGGAATCCCTGCGCCAGAAAGAACTGCCCGCCCACACCCTGACCATTGAATCCTGCGGCAACAAAGAAAGAGAGATGCGGGAACTTCTTCAGAACCGCATCGACAACCTGGACAAACGCATCTCCACCCTGGCCGCCCGGGTCATCAAAGCGATGCACGGGTACCGCAGGGATTTTCCCCTGGAAACCAGGGAGGTGGATGACGTTGTGTCATCAGGTCCGGAATACCGGGCCATGCTGGATCAGCTGCGCTCCGACAACCTGCCGGAATTTGAGAAACGATTCAAGGAGCTGCTCAA
>JAABSA010000081.1 GCA_011390635.1 Desulfotignum sp. | reverse complement strand
CACCCCTGGTGTGGGATGTGATCGTGCTGAACCTGTATGCCGGCCTGTCTTTGATCTATCTGTATCTGCTCATGCTGCCGGATCTGGCTGACCGCACCGGAATACTGAAAAAAATCGCCCTGCCGGTGAAGGACCCTGCCGGGTTTTCCGATACATGGGCCCGGAGGCTGGCCCCGTTTTCCCTGGTGGCGGCCGTGGGCATCCATGTGGTGACCGCCTGGATTTTTGCCACCCAGGGGGCCAGAGGCTGGTGGCACACCGCGGTGATGGCCCCGGATTTCGTGGCCGCGGCCCTGGCTTCCGGCACGGCCGTGGTGATGCTGGTGGCAGTGCTGTGTTACGGCACAGCTGAAAAATTCCAAAACGCCTTTCGCATCATGGCGATATTTATCGCCACCGCATTTTTCATCCACCTGTTTCTCATGTACAACGATTTTGTGATCCATGCCTGGTACGGCACTGATCATGCGAAAGAGACCCTGGCCATCACCCTGCAGGAATACGGCCTGGCCCACGCCTTTGAGGTACTGGCACCTTTGCTGGGGGTGGTGCTGCTGCTCAACCGGCATGTGCGCAAAACCGTTTCCGGCATCATTGGGGGCTGTCTGTTGATGATCGCCGGCATCTTTGTCCACCGGATCCTGCTCATGCCCGCCGCCTTCAACCAGATACCCCTGACACTGGCGCCTTTGGGAAGCCAGAACACCCATTGGCCCGTTCCCATTGCCTCGGGCCGGTACAACCCCCTGACCGACACCTTTGTCACCCATCACAGCTATTTTCCCACCTTGGTAGAGATCCTGATTTTTGCCGGGGTTCTCTCCTTTGTATGCGCCCTCATCCTGGTGGCCGTTCACAAGCTGCCAGTGGTAAAGGAGGGATAAAACCATGGGTCAGATATCCGAAGTTCAGTTTTCCGCGGAACCGGAAACCCTCATGGCCCTGTCCCGGCTGTTCACCTACCCTGAACAGTTGCCCGATGGCAGGGATCTGGCCCGGATCTTTGCGCAGGCAGGGCCGATCCCTGCCTGCCCCTCCCTGACCGGGCTTCAAAACCGTTACGTGTCTTTGTTCATCAACCACCTGCCGGAGGTGCCCTGCATCCCCTGCGGCTCCTGGTATCTGGAGGGCACCCTCATGGGGCCCTCCACCACCACGCTTTCCGCCCTGTACCGGGAATACGGATTTGAGGCACGGGAAATACCGGATCACATTGCCGTGGAACTGGAGTTTCTGGCGATCCTGTCCACCCTGGTTCGAAGCGCTTCTGATTCCGGGGACACCGCCGACACCCGCTTGATCAACGACCTGGCATTTGTGACCGGCAATCTGGCCGCCTGGACCCCGGATTTTTTCGACCGGGTCGTCTCATGGGATGAAAAAGGCTTCTATGGTGCCCTGGCCCGGTCGTGCCAGCCCTTTTTCTGATTTTTCCATCAGGTACCTGACCTGAATAACGCCCCTGTCTTCAAATCGTCCATATCGGAATGAATTCCGAAAAAGTCTTGACTATTTCGGAACGGATGTCAGAATAGTATTCATGGAACGATATATCACACCCTATATTCAACAAGATCTGGATCAAAAAATCATCCTGTTGACCGGGCCGCGCCAAACCGGAAAAACGACGTTATCAAAAATACTGAAAACTGATTTTGATTATTTCAATTATGATAATGTTGATGACAGATCCAGCTTGCAGGAAAGATCCTGGGACCGGTCAAAAACTCTGATCATATTTGATGAGCTGCATAAACTCAAAAACTGGAAGTCATGGGTGAAGGGCATTTATGATAAGGAGGGGATTCCACCGTCTATACTGGTTACCGGCAGCGCCCGGCTGGATACCTATAAGAAAGTGGGGGATTCTCTGGCAGGACGATTTTTCCAGTTCAGACTGCATCCCCTGGATCTGAAAGAGATCCACATGTTTTTAAACCCCGGCGACCTTGAAGCAGCACTGGACACCCTGCTCTCGGTTGGTGGTTTTCCAGAGCCTTTTTTAAATGGCACAACCCGTTTCTATAACCGCTGGAAAAAATCCCATCTGGATATCATTCTTAAACAAGATCTCATGGATATTGAAAATGTTCAGCAGATCACTCAGATGGAAACGCTGATCCAATTGTTGAGACACCGGGTGGGAAGCCCGCTGTCATACAGTTCCCTGGCCCGGGACCTGCAATGTTCCGATAAAACAGTTAAAAGATGGCTCACGATCCTCGAAAACATGTATGTGCTTTTTAAAGTGCCGCCCTTTCATAAAAACATTGCCAGGGCGATTCAAAAAGCGCCAAAATTTTACTTTTACGATACCGGGCAGGTTCTGGGAGATCCAGGCATCAAGCTGGAAAACGCCGTGGCATGTGCCATTCAAAAAGAACTGCATTTCCGGGAGGATTGTCTGGGAGAAGAAGGACGGCTTAATTATTTGAAAAACAAGGATGGCAAAGAGATTGATTTCTTTATTTCAACAAACAGCACCCCGGGTTTGTTGGTAGAGGTAAAATGGAACGACAACAATCTGAGCCCGAATTTCGAGACATTTAAAGCATTTTTTCCCGGAATTAAAATGGTCCAGGTGTCAAAAAAACTGAACAGGGAAAAAACGTTTCCAAACGGGGCGGAAATCAGGCGTGCTTCCAGCTGGTTGTCTCAATTGCATCTGCCATGATTTCCTGGAACGGGTAGACTCATCCACGCGGCAACCGGGGTCAATCCAGATGAAGCACCACGGAAAAACAGGAAAAAAACGCCCACACCTGATCACCCTGCCGAAGTCGTGACAGCCAGGTGCCGCTGGATGACATCACTGCGCAGATATGGGTGGTATCCGAGACTTTGACGATACATTCCGTATTGATTTTTCCCCGGGTGATCCGGGTCACGGTCCCCTTGAACCGGTTTTCCGCACTGCCTTTGAAAGCGGATGTTCCGTCCTGGAGCATCACCATGGGGGCCTTGACTTCGGCGACAATCCATTTGCCCCGGGCCAGTCCCAGTCGGAACATACTGTCATTGGTGATCACCGTCACCACCGGGTGGCCGTCCATGGTGATCATCTCCACCCGGGTCTGGATGTCCCCTGTGACGATATCGGTTACCTTGCAGAAAAAAGCGTTCCTGGCACTGGTTTTCCGGCCGGACTCCTTTTCCATGAATCGCCGGACAATGTCCTGAATTTCGGATTCTGAAAATGTGACATAGGATGATGTCAGGCCGGCAGAGGTGTGTCCCAGGATTTTCTGGACCGCCGGCAGGGGCAGATTCCCCTGCATCAATTCGACGGCCCTGGCCCTGCGGATCGCTTCCGGGCCGCCCAGTTCCTTGGCAAACACGCAGGCAGCGGCCCGTTCATAGAATTTGCGGCGCACAAACCCGGGGTCCAGGTCAGGCATCCGGCCCTGTTTTTCTTCGAGCTGCGGCGTTTGGATCAGTTTCAGGATCTCATGGCACAGGCTCCTGGACAGATGGACCGTCCTGGATTTTGAACCGGTTTCAGACCCGGTGCTGCCAAAGGTCACCGCATGATGTTCTGTGTCGATGTCTGTCAACGGGTTGACCCCCAGCACCTCGTTCAGCTTGGCCCCGGTATACCGGATCAACAGAAAAATGACCAGAATCCGGAGGCGGGAAAACCGCACATCGGCCCTGGGCGAATCGATCGCCCATTTTCGGAAGGCCTGTTCCAGCAGGTGAAGCTGGGCCGTATCCAGGCATGGGGCTGTATGATCAACGGAGATGATCCGTCCGTGATCTTTTGTGTCATCCGATACCCATTCCGGGTTATCCAGGGGTTTTTTTTGATCCGCCATTTCAGCCTTTCCGTTTTTCAAAAAGGTGCAATCCATTGATAGAACAATTCAATAAAATACTTGACGGCACTTGTCAACAATTATACTATCACGAATATAAAATTTTACGTGACTATACAGGGGGAGTGATCATGTCTGACAGATTCAAATTTGACAGAATGGAACTGGCCGGTTCCCTGGGGGACCTGGGTGCGCTGCTGCCGATAGCGATCGCCATGGTGCTGTTCAATGGTCTCAGTCCGGTGGGATTGTTTCTCAGCATAGGGGTGTTCTACGTACTGTCAGGGACATATTTCGGCATGACCGTGCCGGTCCAGCCCATGAAGGTCATCGGGGCCTATGCCATTGCCACGGCAATGACCGCCGAGCAGATCCTGGCATCAGGATTTCTCATGGGAGTGTTTCTCTTGATCGTGGGCATGACCGGGGCCATCGACGTGATCCGGAAATTCACCCCGAAATCGGTGGTGCGCGGGGTGCAGCTGTCCACCGGTGCTTTGCTGATTTCCGGCGGGGTCAAGTTCATCATGGGAACCTCGAAATACCAGGCCCTGCAGGAGGCAGTGGAACCCCATCTCACGGTACAGGCCCTGGCCGGCATTCCAATAAGTGTCATCATCGGGATCATCGGTGCCATTGCAACCCTGCTGCTGCTGGACAACCGGAAATTTCCGGCCGGGTTGATCGTTGTGGCCGGCGGGCTTTTGCTGGGCCTGGTATTCGGGATAAGAAGTGACATCAGCAGCATCACTATCGGAGTGAACCTGCCGCAGCTGTTTCCTTTTGACTTTCCGGCCGGAGCGGATTTCACCTTTGCGCTGTTTGCTTTAGTGCTCCCCCAGCTGCCCATGACGATGGGAAATGCGGTCATTGCATACACGGATCTTTCTGCCGAATATTTCCCTGACAAAGCATCGAAACTGACAAACCGGAAAGCATGCGTGAGTATGGCTCTGGCCAATTTTTTCAGTTTCAGTCTGGGGGGAATGCCCCTTTGCCATGGTGCCGGGGGGCTGGCCGCCCATTATCGCTTCGGCGCACGGACTGCCGGTTCCAATCTCATGATCGGCTTGCTGTTTGCGGGCCTGGCAATCCTTTTCGGCAACAGTATCGTCCAGGTGTTCAACTTAATCCCCATGTCTATTTTGGGGGTTTTGCTCATATTCGCAGGCGCGCAGCTGACCCTTGCCATGATGGACCTGAACCAGCGCAAAGACTTGTTTGTCGCCACATTGATACTGGGCATCACCCTGGCATCCAACCTGGCGGCCGGATTTATTGCAGGCATGGTGGTGGCCCATGTTCTGCGCTGGGAAAAGCTTTCCGTATAGATCAGCAGAACAGAATAGATGCCTATGTACGCTTCGATGCCAGGACATAGATACAGGGCATCCAAAAACAGAATGTCAGGCCGGTGGATGATACCGGCGGCAATGGCGAGTTTGCGCTTCATGCCCTTGGAATATCCGCCGAATTTCCGATCTGCGGCCCCGGCAAGATCAAATGTGTCCAGCACAGTTCCCGGGCCCTGGACCTTGTCAAACCGCTTGGCAAGACCCTGGGCCTGGATGGCCGGGGACGGGTCAGGAGTCATCCCTGCCCTCTGTCCGGGCTGTGTTGTCAGTGGGACAGGTGCAGGAATGCTGTGCTTCATCCCCATGGCATTTTCTGATCTGTTCCGGGGTGCAGTCTTCCGGACGTCCCTTGAGTTCCACCGGGTTCACCACGCAGACCGCGATTTTGATACCACCACGGGACTGCGGTTTCATCCCATTGAAATCTTTTTGTCCATGGGCATCAAGATGTCGGCGATTGCCCTGATCGGTGCCCCGCCTGTGGCGGTTCTGCTGTTCGAGATACTGCTCAATGCCACGGCCATGTTCAACCATGGCAACGTAAGCCTGCCTTTGTTTCTGGACCGCATGTTGCGAATGGTTGTGGTCACCCCTGACATGCACCGGGTCCACCACTCGGTGATTCCCCGGGAAACCAACAGCAACTAAGGATTCAACATGCCGTGGTGGGATTATCTGTGCGGCACCTACCGGGCCCGGCCAGCCAAAGGCCATCTGGGCATGACCATCGGCCTGTCAGAATATCAGACAACACTCCGGGTGGCCCAGCTGCCCTGGATGCTGGCGTTACCGTTCTGGAATCCGATGGATTCCCGGTCATCAAAGGATAACCGCAGATAGGTTGTTTCCACCTGAAATACATGCCCTGAATCACCATCCGGTCCTTTGGGCCGAAAGCGGCTACATCCCTTTGCCGAACGGGCAATGGGGATAGACACATTCCAGGCAGTCCATGCACAACCCGCCGTGGCCCAGAAATGCCAGCTCTTTTTTACCGATATGTTCACCGGCCAGAAGCCGCGGAAGGATGAGATCCAAAACAGTGGTCCGGTGGTGCAGCCCGCAGGCCGGCACCCCGACCACAGGGATTTCATTGATATAGGCCACCATGAACATGGCCCCGGGCAGGGCCGCGGCCCCATAATGCATCTCATTGGCCCCGGCCAGGTGAATGCCTTTTCTGGTGACATCGTCCGGATCCACGCTCATGCCGCCGGTGAGTAGAATCAGGTCACACCCGTCTGCCAGATGGGTGGTGATTGCCTGCTGGATAAGAAAAGCATCATCCGGGGCAAACACGATGCCTGAGACAACAGATCCCAGGTCAGCCACCTTTTTTTGCAAAACCGGAGCGAATTTATCGGCTATCAGGCCGTTGAACACCTCATTGCCGGTGATCACAATGCCTGCATGCCCGGGTTTCAGGGAAAGGACCTGTAAAACGCCGCCGTTCCGGGACGCAATGGCTGCGGCCCGCTCCACCGGGGCTTTTTTCATCACCAGGGGGATGGCCCGGGTGGCTGCCACTTTTTGCCCTTTTGTCACCAGGGTATAACTGTGCAAAGATGCACACATCACCTCATCCACCATGTTGAAGGCGGCCAGGGCCGCCTTGTCCACCATCAGGAGCCCGTCTTTTTCCGCATAGAGACTTATCTTTCCCTCTTTGGGGTCATCGTGCCAGGTGATCCCCCCGCCGGCCAGACCCTTTGCCAGGATGGCGGCTGCCTGATCCTCGTGGATTTCATCGGCGTCAAGATCGATAAGGTATAAATGGTTTTTCCCAAGTTTTTGTAAGTGACAGATATCTTCATCACAGACAGTATGGCCTTTTCGGAACGCCGGGCCCTTGAATTCGCCCGGTCTTATTTCCGTGATGTCATGGCCCAGGGGCTTGCCCACCGCATCTTTGACATGAATTTTCTTCAGCACCACAGATCCTCCTTTTTCAATTGACAGGTGACCAGTTCATGTCCGGCCAGGTGATCTCCCTGGCATGGGAAAAATACCCGTTCCCGGTGCAGGGCCTGCAGACGGCCCGGCCATTTTCTTCCCTGTGCCGG
>JAABSA010000080.1 GCA_011390635.1 Desulfotignum sp. | reverse complement strand
ATATCCGGATATAAAATTGACCATAGCAGGATCCCTTGAAGAAACCACCACCACCCAGAAATCGATGTTCCGGTCCATGATGATCGGGTTTATCGGCATTTTCATTCTGTTGAGTTTTCAGTTCAGAACCTTTACCGAACCTGTCATCGTGATGCTGGCCATTCCGTTTTCCTTAATCGGTGTGATCTGGGGCCACGGCCTGATGGGGGTGCCCATATCCATGCCCAGCCTCCTGGGATTTATTGCTTTAGGGGGCATTGTGGTGAATGATTCCATATTACTTGTGCTGTTTTTAAAAGATGCCAGAAAACAGGGAAAATCCATATATGATGCTGCAGCCCGGGCCAGCCAGGACCGGTTCCGGGCTGTGCTGCTCACCTCAACCACCACGATTGCCGGACTTTTGCCCCTGCTATTTGAAAAAAGCCTCCAGGCCCAGATACTGGTGCCTCTGGTCATCAGCACCTCATTCGGCCTGATGGCCAGCACCACCATGGTGCTGCTTGTCATTCCGTGCATGTATATGATTCTGGGCGATCTGGGCATAGTGGAAAACATTTCTGTTGATCCGGATGCCCGTCCTGATGAAAAATACCCTTCCCAAAAAACAGAAAACAACCCGCACAACCTGATGGAGAAACCATGAAATTCAGTGCATTGAATGAATGCAGACAGACCATTTCCGATGAAGACATTGTCGTGGCCATGAAAAAGATCCCAGGATACCTGGACATCACCCCTTCTGATTTCATGGAAATCTACCGGGTGGCCTACGACCATGCCCTGCACCGGTTGAAACACGCCATCACAGCGGAGCAGATCATGACAAGACAGGTGATAACGGTTCCGGAAACCACACCGCTTGCCGAGGTGGTCCGGCTTCTGGCTGACCATGACATATCCGGGATGCCGGTGATCCGGCCGGACCGCACCATTGCCGGGGTCATCTCTGAAAAGGATTTTCTGTCAAAAATGGGGGGCGGCAAATCCCCTTCGTTCATGCATGTGATCCTGCAATGCATCGCGCATACCGGCTGTATCGCCGCCGATGTCAGGGACCTGACCGCGGCAGATATCATGTCATCCCCTGCCGTCAACATCCCGGGCACAACCCCGCTGTTTGAAGTGGCTGAGATCATGGACCGCCACAACATCAACCGGGTCCCGGTCATTGATGCGGCCGGATTGCTGGCAGGGATTGTTGCCAGATCCGATCTGATCCAGACCATGTGTTAATCTGTAAAAAGGGAAGTGATACTGTGTCATCATTTTTCAAAAAAATGAAAGGCGGCAGCCAGAGCCCGCCTGGTGTGGGGTTTTCCGAAATTGCATGGTCCTGGGTCGGGGCATTTCTGGGGATCACGCCGGTGGCTTTGCTGCAGTACAATTTTTTTTCTGATGGAGACCTGGTGTTTCTCATCGGGTCTTTCGGCGCCTCTGCCGTATTGATTTACGGAGCTGTAAGAAGTCCCCTGGCCCAGCCCAGAAACCTGGTGGGGGGACATGTGATCTCCGCTGTCATCGGGGTGGCTGCCTGGCAGGTGCTGGGGTCTGCCCCCTGGCTGGCTGCTGCCTTTGCAGTGGCCACGGCCATCGCCGCCATGCATGCCACCAAGACCCTGCACCCGCCGGGCGGGGCCACGGCCCTGATTGCGGTGATCGGCAGTGAAAAAATCCACAGCCTGGGCTTTTTATATGTCCTGTTTCCCGTGCTCACAGGGGTGGTCATTATGCTGACCGTGGCACTGTTTGTCAACAATATTGCCGGATCCAGAAAATACCCGGAGTTCTGGTGGTAAAAAAAATTTCGTGGTGCAGCAAAAAAGGATACAGGATATATCAAAAAATGGTTTCAAAAATTATTTTTTAACATTAAAATAATAAATTGATCCATATCAAGGAATTGAATGTTCATCTGTACTATCTTGTCATCGAAATGAACGGCAGCCGGTTCGAAATGTCATATGACCGGCTGACAAAAAAAGCAACCCAAACGCAACATATAACAAGGAGGCAACATCATGTTTTGTTTTCAATGTCAGGAAACCGCAAAGAACACCGGATGCACCGTCAGGGGCGTGTGCGGAAAAGAAGAAACCACGGCCAATCTCCAGGACCTGTTGATTTTCAACCTCAAAGGAATTGCGGTACTTGTCAAACAGGGCAAGGCTGCCGGCGTGGACCTGACCAGAGAAGCGGGCCGGTTTGTGACCAAGGCACTGTTCACCACAATCACCAATGTAAACTTCAACGATGACAACCTGGTCACGTGGATCAAAAAAGCCCAGGATTTTAAAAAATCGGTCAAGGATAAAGTGGAAGGGAAAGCGGCCGGCACCCTGCCCGACGCTGCCCTGTGGTTTTCAGACAATGCGGCGGAATATCAGGAAAAAGCCAAGAAAGTCGGTATCCTGGCCACGGAAAACGAAGATGTCCGGTCTTTGAGAGAGCTGCTCATCATCGGGCTTAAAGGGATCGCCGCCTATGCCGACCATGCCGCCATCCTGGGCGTTGAAAAAGACGAGATCTATGACTTTATCCTCAATGCCCTTGCTTCCACTACCGAAGACCTGTCCGTGGATGAAATGGTGGGCATGGTGTTGAAAGCCGGCGAGTGCTCAGTGAACACCATGGCAGCCCTGGACCAGGCCAACACCGGCGCCTACGGCAATCCGGAAATCACCGAAGTCAACCTGGGGGTGGGCACCAACCCCGGCATTCTCATATCCGGCCATGACCTCAAGGACATGGATGAACTGCTCAAACAGACCGAAGGTACAGGCGTGGATGTTTACACCCATGGCGAAATGCTGCCGGCCAACTACTATCCCGCATTCAAGAAATATGACCATCTCAAGGGAAACTACGGCGGCTCCTGGTGGCACCAGAACGAGGATTTCGAAACCTTTAACGGCGCCATCCTCATGACCACCAACTGCATCATTCCCATCAAGAAGAAAAACACCTACCAGGACCGCATCTTCACCACAGGGGTGGTGTCCTACCCAGGCCTCACCCATATCCCGGATCGTGAGACCGGCAAAACCAAGGATTTTTCTGACGTGATCGCATGCGCCAAAAAATGCCAGCCCCCCCAGGAGATAGAAACCGGCACTCTGGTGGGCGGATTTGCCCACAACCAGGTCCTGGCCCTGGCCGACAAGGTGGTGGAAGCGGTCAAATCCGGCGCCATCAAACGGTTCATCGTCATGGCCGGATGCGACGGCCGCATGAAAAACCGGGAGTATTTCACCGAAGTGGCCAAAAAGCTGCCCAAAGACACTGTGATTCTCACAGCCGGATGCGCCAAGTACCGGTACAACAAACTGGATCTGGGCGACATCGGCGGCATCCCCAGAGTCCTGGATGCAGGACAGTGCAACGATTCCTACTCCCTGGCAGTCATCGCCCTGAAGCTCAAGGATGTGTTCGGTGCAGGCCATATCAACGACCTGCCCATCTCCTTTGACATCGGGTGGTACGAGCAGAAAGCCGTGGCCGTACTGCTGGCCCTGCTGCACCTGGGGATCAAGGGGATCCGCTTAGGACCCACGCTGCCGGCATTTGTATCCCCGGCCGTCCTCAATGTGCTGGTGGAAAACTTTGACATCAAACCAACCGGTGATGTGGACGAAGACGTCGCCGCCATGATGGCCGGCAACTAAGATCTGACAGATCTTTTTCCCCTGATGCGGGCCATGCTTTCGGCATGACACGCATCAGGATTTTCCTTTTTTGTCACGGGATATGTCATTCATGAACTGACCCTATATCGGAAAAAAATCCTGTATCAGGCCAAGGGTTCAGAACGTAACCGGGTGGAACGGTTTATGCTGAAAGGAGAACAGTATGAAAGCCATTGAACAGTTGAAAAATGAGCACGAGGGAATAAAGATTGTATTTCGCATTTTGAGAAAAATGTGTGATTCCCTCAAATCAGATAACCACCTTGATGCCGGCCATTTTGAAGGCATTCTGGAATTTTTCCAGATCTTTGTGGACAAATGCCACCACGGAAAAGAAGAAGACCTGCTGTTTCCGGCAATGGTCCAGGCCGGCATTCCTGAACAGGGCCCCATCGAGGCCATGCTGTCGGAACATGTCACCGGCCGCGGCCATATCAAAACCATCAGCCAGGCTTTTACCCGGTTCAAGTCAGGCGATACCGCTGTGGCCGGGGCACTTGCCCATGAGTGTGAACAATATATTTCTCTGATGCTCGATCACATCTATAAAGAAAACAACATCCTCTATCCCATGGGGGAAAGCCGTTTTTCACAGGACATTGATGAAAAACTGTTCCAGGATTTTGAAACCCTTGAACAAGAAAGGATCGGCAAAGGCAAACATGAGGCATTTCACGAAATGATCAACCAGTTAAACGACATTTACATAGAATGACATCCCCCCGGCAGGTATCCGATCCTCATCCTCGGGGACTGCAGGAACAGGTGATGGTCGTCAACACCATTTTATACTGTGAAAAATGGGCGGACACGGTGGCGTTTTACAAAACCGGACTCCAGTTGCCGGTGACAGTTGCTCAGGACTGGTTTATGGAGTTTCGGCTCACAGACTCCACCTGCCTGAGCATTGCCGACGCCGGCCGGACCACCAAAAATTCCAGCCGGGGACAGGGCCATCTCATCACGTTTCAGGTCCGTGATCTGGCAGAGACCCGGACCCTGCTGTGCGGTGCCGGCCTGTCTCCCACCCCCGTTGAAACCCATCCATGGGGAGCAAACGTGATGTATCTTGATGACCCTGAAGGAAACCGGCTGGAATTCTGGTGCTGACCGCATGTGGATGGGCTTGAGCTGACCATGTTTTTCCTGTCATCAAATTTTGAATGAACCCGGTTCATGAAATATATCGGCGAAAAAAAACTTGACTGGAATCAAATCCATACAGATGTTGATATGGTACAGAAGGATTAAAGACACAGTGATTCTCATGGCCGGAAACGGCCATGATCAGAGACGATAATTCAACCAGAAAAGGAGGGATCATGAAAAAAGATATCAAAGAAACCCGCTTGAAAGTGTTTATCGAAAACGCCCGGATTGTTCCTGAAACCGAAGTATCCGACCTGCCCGCAGAAAAACGGGAGGCGGTTGCCGGCAAATCCGGGGTGTGGCTCGAAGTGGCCTGCCCGGACGGAGCTTGTTCCCTTGATCAGAACAAGATCACCCTGCCGGCCGGCGGTGTGGTTCCAAAGGAGACCAAAGGCCTGTGGCTGAACCTTTTCTGCCCGGATAATCAATGCGAGGTGCAACAGGGCTCCCAACTTCCGTAAAACCCTAAATATATTTCATAAAACAGTGGCACCCTTGTTTTCAGGGGTGCCCGTTTGATCAACAGGGTGTGATGTTGCCAGACCGGTCACCCCCTGCGAACAATGGAGAGAATAGATCATGAATAAAAAGGTGTACATCGAAACAGAAGAATGTATCGGCTGTGAGACCTGCGTCGAACTTTGTCCGGATGTCTTCGGATTTGAGGAAGAGACTGAAAAAGCGTTTGTCATCCTGGCTGAAGGTGGCCCCGAAGATTGTATCGACGAGGCCATCGATACATGTCCAGTGGAATGCATACACTGGGAGGAATAGGGATTTTATATTTTCCCGACTGCACGCAGCAGGAAAAATCTATGTGAAATGCAGCAGGGTTCTCAATTTTTATCAGATGGGCGGTGCAATCGTGACGAGGATTCTCATCTGAGTATCCGCTTCGACCCCATGGGGTTCCCTGATTTCTGAGATAAGGATATCCCCTTTTTCTGCGGGGATTTTTGCATCGTTTTCCCCAAGAAACCATCCTTTTCCCTCCAGCACCTGAATGGACAGCTCACCGTCCAGATCATGGGAATGGACCGGAAAAACCACCCCGGCATCCAGATTGAAATTGATGATTTTGAAATGCTCGGATGTTTCGACCAGAAAGAATCGTTTCATAACGCCCGGTTTGAATTCATTGGTTTCACTGAGCTTGATCACTTGCATTTTCCATCTCCTTATTTTTAACCTAACATATATTCACAAAGCCTTTTTGTCAAAAAAAAATCAAAACTTGATCTAAATCAAATTCAGACCTATCCGGCTGTGATATGTCCATATCATAAGAACAGGCATATTTCAGGAAATCATCAAGCCAACGGAGGAGTTATCATGGGTGTCAATCGGCGGGAATTCATCAAAACCAGTCTGGCTGCCGGGGTGCTGACGTCCCTGGACCTGAAACTGATGCGGTTTGCAGGTCCGGAAGCCGCATCTGCCGGCGCAGGCGGTGAAACAATAACCCGGACCACCTGCTCCCCCAACTGCACCGGGGCCTGCGGGTTCAACGTGCATGTCAAAGACGGCCGCATCACCACTTTGATCCAGGCGGCGGACTATCCGGAAGACAGTTACAACCCCAGGGGATGCCTGCGGGGACTGTCCATGATGAACCTGGTGTACGGCAAGGACCGGATCAAATATCCTTTGATCCGCACCGGTCCCCGGGGCAGCGGCGAGTTCCGGCGCGCCTCCTGGGATGAGGCCCTGGATTACACTGCGGACAAACTCAAGAAAATCACCAAAAAATACGGGTCCCAAGCCATTGCCACCACGGTCCAGGTGCCCGGCACAGGCTATGTGCACAAAGGCGCGTTTGTGCGCCTGGCCGGCCTGGCCCGATGGACCATCCATCACGGGTATGACCAGAACGGAGACCTGCCCATGTTCTGGCCCATGACCTTCGGGGTCCAGACCGAAGAGCTGGAATCCCTGGAATGGCCCAATGCCGGTTATACCATTGTGCTCGGGTCCAACCTGGTGCAGACCCGGCTGCCGGATGTGCACCATCTCATCGAAGCCAAGAAGACCGGCAAGGTGGTGGTGGTGGACCCGGATTTCTGCTCCACCGCATCCAAGGCTGATGAATGGGTGTCCATCAAGCTGGACACGGACGCGGCCCTGGCCTTAGGGATCGCCCGGGTGATCATTGACCGGGGGTTGTATGACAAGGCTTTTCTCCAGGATTTCACGGATATGCCGGTGCTGGTGCGCAAAGACACGGGCAAGCGGCTGCCGGCAGAACAGGTCAAGGCCTTGAAAGCACAGGCTGACCAGATGAAAATCCCCGAATACCGGGACCTGTTTGTGGTGTCCCGGGAAAACCGGCTCACCATTCTGGATCCCGAGCACCTGGGATCCACCCATGCCGACCTCACCGGGTCCCACCGGATCGAACTCACCGACGGCACCACGGTGGAGGCGGTCACGGTATTTTCCCTTCTCCGGGAAATGCTGGCCGAATATTCTTTAGAA
>JAABSA010000079.1 GCA_011390635.1 Desulfotignum sp. | reverse complement strand
GTGCATATACCTGCGGTCATAACGGCTGTTCTAAACTCTGCATACAGATAGAGATCAACCGGATCTTCTGACATTGCGGGTGCCGGAAACGCGCGTAAACGCCAAAATACAACTCACAGCGAGCCCCTGCCGGGGGTCTGTGCCAGGACCGTCAGATGCCAATCTCGGGCCGGGCACAGACCCCCGGCAGGGGCGGCATGCATGCGAAGTTTTATGGGGACACCTTACAAAATCCGGTAATTGTGCGGATTTCGGGTGACATTTCCATATGGCGTGCTTATGATATGGTTCTGAAAGGAGTGATTCATGCAGATAAAAAATATTCAGCAAATAACCGCCATGCGTCATTTGAACATGTTTTTGGTACAATACGTGGACAAGGTGGGCAAGGATAAAGCCTGGGAGTTTGCCTCCCGGTCCGGGACCCGCAATGTTCATCAGCAAAACCATCCCCGGGACCCATCGGACGTTATGCCCGATGCCGTGGTGGTTGTGCCGTTTCACACACAGGAAAAAAAACTGGTGATCATCAGGGAGTTTCGCGTGGTGCTGGGAGGCTACCAGTATGGATTTCCCGCGGGCCTTCTGGATCCCGGAGAGAATATGGAACAGGCTGGAAAACGCGAGTTGTTTGAAGAAACCGGGCTGACCATGACCCGGGTTGTTCGCCAAAGTCCTGCCGTGTATTCCTCCTCCGGTATGACCGACGAGTCGGTGTGCCTGTTGTATGCGGAATGCGAGGGTCGGCCCAGTGATGCGCACACCGAAGATTCAGAAGATATCGAGACGCATCTGCTGACCCGGGAGGGGGCAGGGCGGCTCTTGTCAGGATCCGATGCCGTGTTTGATGTCAAAACCTGGCTTGTACTGCAAACCTTTGCCGTCCATGGCGTTTTTTAGGAACTGATACTGGTGTTTTCCAATTTCATATATTTTCTGGTGGCCCTGGTCATCTATGCAACCTCGGCATTGTTCGATGACACGGCGGCCCATGACCCGGCAGGGTGGTTTTACAGCCTGGTTCTGGGCGGTGTATTTGCCCTGGTCTGTCATCTGCGCTTTTTGCGCATTGCCCGCAAAGCCCGGGAACATTCTTTTGCCTGGGCGGACCAGGCAGTGTCTGCCGCCACTTTCCGTCTGTCTGTTCTGGCATTGGTGCTGTTTGCCGCCAATATCTATATATACCGCCTTCCTGCCGCATTTTCCCGCCTGCACATTTTCCAGAAGATCCCCACCCTGGAAGCGCTGCTGTTTCTGGGATTGTTTGTATCGTACCTTGTCATTATCTGGAATGCAGCCTTTCGGGTGCATAGAGACCTTTTTTCACAGGATGTTTCCCGGAAAGAGTTTATTGTTTCCAATATTTCCTTTTCGCTGCCGGCCCTGCTGCCATGGTTCTGCCTGTCTTTGTTTGCCGATCTGATCCGGTTCTTTCCCTATGAACCGGTCAGGGATTTTTTTACCAGCCCTGCCGGAGAAATAGGATATATCCTGGTGTTTCTGGCAGGGATTGCTGTTTTCGGACCAGTGCTCATCAAAACTGTATGGCGCTGCCGGCCCATGGAAAAAGGTGCTGCCAGATCCAAAATTGAAGCGGTGTGCGAAAAAGCCGGGCTGCGGTATGCGGATATCCTGAAATGGGATCTGTTTGCAGGGGCCATGATAACGGCAGGTGTCATGGGACTTGTGGGGCGGTACCGGTATATCCTGGTGACCCCGGCCCTGGTGCATTCTCTGGATGACCAGGAGATGGAGGCGGTGATGCTCCATGAGATCGGCCATGTTCACCATCACCATATGCTGTTTTATCTGTTTTTTTTCGCAGGATTCATTGCCTGCAACTTTGTGTTTTTTGAACCCATGATGCTGATGCTTTTTGTTGCCGAACCTGTGTACCAGGCATTTGCCTTTGTCGGACTTGAAAAGGACCAGGTTCATCCGGTGATGATCTGTGTGCTGCTCATCAGTTTTTTTGTGTTGTATTTCCGATTCGGCTTCGGGATTTTCATGCGCAATTTTGAACGTCAGGCAGATATCCACCTGTACCGGTTTTACCCGGATGCCACCCCTTTGATCCGGACATTTTACAAGATCGCAGCGGTAAGCCGCCAGGCCATGGACAGGCCCAACTGGCACCATTTCAGTATTGGGCAGCGGATCCGGTTTCTGGAAAAATGCCAGCAAAACCCGGCACTGGTAGATCAGCACCACCGCAGGGTCAGGCAGATGATCACCGGATTTGCAATCGTGCTGACAGGGGTGTTCTGGGCAGGATACAGCCTCAACTACGGCCATCTAAAGGAAGGGTTTGAAAACTTTATTGCAGAAAAACTGCTGTTCCAGCAGATGGAGGTAGATCCTGAAAACGCGGAGCTGTATGTGTTGGTGGGCGATTATTATTATAACAGGCAGCAGTTTTCCATGGCAAGGGATGCCTGGGAAAACGTGATCCGCATTGACAAGAACAATGTCCATGCCCTCAACAACCTGGCCTGGCTTCTGGCCACAAGCGCTGACAGGCAGGTGCGCGATCATGAAAAAGCCCTGGAGCTGGCATCCCGTGCCCTGGCAATTGCCAGAGAACCTTTTATACTGGACACCTATGCCGAGGCCCTGTTTATGAACAACCGGGTACCCGAGGCATTGACGGCGGCAAAAGAAGCCCTGGCCCTGGCCGGCGGCACAAGGCAGACCTATTACAGAGAGCAGGTGGAGCGGTTTGAAAAACACCTGTGAGTGACTCCCTGCAGGCTGGTTGATGGGCAACACAACACCTGTGAGGGGGATTTTACAGGTTGATGGGTAAAAAAACCATTCCCGCAGCCTGGTGAACCGTTTTTGTGAGCATGCGGCCATTTTTGGATGCCACCATGCGTGCCATGGTATCCTGCAGGGAAATCAGTTTGCCGAAAAGGCGTTCAAAGCTCAGGTTCTGCACCGGTGGGCCGCACTGGTTGGTTTCCAGCAGCAGGCTGCCGTCTGCATTTTTTCTGTTGGAAAGCCGCCACACCACAATTTCAATGTTTCTGGCACTGTTGTACAGGTTCTGGGCATCCAGAAAATCCGTGATATACAATTCGCATCTGCCCGAATAAGACTTGTGAATCATGGTATACAGGCCCAGGATAATGGCATGGACCCGGTCTCCTGAGTACTGTGGATCAAATCCTTTTTCCAGGGCATCAATGTGGTGTTCTGCAGCCGAATTGGAGTGCTGTCCTCCAGACGGAGACGGTTTGGAAGAAAACGGCGGGGGCGGACATTGAAATATATGGTGTATCCGGGAATCAATGGTGGCGCCGGGGGTTTTCAAAAGCGCATTGGAATTCATGTTGTACAGTTTTTCAGCCAGGGTCTTGAGCAGTGAAACCGCCTGGTCCAGATGGGTATTTGCCACCATATCCATGTCGGTTTTGGCCAGATCCTGAAATCTGAAATCAGACGTACCCGCACACCCGGAGAGCGCCACCAGACCGGACATAAGAAAAAAACAGATAACCGACCTAATGGGCTGTTTTGCAGGTTTTATAATCAAAAATCCCCTGGTGCATGGTTTTCACCGCCAGTTGAATGCAGTGATGCTTTTTTTCGGGGATGTTTTCAAGCCGTTTGAATACATCCCCGTCATTGATGGTCAATGCCGTGTCAATGTCTTTGCCCTTGATGAGATCCACCACAGCCATGGCAGCTGATATGGCCCCGGCACATCCGGTTATTTCATAGCGGACATCCTGGATAATGTCATTGTCATCCACCTGGAGATAGATTTTCATGATGTCGCCGCAGGATCCGATTTTTTCAGATACCTGGCTGGCATCCTGGAGATGTCCCATGTATTTTTTTTCAAGAAAATAAGTGATTGCCGGTTCTGCATACCCAGCTTCGGAAAGCATTTTTCGCTGGGAAGTTAAAGCGTCAATTTCAGTGGTCACGTATGGTTCCTTTTATTTGTCTGCCGGCACCGGCAGCAAGTGTTGTATTATCATTTTGGGCGTTGATCCGTGTCATAAAATAATGAATGTGCCGGTGATGTCAAGAAAAATGCACGGCAATCACAAAAAGTTCACAAATAGTGCTTGTGAATCTAAACTATTATGATATGGTGAAAATGATTATTTCAGCTGGCGGACTATGAAGCCCTGATACGATAAACCTTGATGTCATGCAACGGTTGACGTAAGCTAACTATAGATTTTCAATATCATCTTGGCATACAGAAAAAGGAGATCCCGTCATGAAAGAATTGATCAAGTACATTGCCCAGTCTCTGGTTGATGATCCCGAAAAGGTGGATGTCCAGGAAATCAAGGCACAGCAGACCCTTGTTCTGGAGCTTCGGGTTGCAAAAGAAGATCTTGGAAAAGTCATCGGCAAAAAAGGCAGAACCGCCCAGGCCATGCGCACCATCCTTTCCTGCGCATCCGCCAAGGAGCAAAAACGCGTCATCCTGGAGATCGTGGAATAAGGGAATTTTGGGGACACCATACTTATTCCTATCGGAATTTTGGGGACACCATACTTAATTCCTATCGATATTGCAAATCTCGCTTTTTTTGGAGATAGAATTAAGTATGGTGTCCCCAAAATTCTCCAAAATTCCAAATTCTAATTAGTATGGTGTCCCCAAAATTCGTCCCCAAAACTCCTAAAACCGGCTGAGGACTTTTTTTGCCTCATCGGCTCCCTGAAAGTCTTTCTGCAGTTCCAGGGCTTTTTTCAAGGCTTTTTCCGCTTGGGCATAATGTCCCTGCCTGTTATAGGCAAGCCCCAAATGGTAATGGAAGATCGGGTTGGCCGGTTCTTTTTCCACACATGCCTCAAACTCCGCCACAGCAGAGTCATACAGTCCTTTTTTGTAATATACCCACCCCAGTGTATCCATAATCGCGGGCAGTTTTCCCATGCGTTCTTTGGCCTGGCGGGCCAGGTCCAGGGCTTTGTTCAGCTCCTTGTCCTGTTCCGCATAAAGATATGCCAGGTTGTTCACCGCCGGGATATAATCCGGATCGATGTCCAGCGCTTTTTTGTAATGTCCTTCTGCAAGATCGGTTTTTCCGAGCTGTTCATACAGGGTGCCAAGCAGGCTGTGGGGAGAGGGCTGGTCAGGCCGTGTTTCAGTAAGCGTTTTGTAAAGGGCAACCGTCTCATCCATTTTTCCTTCACTCCGGTATATATTTGCCAAAGGGAGATAGGGGGTGATATGACCGGGATTTTTTTCAATGGACTGCTGGAGCATGACTTTTCCCTGGTCCAGGTTGCCGTCTGCCAGCAGCAGATTTGCCTTGAGATTCAAAATAACCGAACTGACAACCGGGATATGACCGGTTTTTTCTAAATGCGCATCGCATCGCGTGATGCCTTCCTGATATTGCTTTTCCGATGCCAGCACCGCAATAATGTTGGTAAATACATCCATGAGGTTGGGATTCAGTGCCAGGGCTTTGTCAAAATTTTCCAGGGCTGCGGTGTTGTTGTTTTCCATCCGGTGAAGGATGCCCAGTTTATAATATGCAGTTGGATTGTCAGGTGAGCCGGTGATCAGCTTTTCAAAAACCGCTTTTGCATCAGCATGTTTTTTTCGGGACAGTGCAATGTCTCCCATCAGCATATTGGCATCATAATGGTCGGGAGATCTTTCCAGCACATTCCTTACGTTTTCTTCCGCCAGAAACAGATCTCCCTGGCGATAATACACAGTGGCCATCATCAGACGGGCCTGGGACAGGGCAGGATTTTTTTCCAGGGCTTTGGAAAGAAACGGGGCTGCCTTGTCAACATCATTTTTTTCAAAAAATGCAGAGCCCAAAAGAAAGTTGAACAAATCCGATTCCGGCTCATCTTTGACAAGCTGCTGGAATATTTTAATGGCATTGTCATAGTCTTTTTTTGCTGCCAGAATTTTTCCCTTGAGCAGTTTTGTGGGCTGGTAATCCGGCCGCTGGGCCAGAATTTCATCTGCCAGCATTTCTGCATCCCCAAGCTGTTTGTTGGAAAAATGAAAATCTGCATACGCATTTTTGACTTCAAAATTATCCGGCTCAAGTGCCAAAGCCTTTTTGATATGTATTTCTGCCGCCTCTTTTTTGCCCCGGCTGTTCAATAATTTTGCCAGCACCATATGGGGATTGATGTTGTCTGGATCAAGGTCAATTGCTTTTCGAAACTGCTCTTCCGCCTGGTCCAAACTTCCCCGGGCAGCAGCGAAATTGCCGGAAATCAAGAGCGGTTCGGCATCATCCGGTTTTTTTGCGATCAGACGTTCCAGTACACTTTCGGCGGCTGTGATGTCTTTTTCCGACAGATAAAATTCAAACAATGCTCTGTAGATGCCGGTGTTTTCAGGCTCAATTTCCAGGGCCTGTGTCAGGTTTTCTTCTGCCTTCCGTGGTTCATTCCGGGCCATGTGTATCTTTGCCAGCACCATATGGGCTTTGGCCTGGTTTTTATCAATATCCAGTATTTTATGATACACTGACTTTACGGCATCCAGGTCCTGTTGTTTCGCCCCGATGATTCCGGCATGCAGGTACAGGGCCTGGATGTTGTCAGGCTCTTTTTCCAGCACTGCATTCACCCGTCTTTCCGCTTCGGGCCGCTGCTGGGACAAAAGATAAAAAGAAGCGGTCTGGAGTTTGTATTCCATGTTGTCCGGAGCGAGCTGCTCAAGGCGTAAAAAAACCTTGAACGCTTCCTGGGCATCCCCGAGCCTCAGATATATTTTGGACAAAAGGTCATGGGCTTCAACAGAGCCGGGAGAAAGCTGAATGGCATTCTGAATCTGAATTTTTGCCTTTGCAAAATCCTGTTTCTCAAAATAGGCCTGGCCTTCGTCCAGCAGATCAGCTGCCTTTTTTTCATCAGAAGCACATCCGGATACCACCGCAACTGCAACTGCAATGGCAACAAAAACAGCAAAAAACCGCGCACATATGTTTGTCATGTATTTCCTCTTTCTCTAATTGGACTAATTTGGGGACACCATACTTAATTCGGCTAATTTGGGGACACCATACTTAATTCGGCTAATTTGGGGACACCATACTTAATTCCGGTCCCCAAAAAACAAAAGGCCAATGTAATCTTGGAATTAAGTATGGTGTCCCCAAATTAGCCCAAATTAGCGTCCCCAAAATAGAAAAATTAGTCAAGAAATCAGTGTTTTCTCTTCTTTGGCCCGCGTTTTTGCGGGGTTAACCTGCGGTCCAGAACAGATTCCATATTTTTTATAAAACCATCATCCCCCAGTGGGCGCCCGGTCCGCTCATGTTTTCGGAACAAAGCCATTTCCGGCTCTTGAACAGTACCGCACAAAAATGTTTTCCAATCTTTTTTTATCAGCTGCTGCAACGGGCCTGTTTTGACAAGGATATCGTCTCTGCCGTTGATATGCGGTCCTGCACTGCTCCATGGCCAGTTCTCAGGTGCCTTTACCAGACCGGCCCGGACGGGATTCAATTCCACATATCGTACGCATGCCAGCAGATGTGAATCTCCCATAATGAAGGATGAAAACCGGCCCTGCCATAAATGACCCCGCCAGTCTTCCCGAAAATTGATTCGTCGCGTATACCGCCTGTGCGCTTCACCAATGGCAAGGCTTAATCCCTCTTTTGTCTGGGGCACCAGAATCAGATGAACATGGTTCGGCATCAGACAATATGCCCATGCTTCCACCTGATATGTCTCACACCATTGGGCCATCAGCTTCAGGTAGAAACGATAATCGTCTTCATTGAAGAATGTCTTCTGGCGACGGTTTCCCCGCTGTATCACATGATGCGGAACACCAGGCGCCACAACTCTTGCAAGCCTTGCCATGGGGTATTAAAATCAGAAACCCCCGGGTTTGTCAATAATTAAGTATGGTGTCCCCGAAATTGGAACTTGTAAATTCCAGCTCCGAGGATGGCCCCGACGCTGTTGAGCAGAATATCCAGAAGTCCGCCATACCGCCCCGGCACAAAGCTTTGATGAATTTCATCCAGGCACCCGTATCCAATGGTAATGACAAGGGTAAGCATCACAGCCTGGCGCACGGGCCAACCGATCTTGGTAAAAAACCGTACCCATAAAAATGCAAGCACACCATACAAGGGAATGTGCAGAAGATTCTGCAGGCCCGGGTTGAGGTCTGTCAGAAATGCAATATTGTCAGGACCTCCATCCATGGGGATGGAAGACAGGAT
>JAABSA010000078.1 GCA_011390635.1 Desulfotignum sp. | reverse complement strand
AGGTTATAGTTGTTTTTTTCATCGTTATAAATGTCTGTATTTCATATCAAAGCCTCCAGTACTCAGCTAACAGCTAAAAGCTAACAGCTAACAGCTAAAAGCTAAAAGCTAACAGCTAACAGCTAAAAGCTAACAGCTAAAAACACAGGAGAAACATGATTACCCCCACGGTTGCATTTATCCAGTGGTTTGACAATATCCCGGTAGTACTGCGCAAATACCTGGCCCATGTTTTCCGGGTCTGTACCACCGAGGATGCCTCCCAGATGGCGGCCCTGCCTGATCAGTCCCTGGCCGGTTTCAGGGCCTGGGCCGTGAAACCGGATTTTCCCTTGCGTTTGGCTGCCAAAATGTTTTATATAAGGGCGGTTTTTGACATGGTGATTTTGCATCACAATGAAATTACAGATGATGACGGCTCCTTTGGGCTGTTATCACAAAAAAACAATATTGTACGGTTGTCTGCAAAGCAATGGGAAACGGTTGTCAATTCCTGGATAACCCTGCGCCAGGCAGGGTTGTCTGATGCATATGTGCATTCCTGGACGTCGTGGATGATCAAACAGCAAAAGGAGTCACAGTGAGAAGCGGTGGTTTTTGGAAAGTGAGAATCTGTTTTTTTATAACGCTTGCCATTATGACGGGGGGGGCTCTTTTTGTTCCCGGCCCGGGTCTGGCAGGCCGGACCATGACCCTGGACCAGTGCATTGAACAGGGCATAAAAAACAATACCACGCTCCAGGCAGCCAGATTCGACGTGGCATCGGCTGACCATGATATAAAAGCGGCCCGGGCTGATTTTTTCCCCTCTCTCTCAACCGGATACGGTGTCAATGAAATCATCAGTCAAAGTTCCACAGGTCCAACGGAAACAGATTATCTGGACCAGAACATCCGCCGGTTCAATGTGAAGCTTTCCCAGATTCTGTATTCGGGCCAGCGCATCGTCAACACCTATGACAAGGCCCGCATCAGAAAAAAAGCCATCGAGGCACAGACCCTCATGGACCTGCTGGAGCTGGAATATAAGATTGAAACCACGTTTTACAGGCTGCTCAAGGCCAAGCAGGATGTGATCATAGGCACTGAATCCGTTGAAAGACTGGCGGAAAGCGTCAAGTCGGCCCGGGCATTTTTTGAAAGAGAACTGGTTCCCTATGTGAATGTGCTCCAGGCCCGGGTGGATCTGGCCGATGCCACCGAAAAACTGGGTATTTCCAAAAATGATGTCAACAGGGAACGGGTGGCCCTGTTTTCTCTGATGAACCAGCCGGATGATCCGGATATTGTTTTTTCAGGGGACCTGGCCCCGGTTGCCCCTGCTGTTCCCGATTTTACCGCCACCTTGGAAAAGGCCCTTGAAAACCGGCCCGATATTGAAAGTCTGGGCCTGCAGATGGAGATCGCCCAAAAAGAAGCAGACATCGCCCTGGGAAAATACCTGCCCTCCGTGCGCCTGGATGCAGGCTATAATGACCAGGACAATGATTATGACAACCCGGCTGCTTCCGGGGCAACCAGTTTTGACAGGGACCAGCGCAACCGGTACTGGTCCGTGGGCGTCAATGTGACATGGGAACTGTTCGACGGGGGACGCGGCTGGTATGAAAAAAAGAAATTCGAGACCCAGGCGGAAAAATTCAAGGCCCTGATCAATGAAGCGGAAAATACCATCTCTGCCGGGATACGCCAGGCACTGCTGTCCATGGCAGAGGCGGATCAGCGCATGCAGGGGTCTTTGAGCGCCCTGGAGGCGGCGGAAGAATATTTTGCCCTGGAGGAAAACCGGCTGAATGCCGGTATCTCAACCATTCCTGATTTTCTGGATGCCCAGGACCGCCTGATCCGGTCCCAGGGCAACTATGCCCGGGCCATTCTGGATTTCCGGCTGGCGGAATCCGAACTCAAACTGATGATCGGGAAAACCCCCAATACCAGTCTGCTGTAAAAAAGGAAATGTGATGCTGGGTACCGGCCCGCTGATTGCTGTTTATGTTGTGTCCCTATATGTTTTTCTGGCCCCTGTGGTCCTGTTCGGTATTTTTGTTTTGTTTGATGTCTTAAGCAGAACCTACCCGGACGGCGGCAAAGCCAAAACCTTCCAAAACCTTCGGGAAAAGGACCCCGCGGTCTGGACCGCCGGAGATATCACCGCATTCCTGGACCAGGCATGACCGTGGCGCGCTTTATCAAAAAATGGAAAATGTTTTTGACCTTTGCAGCCCTGCTCAGCTGCTTTGTCAATATCCTCCAGCTCATTTTTCCCTTTTACATGTTTACCATTTACAGCAATATCGTTCTTTCCTACAGCACCATCTCCCTGGCAAATATCACCGTGATCGCATTTTTTGCCATCATGGTCCTGGGGGGATTCAATTATATCCGGTCCCGGCTGCTGGCCGCGGCGGGCAGGAAAATGGTGCTGGATCTGCGGCATACCCTTGCTGCAGGCATGGTCAAAGGGGTGAGCCAGAACAGTGCCCGGGCCTTTCGCACGGGATTGAATGATCTTGATACCCTGCAGAACTATGCATCATCTCCTGCTGTTTACGCCCTGTTCGACGCACCCTGGTCTCCATTTTACCTGGTGCTGATATTTTTGTTCCAGCCGGTACTGGGGGCCATCGCAACCCTGGGTGCGGGTGTGATGATCGGACTGAGCATTCTCCAGGAATACCTGATCAGAGACAGCATGAAAACCGCCAACCAGAAAGCCCGGCAGAACCAGCTGTTTGTGGACTCGTTTTTGCGCAATGTGGAAGTGATCAACGGCATGGGCATGATCCGGGCGATAACAAACCGGTTTCTTGCCAAAAACAGCCAGGTGATTTTCAACCAGACAACCTCCAGCTATCATGCCGGTACCATCCAGGCGTTGATAAAACCGCTGCAGAATGTGATCCAGGTGCTGATCTATTGTGCGGGTGCTTTTTTCGCCATGACCCAGGGCATGAATATCGGCCTGGTGGTGGCGGCGTCCATTATCATGGGGAGGGGACTGGCACCGCTGATGCAGGTCATGTCCACCTGGCGCATGACCCTGGGGGCCAGAGAAGCCTACCAGCGGCTGAAAGCATTTTCCGCCTTTCTGGAACAGCAGGCAGATGCCATGCCCCTGCCGGAACCCACCGGTCGTCTTACGGCGGATGGGGCGACCTACCGGGTCGGAAGCCAGACCCTGGTGAACAATGTCTCCTTTTCCCTGGATCCCGGGCATCTGCTGGGCATCATCGGCCCCAGCGGTGCCGGAAAAACCACCCTGTGCCGGCTGCTGCTGGGCATATCTCCTTGTGCTGCCGGCACCGTGCTGCTGGACGGAAACAATATTTTTTCCTGGGACAAGGAGGAGATCGGCCGGTTCATCGGGTACCTGCCCCAGGAAATAGAACTGTTTCCCGGTACGGTGGCCCAAAATATTGCCAGGCTGGGTGATCCTGACAGGGCATCCCTGGAACGTGCCCTTGCCCTGAGCGGCAGTGGGCATCTGGTGAACAGTCTGCCGGACGGCCTGAATACCATGCTGGAAGGACCCGAGGGGGTAAAGCTTTCCGGCGGGCAGCGCCAGAAAATCGGGCTGGCCAGGGCCTTGTACAAAAATCCCAGGCTCCTGGTGCTGGATGAACCCACCTCCAATCTGGATGAAGAAGGAGAACAGCAATTGCTGCAGACCCTGGAAACCCTGCGCCAAAAACGCAGCTGCACCTGTGTCATGGTGACCCACAAGCCCTCTTTGCTCCAGTCCATGGACAGCATCCTGGTGATGCAGAACGGTGCGGTTGCCATGTTCGGGCCGAAAAACGATGTCTTTGCCAAACTTGCGGGGGCCGGATGATCTTTTATCTGCGGGCGTGCCTGAAATATTTTGCCTTTGCAGGGTTTTTTTCCCTGTTCATCAACACCCTGTACCTGGTATTTCCCCTTTACATGCTGGCGGTGTATACCCGGGTGCTGGACAGTTATAATTTTTCCACCCTGTATGCCATTACCGCCATGGCACTTGTGGCACTGCTGGTGTTAAGCTGCCTGGACCTGCTCAGATCACGCCTGCTGGTGCGGGCGGGTGTGAAGCTGGACCGGCTGTTGACCCGCCCTGTCCTGCGCCAGATGCTGCTGGATCTGTCTCATGTGGACAGCACCCAGTATAACCGGGGCCTCCAGGATATCAATACCCTGCGCAACTACCTGGGGGGCAATGCCATATTCGCTTTTTTTGATGTGCCCTGGATTTTTATCTATCTGTGGGTGATCTATCTGGTGCACCCCGTACTGGGCATGACCGCCACGGCAGGGGCTGTCATCATCCTTCTCATGGGACTTGCCCAGACACTTTTGACAAAAAAGCATTCCGCACAGATGCAGCAGGTCAGCCAGCAGGGAAAGCAATGGATGAACATCGGTTTCAGAACAGCAGGCGCCCTTGAAAGCATGGGCATGACCCACAATGCAGCCGCAGGGTTTTCACGGATCAATGACACGGAGCTGGCCCTGCAGGAAAAGGTGAACCATAAAAACCATATCTTCACCGCGGCAGGCGCCAGTTTCGGGGTGCTGATGCAGGTGCTGATTTTCGGGGTGGGCGCCATGCTGGTGTTGTTGAATGAGGCCAATCCCGGGGTGATCATTGCAGCCTCCATTATCATGGGACGTGCCCTGGCACCGGTCAACCAGGGCATCAGCGCCTTGAAACAGACCTCCGGCGCCAAAACCGCATATGATAATTTACAGCAGCTGCTCACAAATGCAGCAAAAAAACAGACCCGGTCTCTTGATGCCCTGGAAGGGGACCTGAAGGTGGACAATATCCGGTTGGATATCCATGACACCACGGTACTGCAGGATGTTGCATTTCACCTGAAACCCGGAGAATTCATGGGCCTTGTGGGGCCCAACGGGGCCGGCAAAACCTCCTTGTGCCGCCTGATTCTGGGCATGTGGTCCCCCGTACAGGGACAGGTCACCCTGGATGGACATGACGTGACCACCCTGGACAATGAGAGCCTGGGACGGTTTCTGGGATATCTGCCCCAGAATGTGGAGCTGTTCAGCGGCTCCATCAGTGAAAACATTGCCAGAATGGGGGAGGTGGAGGCGCAGGAGGTAGTGGCAGCCGCCGAAAACGCCGGTGCCCATGATGTCATCCTTGCCCTTGCCGCAGGATATGATACCGATATCGGTGAATCCGGCGGCAGTATCTCCGGGGGGCAGCGCCAGCGGGTGGGCCTTGCCAGGGCCATGTATAAAAACCCTGCGCTGGTGATCCTGGATGAGCCTGATTCCAACCTGGATGAAGCCGGGGAAACCGCATTGATGGGTGCATTGAAACACCTGAAACAGATGGGTACCACCACCATCATGATCACCCACAAACCACAGCTGCTGCAGGCGGTGGACAAAATTTTGATTCTTCAGAACGGCCGCATGGCCGGATTCGGAGACAAAGCAAAGATGTTTGGACAAATGATGGAGAAGAGGTAATGCAAAAAAAAATGAAGCTCCGGCCGGGATATTTTATCATGGCAGCGGTTTTCAGTTTCTGCGCCAATGTGATTTATCTGTCTGTGCCGGTCTACATGATGATCGTATATGACAAAGTGCTGTACAGCTTCAGCCGGTCCACCCTGTACAGTCTGAGCCTCGGGCTGCTCATCGCCCTGCTGGCCATGGTGGTTGTGGGGTATCTCAAATACCGCATACTGGCCCGGGCCGGTGACCGGCTGGTGCAGGAGATGGAACCGTTTGTTATGGAAACCATGCGCGCAGATGCAGCGGGCACACAGCCTGCCGGTTACACCAGGGGGCTTTATGACCTGGAAACCGTGCGCAATGCTGCGGCCAAAGGACAGCTGTTCGCTTTTCTGGACCTGCCCTGGGTGGTGGTGTACCTGGCTGTGCTGGCCATTATTCATCCCCTTCTGGGAATGCTGGCCATGGCTGCTGTTTTTCTGGCCATTGTCTTTCAGATGCTTCTGGCCGCTGCTGAAAAAAGGCGTTACACTGCCGCGGATGCGGGGTTCTGTGCCAATGTGGAATTTGCAAAAAACTGCCTTTCCAGGGCCGGGCTTCTGACCGGTATGCATATGCTGCCGGCATTGATCCGGCTCTACGGGCAGCGCCGGCACCGGGCGGAAGCCACCCGGTCCGGTGCGGATGCCCTGTATGCATGGATAGGCGCCGTGATCCGGCTGATCCAGCTGGCCGGTCCGGTGGCTGTGTTCGGTGCCGGGGTGTTTGTGTTTTTTGAAGAACAGATTACAGCAGGTGCCATTGTTGCAGGGCTTGTCATCAGTCTGCGGCTGTTTTTTGTCCTGGAACAGCGCCTATCAGGTATGAAATCCTCCATTGAAGCGGCAGCTGCCATGCGGCGGCTGCGCGCCTTTGTGGATGTCCGGCCGGCCGCACAAAAGCTGTCTCTGCCGGCACCCAAAGGACAATTTGCGGCCCAGGGCATCACGCTGGCCCTTGGGGGCAAACCCGTGCTGTACAATATCTCATTCGACCTTGTTCCCGGAGAGATGCTGGGGATTTTAGGACCGTCATCCGCCGGCAAGACCTGCCTGTGCCGGGTGCTGCTGGGCATCTGGCCGCCTTCCGCCGGTAAAATCCGGCTGGATGGCGCGGAAATCTCCCAGTGGCCGGAACAGGAACTGGCCGGATATGTGGGATACCTGGCCCAGGAACCCGTATTGTTTCCCGTGACTGCGGCACAGAACATTGCACGCCTGCAGGAGCCGGACCCGGAAAAAGTGGTGGCAGCAGCAAAAAAAGCCGGGGTTCACGAGATGATCCTGACCCTTGCCAAAGGATATGATACCATGATGGAAGGACCGGGCACCAACCTGTCCGCAGGCCAGCGCCAGGGGCTGTGTCTTGCCCGGGCATTGTATGGTGATCCAAAGGTGCTGGTGCTGGACGAACCCCATACCCACCTGGATGACCAGGGCCTGCAGACGCTGCTGCACTGCATGGAAGGGTTGAAGCAGAGTGCGGTCACCACGGTGGTGGTGTCGGACCGGCCCAAAATACTGATGAATATGGACAAGCTGTTGATGATCAAAGAGGGCAGGGCCGCCATGTACGGACCTGCCAAAGAGGTGCTGGCACAGCTTTCAAACAGACAACCGCCCCGTCAGGCAGCAGGAGTGTAAAAATGGAAGAAACCACAAAGAAACTGAATACAAACCCGTGGAAATATATTGTTGCAGGCCTGGTGATCATCGCCGTTTTTTTCGGTGGGCTTGCGGTCTGGTCTTATTATTTCCCTTTCCAGGGAGCGGTCATTGCCCCGGGTATGGTCAAGGTGTCGGGCAAGCGCAAGGTGGTGCAGCATCTGGAGGGCGGCATTGTTGACAAAATATATGTGAGAAACGGCGACAAGGTGGAAAAGGGGGATGTGCTCATTGCACTCAAGGATTCCCGGGTAACCTCCAATCTGCAGCTTCTCATCAACCGGCTGTGGTTCAAGAAAGCAGAAGCTGCCAGGCTCAGGGCGGAGGCCGGCATGAAGCAGACAATTTTATGGCCCCCTGAATATCAGACGCTCAAAAACGACCCGGAACTTGCCGAAATCATCGACAGCCAGCAGGCTATTTTCGACACCCGCCGGTCTGAACTCCAGGGAAAAACCGAACTGTACCTGTCCCAGATCAAACAGCTGGGCAACCAGATTGAAGGGGCCAAAGAAGAACTCAAAAGCGTGGAAGAGATCATCGTAAACCTGGAAGAGGACCTGGAGAGCAAACGCCCGTTGTTCCAGGACAAATATCTGGGGAAAACCAACATCCTTGAGCTGGAAAGAAGCCTTTCCCAGTATAAGGGCCGCAAAGGAAAGCTGAACCAGGAAATCGCCCAGTACAACCAGATGATCCAGGAACGCCGGCTCCAGATTCTGGACATTGAAAATGTGTACCGGGAAACTTCGGTATCCACCCTGGGGGAGGTGATGGACATCATTTTCGAGCTGGAAGAGCAGATCAAGCCCCAGCTGGATGCCAGTGAACGGTTGAAAATCCGGGCCCCCATCAGCGGCGAAGTGATCAACATGGAGGTGCATTCCGAAGACAGCGGCGTGATCCCCCCCAGGATGAACCTGCTGGAGATCGTGCCGGAAAATTCCCAGCTGATTATAGCGGCCCGGGTCCGGCCCCAGGATATCACCAGTGTCAGGCAGGGCCAGGATACCAAGGTGGCCCTGGCCGCGTTCCAGCGCACCTCCACCCCCCCTGTCAGGGGCAGTGTGACCTATGTGTCTCCGGACCTGGTGGAACCGGAAAACCCCCAGCGGGAGATGCCCTATTATGAAGCCGAAGTGCAGGTGGACATAACGGACCTGCATGCCAAAGGTGCCTATCTGTCACCGGGCATGCCCGTTACCTGTTATATTACCACGGATGAACGC
>JAABSA010000007.1 GCA_011390635.1 Desulfotignum sp. | reverse complement strand
ACCCCATGGCAGCCAGGCCGATGGTGGAGTTGCCGGCACCGGATTCACCGATGAGTCCCAGGACTTCCCCCTTTTTGAGCGTCAGGCTGATATCCTTGACTATAGGCTGCCACACCTCTTCGGAACAGGCCTCAATGTACAAGTTTTTTATTTCCAGTAAATTGGTCATGGTATTATTCCTTTGCCGAACTTATTCATGCAGACCGGATGACAGGTGTAAAAACCAGTCCACGATCATATTGACGCCCACGGTTAAAAATGCGATGGCACCGGCCGGAATCAGGGGGGTAAATATGCCGAAGGTGATGGCACCGGCATTTTCCCTGACCATGCCCCCCCAGTCCGCCAGGGGCGGCTGTATCCCCAGACCCAGAAAACTTAACGATGCGATGAACAAAAACACAAAGCAGAACCGCAGCCCGAATTCCGCTGTCAGGGGCGGCATGGCATTGGGCAGTATCTCATGGCGGATGATCCACCAAAGGCCTTCGCCTCTCAGCCGTGCCACCTCCACAAACTCCATGACCTCAATGTCCATGGCCACGGCCCGGGACAGGCGGTACACCCGGGTGGAATCCAGCAGGGCGATGGTAAAGATCAGCGTGGGAATGGAAGAACCTAAAACCGACAGGATCATCAGGGCAAAAATCAGGGTGGGAAACGACATGATCACATCGATGAGCCTGCTCAGCATCTGGTCGATCCACCCGCCCTTGACAGCGGCCACAAATCCCAGAACAGAGCCGAACAAAAATGAGAGAAATGTGGTTAAAAATGCCAGGGCAATGGTGTTTCTGGCCCCGTACACCATGCGGGTAAACAGATCCCTGCCGATATGGTCGGTTCCCAGAAAAAATTGGGCAGACACAGTTTCCCATACATCCCCCACCACAGCAGTTTCTTCATAAGGTGCAATCCAGGGGGCAAAGATGGCCACCAGGCAGTTCAAAAGCACAATGCCCAGACCGATGCGGGCGCTTAAAGGAGATTGTCTCAATAAACTCAGCACTAAAAATTCCTTTTTAGAATTGGGATTGTCTCAGTTTTGGATTGGACAGCATGGACAAAACATCTGCCAGCAGATTCAACCCGATATAGGTAATGGAAAAGATAAGGCCCGAAGCCTGGACCACCGGCAGATCCCGTTTGGCAACAGAATCCACCAGCAGCTGTCCCAGGCCGGGATATACAAACACTACCTCCACAATCACCACGCCCACCACCAGATAGGCCAGGTTCACAGCCACCACATTGATGACAGGAGACAATGAATTGGGAAAGGCATGGTGAATGATGATCCGCAGCCGCCTGATCCCCTTGATTTCTGCCATCTCAATATAGGCGGATGCCAGGACATTTATAATGGCAGCCCTTGTCTGGCGCATCATATGGGCGGTAACCACACAGGTCAGGGTCAGGGCCGGCAGCAGGATGGTATAAAATTTGCGCCCCAGACCCATATGCGGATCGATCATGGCAATGCTGGGAAACAGTTCCATTTTTACGCTGAAAAGGGCGATGAGTATATAGGCCACAAAAAATTCCGGAAAGGAAATAAAGGACAGGGTGGTGGTGGAAATAACCTTGTCATACAGGGTATTTCTGTAGAAAGCGGCCAGGATCCCCAGTAGAATGGCCAGGGGCACGGCAATGAGCGCTGTTGTCGCTGCCAGAAACAGGGTGTTGGAAAACCGCCAGGAGATCAGCTCTGCCACCGGCCGGTGGTTGGCCAAAGAATTGCCGAAATCCCCCTGAACAAAATCCTTGAGCCATGACACATACCGGATATGGGGCGGCAGATCCAGTTTGAGTTCCTTGCGGAGTGCCTCCACGGTTTCCGGGGTGGCAGACTGGCCCAGGACGGCATCCGCCACATCACCTGGCAAAAGTTCTACCCCGATGAATATGATCAAAGAGATCACGAATATTGTTGCCAGGCTTGCACCGATCCGTTTGAGAATATGCCAGATTACATTTTTCATAGATACATTACCATTTCCTATATTTTCTGTAGGCAATATATCGGGATCGAAGTATTTTTGTCAAGGATTTATACTGCATCAGAATCACATCAGACACCACATTATTCAATTTCCTTGCCCATACAAAAAAAACATGATATCTGCATACCAGAATTGTGAAAAAATTTTATCGCCTTCTATGGAATTATGTGAATTCCTGGTTATTGCTTGCAGAGCACCTACAGGGGGCGGGTATCACTGAATGGGATTGGGTTACATGGGGTTGCCCTGTTGTTGCAGGTAACCTGTGGCAGATATAAGGGGGATATCATCATGACCGCTGCAAATGATGACCAATGCAGAAATTTATTGATTTCACTGCGTAAGATCATCCAGGCCATTGACCAGCATTCCATTGTTTTGAAAAAAAACTTCGGCCTCACCGGCCCCCAGCTGGTTACGCTCCAGGCTGTATTATTTTATGCCCCCATATCCGTTACCCGGATATCAAAGGTTGTCAGCCTGAGCCAGGCATCAGTAACAGATATCACCCAGCGCCTTGAAAAAAAAGGATACCTTTCCCGGACCAGGAGCAGCAATGACAAGCGCAAGACCGATATTGTACTCACCCCAAAAGGGATTGCCATGCTGGATGCCGTACCGCCTTTGCTCCAGGAACGTTTCACGCAGCGGTATGCAAAACTGGAAAGATGGGAGCAATTGATGATTGAAAGTGCGTTTGAGCGGGTGGTTTCCATGATGTCGGCCCAGGATTTTGATGCCGCGCCCATCATGATCACCGGAGATGAAAAATAGGCAGCCTGCCTGCCGTTGTTCCGGCAGGCAGGCTGCGTAAATCCTAAGAATGCGACACCTTACTCCTCATTTCCTGTCAAAAAACAAGAAAATGAGGAGGGGCGCCTGGGCTGCGGGTTTCCCGCGTTAGACTTTCATTTTTCTGTAATCATCCTGCAGCCCCAGGTACAGACTGATCATCATGACGATCATGACCATGGTAAAGGGCAGCCCCACGGTGATTGCTATCGCCTGGATGGCGCCCAGAGCATCAGCCCCGCCCCCCACCAGCAGACAGGCTGCGATAAACCCCTGAAGGGTGGCCCAGAACATCCGCTGGAACCGCGGGGCATCCATTTTACCACCTGCGGTAATGGAATCCACCACCAGTGAGCCGGAGTCGGATGAGGTGACAAAGAAAACCAGCACCAGACAGATACCCAGGAAAGAAGTAATACCGGTTAGCGGCAGGTTTTCCAGCATCTGGAACATGGCCAGAGACACGTCAGTCAGCCCTTTTTCCGCCAGCTGACCGACACCGCTCTGGATCTGCAGCAACGCGTTACCGCCGAATGCCGTCATCCATACGATGGTCACCAGTGTCGGCACCAGCAGCACTGCCGCCATGAATTCACGGATGGTGCGGCCCTTGGAAATACGGGCAATGAACATCCCCACAAACGGTGCCCAGGAAATCCACCAGGCCCAGTAGAAAACAGTCCAGCCTTTGTAAAATTTTTCATCAGGCCGGTCGATCCAGTTGCTCAAGGGAATAATCCATTCTGCATATGCCATTGAGGTGGTAAACAAACCGGTGAAAAAATGCAGAAAAGAGCCTGCCACCATGACAAAAAACAGCAAAATAATTGCCATGACCATGTTGATGTTACTCAACAGCTTGACACCGCCATGAAGCCCTCTGTACACGGAGAACAAGGCCACGCAGGTGACCACGGCGATGATGATCAGCTGCAGCCCGATGGTATTTTCAAACCCGAACAGAAAATGCAGGCCGGATGCTGCCTGCTGGGCACCGAATCCCAGGGAGGTGGCCAGACCGAAGATGGTGGCGATAACGGCAATGATATCGATAATATGACCGGCCCAGCCCCAGGTCTTTTCACCGAGAAGCGGGAAAAATGTGGAGCGGATGGTAAGGGGTAATCCTTTGTTGAAGGTGCAGAAACCTAAAGCCAGCGCAGTCACCGCGTAAATGGCCCAGGGGTGAAATCCCCAGTGAAACATGGTGCCGCCCATGGCAGCCCTGGCTGCTTCCGGGGTATTGGGGGCGGTGTTCAAAGGCGTACCCCACCAGTCCGTGTAATAGGCCACCGGTTCTGCCACACTCCAGAACATCAGGCCGATGCCCATGCCGGCGGCAAACAGCATGGCAAACCATGACATGCGGGTAAATTCAGGTTTACAGTCCTGTCCGCCCAGACGAATTTTTCCATGGGGCAGCACGATCAAAGCCAGACAGTATAACACAAACAGGTTTCCGGAAATCATGAAAAACCAGTCAAAATTCTCTATAGTCCATGTTTTGGAACCGTCAAACACCTTTTTGGCTTCCACCGGGTTCAACAACGTTAAAACAATAAAAACGACAACCAGGGAAGCCACGACAAAAAAAACAGGATGTACATCCATCCCCCATTTTTTTATATTGTCCTGTCCGACCTGATAATCGGTATCAAACCTGTCTCTCATAAACACAACTCCCTTTTGTTTGCAATTATGGTTATAAAAATCCCCTTGGGCAGTCAGCCGGTCAGGGGCCTGTTTCCATGATCTGCCAGTCCTAAATCTTAAATTTCTTCACCAGGGCCATCAGGGTTTGCGCAAGATCGGATAATTCTTCGGACCGGGTATCCACAGAGGTGGCGTTTTCACTCATCTGTTTTGCTGCCTGGGTCACACTGGTGATATCTTTGGCAATTTCAGCAGATACTGATGAACTCTGGGATATATTAGTGTTGATTCTATCAATGCCCTCACTTACCTGGAAAATATTTTCAGACATATTGCGGGTGGTGGTTGACTGTTCTTCCACTGCCGCTGCAATAACCAATACAATTTCGTTGACCTTGTTCACCACCCCGGATACCCCGTCAATCTGTTCCACTGTTCTATCGGTGGATTGGCGGATATTGGTTACCTTTTCTTTAATCTCATGGCTGGCATTTGCTGTCTGGAATGCCAGGCCTTTGATTTCATTGGCCACCACGGCAAACCCTTTGCCCGCCTCACCTGCCCGGGCCGCTTCAATGGTGGCATTCAGGGCCAGCAGGTTGACCTGGCCGGAAATGTCGGTAATGGTTTCCACCACATGGCCTATTTCGTCAGCAGCTTTTCCCAGTTCTCCTACCTGAACAGAGGCATGCCGGGTTTTTTCAACCACCTGTTCTGTAATCTGCCGGGCCTCCATGGCGTTTTTGGAAATTTCTGTGATGGTATGGGTCATCTCACCGGTGGCATCGGAAATGGTACCCATACTGTTGGAAGATTGTGCCATGGCGGCCGCCACGGATGTCATGGCAGCACTCATTTCTTCACTGGCTGCAGAAACGGAACCGGCCCGGTCAGATGTCTGTTCTGCGCCGCCGGACATGGATGTGGACAGTTCTTTGAGGGTGGCGGAACTCTGGTTCAGGGTTGTTGCATTCACCGCCACATCCTGGATCAGGGTATGGATTTTATTGATAAATGTATTGAACCACCCGGCCACCTGACCGATTTCATCTTTGGATGTGACCTCAAGACGGGTGGTCAGATCCCCTTCCCCTTCTGCAATATCCTTGAGCTTATCAACAATGCGGATCAAAGGATTTACCACCCTGCCCGAGGCGATCCAGGCCAGAGGAACAACCAGGATAACGCAGGCCAGGGCCACCAGACTGATCATAACAATCATCTGCCGGGCATTGGCCTTGACAATGGCATCGGATTGCAACACCGCCATGGCCCCGATTTGACGGGTTCCCTGGTACAGGGGCAGCAGGGCCTGATAATACCGGGTGTCTCCCAGCACGATATCAGAAAAATACAAAGCCTGGTTTTTTATATGCCAGCCCGGTTCAGTGGTTTGGGGAATTTGTGACAGATCAATGTTTGTATAGTGATCCAGATCGCCGGCAGCAAATTTGTCTTTCACAAACAGGTTCATTTGCATACCTGTGATCCTGTCCATCTGCGCAACAAACCCCTGATCCAGCTGTGTCACCGCCCTGACGAATCCAAATTGTTTGGGAACGCTTTTTTCCAGTTCCCGGTCATACACATTGGCATATACCGGCACCATGGTTTCAAGACTGATCTGGCCCCCGGCAACCGTGAATCCGGAAGTCACGGCAGTCGGAACACTGCCGCTGTATGTGGTTGCAATATCGATCTGCTGCATCTGTTGTGTTTGTTGCATTTTCAGCTGTTCATAGGTGGCTTCCTGCTGAAACACGCGAAAATGAAAACCACCCTGGTGTAAAAATCCCATTACCAGATTCTGGTCAGGCATTCTTTCAAAAAAGCTGACCAGATTCCCGTCCAGGCTGTACACATGCACAAAATACAATTTTTCAACAATTCCGGTGTTGGTGATGATCCTGCCGATTTTTGCATAGGAATTTCCTGTCATGGAGAGATCACCGGTGGAAAACTCCATGAGAAATTTTACATCCTCCCCCAGCTTGTTGGCCCCTGCCATATGCTGGATGGCATCACCAAAAGATTGCTGACGGTCAGCTGTCTGATCCTGGATCACCAAAAGAGATTTTTCCAGGGTTACATGGACACTGTCTGTATTCTGCCTCACCACGAGCATGGATACAACCAGGGTTATTGCCACACTCACCGCGACCACCAGCAGCAATGCGCCCAGCAGCATTTTATACCGCAGCCTGATATGTTTCATTCTGAATCCTTGAAAAAATACAATCAGATCGAACAACCGGTTATTTGACGGTCAATACCGGACAATGGGCCTCTAAAATAACATACTGGGCTGTGGAACCAAACACCAGTTTTTCTACTTTGGAGCGTTTTTTGATGCCCATGATGATCTCATCCACCTCTTTTTCATAGGCATACTGGACAATGTCCTCTCCTGGCGCCAGTCCCCGGATCAAAATATGGGTTTCACTTTCAATCCCATGTTTTTGGAAAATCTCCTTCCGGATTTCATTGAGCCTATGTTCCAGTTCCTGGATTTCCCGTTCTTTGGTGTCAGGGTCACAGGTTCTGATAAGATACACATAGGCCTGGGATTCTTTTGCCCGTTTGAGGGCTTTGTCCAGCACCTTGGAGGTTGACGTATTTTTATCATAGGCTACCAGTATTTTCATTATGATCCCCTTTTTTTATAAAAGATCCAGGGCCTGGTTTCCAGACCCCGGATCCTGGTTTCCACTATAATTTTTCAGTCAACACCGGCACCACATCAAAAATATCTCCCACAATGCCGTAATCACATTTGGCAAAAATAGGCGCATCCTTGTCTTCATTGATGGCCACGATCACCTTGGAAGTTTTCATGCCGGCAAAATGCTGTACAGCACCCGAAACCCCGCAGGCAATATACAATTTGGGAGATACGGTTTTGCCGGTCTGGCCCACCTGCATCGAATGGGGAGCATACCCGGCATCCACGGCGGCCCTGGAAGCTCCGACTGCGGCACCGATTTTGGCAGCACAGGCTTCCAGCATCTTGTAGTTTTCCGCCGCCTTGATGGCACGGCCGCCGGTGATAATGACCGGGGCTTCGGTGAGATCTATCTTGCCGGCAGCCCCTTTTTTCACTTCCTTGATAGTCACCAGTCCGGGATCGGTCACATCTGCCGAAAACGCCTCAATTTCTCCGGCACCTGCAGATGCCTTGGCCTCAATGGCATTGGGCCGCACCGTTGCCAGAAAAACTGCGGCATCCACTTTCAGGGTGGCAAAGGTTTTTCCGGAAAAATGGGATTTTTTTGCTGTTTTGGCCTGGATATCCAGGGCCACACAGTCGGACACCATTGGCTGGTCCATGATGGCTGCAAGGCGGGCAAACAGATCTTTGCCGGTGGTGGAGGCCGTACCCAGAAGGGCTGTAAGGCCGTATTTTTCCACAGCCGCGGCCAGGGCACGGGCAGCAAGATCAGGGCTGGCTGACACATCCTTGCCAGCGGCCGTCAACTTCACGATTTTGGCCGCACCATATTCCGCCAGTTTGTCCTTGAGGCCTGCGGGATCTGCATCGGTTACGAGTGCGATTATTTCCTGACCGGCTGCAGCTGTCATCACTCCCAGGGAGGTTTCCTTGACAGCACCGTTTTCAGTTTCAATCAATATGCCAGTACTGGCCATAACATCTATCTCCTTATTTTATAAAACCTTTTCATCTTGTTTCAGGATCCGGATAAGTTCGGTCACCTGTTCTTCCACTGATCCCTCAATCATTTTTGCACCGGTTCTTTCAGGCACAGGTTCCAGTTTTTCCAGGGTCACACCCTGGGCAGATGCATCAAGTCCAAGATCTGCAAGGGTCATTTCGTCAATTTTCTTTTTCTTGGCCTTCATGATGTCCGGAAATTTGGGATACCTGGGTTCATTCAATCCCTTGGTGGCCCCGATGACACAGGGCAGGCCCATCTCAATGACCTGCTTGTCCCCGCCGCCGACTTCCAGTTCAGCAACCGCCTTTTTTCCATCCACAGACAGGGTGCTCACCTCGTTCACCACAGGTATGCCGAGGGAATGGGCCAGGCGGTACTGGGTCTGGAAACTTTCCGTATCCACAGAGCCTTTTCCGGTGAATATCAGATCCGGCAGTCCGTCCTTTTCCATGGCCGCCTTTAATGCTTTAGCAGTGAGGGATGCATCCAAAAACTGGCTGTCTGTTGTTACCAGAATAGCCCGGTCAGCCCCCATGGCCAGGGCGGACCGGATGGTGGCGGCTGCTTCCGGTTTGCCTACAGTGACAATGACCACTTCACCGCCGTTTTTTTCCTTCAGCTTGACTGCCTCTTCCACCCCGTATTCATCATAGGGGTTGACCACAAACTTGATTTCCGAATCCTTGAATCCGGTTTCTCCGTCAATCTTGATGGTCGCTGCCGTGTCCGGCACATGTTTCACACATACACAGATTTTCATATCGTAACCTCAAACAATCGATGTTAGCTTTTCATTTTTTCATTTTTGGGATCATACAGGGGCATGGCCACAACCTTGGCACTGCGCTTGCGTCCCAGAATCTCCACATCCATCTTTGTGCCGATTTCCGCAAACTGCGTTTTAACATACCCCAGGGCGATACTCTTTTCAACCCGGTGGCCGTATCCGCCGGAAGATGTCATGCCGATACGTTCCTCTCCATGGAAAATCGGGTTGTATCCAAAGGGATCTGAATCTGTGGCATCCACCACCAGGCAGACCAGTTTCTGGGGGACTCCCTCTTTTTTCTGTTTTTCAATGCCTTTTTTGCCGTTGAACTCCTTGTCCATTTTCACGGTCCAGGCCACATTGGTTTCCAACGGTGTATGATGGACGTTCATTTCACTCTTCCAGGCCAGGTATCCTTTTTCCAGGCGCATGGAATCCATGGCATGCATGCCGATGAGACGGATGTCAGAGTCTGCGCCGGCATTCATGAGATCATGGTACAAGGTGATCTGGTGCTGGATGGGATGAAAGATCTCAAATCCCAGTTCACCCACATAGTTCATGCGGTTGACCCGGCATTTGGTCCGGCCCACGTAAATCTCCTGTGAGGTGCCGAACTTGAAGGCTTCATTGGAAACATCGTCATAGGCTACTTTGGCCAGGACTTCCCGGGATTTGGGTCCCACCAGCACCAGGCATCCCATTTTGTAGGTGATGTCTTCCATGCCCACGGAACCGTCTTCGGGCAGATTTTGAATCATCCAGTGCTGGTCGTGTTTTTTGCCGACCGAGGCTGTGACACAGAAAAATTCATTTTCATTGACCCGGGTGACGGTCATGTCGGTCTTGAAACTGCCGTTGTGGTCCAGCATGGGGCTCAGGGAGATACGTCCGTCTTTTTCCGGTACCTTCTGGCAGGTCATCTTGTTGAGCCAGTCTTTGGCGCCGGGCCCGGATATTTTTGTTTTGGCAAACCGGGTCAGATCGATGATGCCCACTTTTTCCATGACATGCCTGCATTCCGCACCCACGTGCTTGAAGGCATTGGACCGTCTCCAGGAGGGTTCTTCATATTCATCTTCACCTTTGGGCGGAAAATAGTTGGGGCATTCCCAGCCATAGTAATCAGCAAACACGGCATTGGCCTGTTTCTGGTACTCATAGATAGGACTGGTGCGGTTAGGCCGGGCAGCGGGCCTGACCTCGTTGGGATAGATGGTGGAATACAGCCTGGGGTAAGTGTCGGCGATCTTTTCCGTATTGTAGGCCCAGTTGGCATGGGAGCCGTACCGCCTGGAATCCATGGGCCACAGGTCGATTTCCGGCTCGCCGTTCATCATCCATCCGGCCAGGTAATGGCCGATGCCCCCTGCCTGGGTGATGCCGAAGCTGTAGCCGCAGGCCTGGAAGAAATTCTTCAAAGGCGCTGCCGGGCCCACCAGGGGATCGCCGTTGGGGGTATAGGTAATAGGTCCTGCAGTCACATGCTTGAAACCGGTTTCTCCCAGGATGGGGAACCGTTCCATACCCGCTTCAATGCAGTCGGCAATGTTGTCCAGGTCGGGATTGAGTTCTTCCTGGGCATAATCCCAGGGAACGCCCCGGCGTTTCCACTGCTGGCCGTTGGCTTCGTACATGCCCAGAATCAAAGAATCCATTTCCTGGCGCAGGTAGATGGATCTGTCCGGGTCGCGCACCAGGGGCAGATACCCTTCAGCTTCGTCAATGGCCTGAATCTTTTCATACAGGATATGGGTATGGGCAATAGAAATGGACGGAATCTCAAGGCCCACCATTTTTGACACTTCCGGGGCCCACAGGCCGGCGGCATTCACGATGTATTCGCAGGTGATATCGCCTTTGTCGGTTTTCACCACCCATTCGCCGCTGGGTTTCTGGGAAATGCCTGTCACCATGGTGTGCAGATTGAATTCCACGCCGTTCTGGCGGGCGCCCTTGGCCATGGCCTGGGTCACGGAGTTGGGGTCCACATCTCCGTCATCCGGCCAGTACAAACCGCCGATAAGGCCATCAATACTCATGAACGGATGCAGTTTTTTCATCTCTTCCGGGGTGATATAGGACACATCCAGGCCCAGGCACCGGTTCATGGAATAGGCATACCCCAGTTCATCCATGCGGCCGGGATTGTCCGCCGTGCGGATGGAGCCTGTGGTATGCCACCCTGCGGGCTGACCGGTTTCTTTTTCCAGGTCCTTATAAATCTCGATGCTTTTTTTGTTCACCTGGGTGCCATAGTAATTGGAATGAAAAAAGGACACATTCCCTGCCGCCATCCAGGTGGACCCGGAGGTCAGCTCATGTTTTTCCAGAAGAACCACATCATCTTTCCATCCATATTTTGCCAGGTGATAGGCCACGGAAACGCCGATGACGCCGCCACCGATCACAACCGCTCTTGCATTGGTTTTCATAATTGTTACCTCTCTTTTTTAATTTTTACGCGTCTCTACCATTTAAAAAATATCGCAATGCCCTGTTTTTGGGCTGCCGGATATGGGTATCATAAAAATATGAGAACCCGCCCGGGTAATAAATCATCACCAGAATAAGGACCAGGGCATAAATGACCAGATTCAAACCCGGCAGATGGGACAGGGTGGACCGCACGATTTCCATGAGAAATATAAAGGGAAAGGCGATGACCGCCCCGCCCCACAGGCTGCCCCGTCCGCCTATATAAGCCACGGCCAGTACTTCCACGGTCTTGGAAGTATGCATCATGTCCGGGGTCAAAATACCATAAAAATGGGCGTAAAAACCGCCCAGAACGCCTGCAATGGCGCATGACATGGTAAAATTAAACACCCGGTAAAATACCGGATCGATTCCGGATGTTCTGGCGGCATCCATGTTCTGGCCGATGGCCTGGAATGCAAGTCCCATTTTGGATCGTACCACCCATTTGCAGATCAGGTAGGTGAGATATACCAGGATGACGATCAAAAAATAAAACGGAAAATTGGATTCCGTTTCAAAAAGGCGCGGGACTCTCAGTCCCAGAGGTCCTCTGGTCAGCCAGACCATTTTAATGGCTAGCCCCATGACCGCCAGGCCGAAAAACCAGGACAGGCAGGCCGCAAAAATGCCCCTCAGCCGCAGAGAAATCATGCCGATGACCAGCCCTAAAATTGCAGAAGAAACACCCCCGGCCAACATGGCAATCCAGGGGGACAGACCGGCATTGAGCACCAGCAGGGCTGATGTGTAGCCTCCAGTGCCTGCCACCGCCATATACCCGAAATTGACGATGTTGATAAATCCGGCCGTAAAATCAAACCCCACACTCATGGCTGCAATAAATCCGCAATAAATCAACCACCGGAGCATGTATTCCTGGTTGAACGGCGGAATAAACGGCAGAATCAGCAGCAGGATCAGGCCGGCCAGTCCGATGGGGGTCAGGCACAGTTTGTCCAGCACCCTGTCAAAGAGATTCATGTTCAGATCATTTGTTGTCGTATCCATACTGTCTCCTATGTATCAATCGCCTATTTATCGAGGACACCGCGGACATCCGACCCGAAGATCCCGCTGGGTTTAAAAATCAGAATGAGCATGATCAATGCCGATGGTACGACAAAATCCCAACCCGCACCCACATATTCCATTGTGATAACCTTGAGCAGGGCCACCATAAAGGCTCCTGCCACCGCACCCAGAATATTCCCCAGGCCCGAAAGAATAACCACAAACCATGCCATATAAAGGGGTTCCAAACCCACTGTGGGATAGGAAGGATACATGAACAAGAGGCTGCCGCCGGCCACCGCTGCGAGAGCACAGGCCAAAGATATGGTGAGCAGCACAATTTTTTCAATGTCAATGCCCACGATCTCGGCCCCGGTAATATCCTGGGACACTGCCCGGATGGCCATGCCCGTGCGGGTATAGGTCATGAACAGATAAAACAGTGCCACAATCACGGCAGATATAAGAAACGACATGACCCTGTCTTTTGAGACATACACATCGGCAATGGAAATCGGCATGCCCTGCCAGTACCCCACAATACCTTTAAAATCAGCACCGAAAATGAGCTGGTGCAGATTTATGAGCAGCACGCTCACCCCCACGGTAAGCAGAAAAGAATTCATTACCCAGTTGTCTGTGGAGCGGCGGCGCAACGGCCCGAAAACCAGTTTCTCAGATATGACACCGGCAATAGCCCCGCCTATGAGAGCGCCTATGATGGCAATGAAAGGACCGAATGTCACCAGCCAGGAGTCCGGATGTTCCAGAATGAATTCACTGATGGGGGTAAAAATGTAGTAGGCAGTGAGGGAACCGATCATAAAATACTCCCCATGGGCGAACATGGGAATATTCAACACCCCCAGCATCAGGGTCAGGCCGGTGGCCACCAGGGCCAGCATTCCGCCGGTAACAACCATGTTCACCAGCAGATAAGGGCCTGCGTCTATCGTGGCAGCAACCGCCACCGCAATACTGATGACAATGGACAAACCCGGGGCGGTTTTCAGCCAGGTCAGTGTAACTGACATATTATGTTTTGACATAAATCTATTTCTCCAAAATCTGATTAAACACCCAGGAACACCTTTTTCACATAGCTGTCTTCCGCCAGATCCGCACTTTTGCCTTCCAAACCGATTTTACCGTTTTCCAGGACATAGCCGCGGCCTGTCACCGCAAGGGTTTTGGTAACATTCTGTTCCACCAGTAAAATAGTCACCCCGGTTTTTATCAATACCTCCAAAGAGGCAAACACACTGGTGGTCAGCTGGGGGGCCAGCCCGAAAGAGGGTTCATCCACCAGCATAAGAGACGGATTGGACATCATGCCCCGGCCGATGGCCAGCATTTTGCGCTCCCCGCCGGACATGGTGCCGGCCAGCTGTTTTCTTCGTTCAGCCAGTCTGGGAAACAGCTCGAACACGAATTCCAGGCGTTCATTCTGCAGGTGTTTTTCTTTAATGGTATAGGCCCCCATATACAGGTTTTCCTGCACCGTCATGTTGACAAACAGGTTCATCTCTTCTGATACAAAGGAGATGCCTTTTTTTGCCACAGCCGAGCCTGACAGTCCTGTGATATCTTCCCCATTGAAAACCACACTGCCGCTCATGGGGGAAATCAGTCCGGCAATGGTTTTCATGGTGGTACTTTTCCCGGCACCGTTGGGGCCTACAATGCCGACATATTCCCCTTTGTCAATATGCAAAGAGACATCCCGCAATATCTGCAAATACCCATACCCGGCATTCAGGTTTTTGACTTCTAACAGCATAAAGTCTCCATTGATTATTGTGTTACAATTGTTTGTCTGCTATTTGTCTGCCTTATTCACCAAGATAGGCTTTTGTCACTTTTGGGTCATTGGCCACTTCCTGGGTAGGGCCTTCAGCAATTTTGGTGCCGAACTGAATGCACAGAAGCCGGTTGCAGACAGCCATAATCAGCTGCATGATATGTTCGATCATGAGAATGGAGATGCCTTTTTTGCTTATTTTATCAATAATTCTCATGATATCCTTGAGTTCACCTTCGCTCAGCCCGGATGCCAGTTCATCCATGAACAAAAGCTTTGGACTGGAAGCCAGTGCCCTGGCCAGGTCCAGACGCTTAAGCTGTACCGTGTTCAACTGCTCCGCCACAACGGTTTCTTTCATGGGAAATTCCACGAATTCGAGCATCTCTCTGGAATGCGCTACAGGATCAGACTTTCCAGCAGGATTGCCGAAAATGGTGGCAGTCATCACACTTTCAATGGCGGTCATTTTGGGAAACGGGCTGGGAATCTGGAACGTGCGGGACAACCCCAGGCGGCACATTTTCTCAGGTGTCAGACCGGTGGTCTCCTTGCCGAACATTTTTACCATTCCTGAAGTGGGCGGATTCAGGCCGGAAATCGCGTTGATGAAGGTGGTTTTCCCGGCACCGTTGGGTCCGATCAACCCGACGATATCTCCCTGGTTGATTGTCATGGAGACGGCATTCACAGCTGTCAGTCCGCCAAATTTTTTGGTCAGGTTCTGGGTTTCCAATACAATCACGTCTCTATTTTCCTTTTTGCATGGCGTTTAACCAAACAGAGGATTGAAAAATTTTTCTCAATCCTCTGTTCCAGGCTCATATCATCTTATTTTTGTTCAAAGTCTTTTTGTTTCCAGTCCTCAGGAAAGATAATATACCCTTTCCCGGCTTTGTACTGAAGGATGGGAAAAAAGTAGGCATCCGGACCCACAACCATGTCCGGCATGGTTTCCGGGGTGTATTTGTATTCATTCATGATAATGGCACCATCTTTTTTACCATAGGTAAGTTTGCCGGTATTGACTTCTTCCACCATGGTTTTGTGAATGGTTTCCTTGTCAAGCCTGCCATGCAGCTCATTGGTTCTTTCGAGAATCTTGATAAACATGCGGATGCCGTCATAGGAAAGGCCGCCGGAGGACGGGCTGGGGTTAAACCCGTATTTTGCCTGTACATCTTTTGCCCATTGCTGGGCTTCGGCAGTGGTCAGCTGGGGAATTGAGTCGAGCACATAATCAGACCCCGGACCGGTCATTTTATACCAGTCGCCAATCCAGCCCAGACCGGATGCAATGAGAACCCCTTTGTTCCCGACTTCTGCATACTGTTTTACAAACGCGGTCAATGAAGGTGCGGCAGTGGATGTACCCGCAAGCAGCTCAACGCCGGCACTTTTGAATTTTGCAAGCAGCGGATAAAAATCGGTCTGGGTGATGGGAAAATACTCTTCCGCATAAATTTCCCAGCCGCTGGCAAGGAGTGCATCCTTATATGCCCCGCCGGCGCTGCGGCCCCAGTCAGTGTCTTCGCCGTAAATGGCAGCCAGTTTCTTTTTGGGCTTCCAGGTGCCGTTTGCAATGACCTCATTAATGCATTCGATATAGTTTCCTTCCAGTTTGGCGGGTACTGGCCAGCCTTTTCCACCCCAGTAGGAGTACTTTTCCGGATCTGCCTGCCATTTTTCATTCACCACCTCAGAGGCGCCGAAACCAAACATATGAGGGACCTTGTACTGGGCAGCCACATCCATCACGGAAACAGCAACAGAAGAATGCCAGTTGAGCACGCCGGCCTGGATGCCCTTGCCTTCAACTGCTTCAGCATAGGCACTTGCCGCTCTTGCAGGGTCTGACTGGGAATCCACCCAAACCACTTCAATTTTGTAATCACCCACAGTGGAATCAATAGCCTCCATGGCCATTTCAACGGAAGCCTTAAATTCCTTGCCGTTCTGGGCGGAAGGACCGGTAAAAGGTCCTAATACTCCCACCTTCAGGACTTTATCAGCAGCAAATACCTGACCTCCTGCCAACAACAAAACTGTCATGAAACATGCGATAACCAGTTGCAATTTTTTCGTACCCATAAATCTTTCCTCCAAAATTTGAATGTTACGTGCCTATGTTGTGACGTCCCTTACAAACATCCCTTGTTAACATGCACTTTATGTACCAATACTGCAAGTGCTTTTCCAGGATAAAACAAGATTTTTGCCAGTAAATTTTGAGAAACCTTGATATTTATGCAAAATTTTAATGAAATTCCCATAAAATAAAATTATGTTCTTTTGCTGGTTATTGACGGGATACAAAAAAAATTAAAAAATTTTGCGTTTTACTGTAAATTTTTTTTACAATTTTACACGGATTCCCGGGCAGCATATTCTCTGCGGTTAATACCGTATTTTTTCAATTTATAATGGAAAGACTGGGGGGAAATACCCAGTCTTCTGGCTGCTTTGGCAGCATTACCCTGTGATCCGGCCAGGGCTTTTACAATCATCTGCTGTTCACTGGATGCCTGGGCTTCCAGCAGGCTGCTTCCAGAAATTTCCGTGTTATCTGGTCCGTGTGTCGGGGTCTGGATCGGGTTTTTGCCGACAAAGCTGAAGATATGGGGTGGCAGATGGGCCATGCGTATAACACTGGTCCCCCCAACCATATTCATGGCAGCTTCAATGATATGCTCCAGTTCCCGGACATTTCCCGGCCAGTTGTAACCGGCGAACAGGTCTGCTACCCTGGGAGAGATGGATATCACTTTCTCTTTCAATGCCTGGTTATACTTGGTGATGAAATACCGGATCAACGCATCAAATTCATTTTTTCGTTCGCGCAGGGGCGGCAGCAGTATAGACACCACCCCCATGCGGTAAAAAAGATCCATGCGCAAAGATCCGTTCCGGATAGTTTTCAACGGCGGCTGGCCAACTGAAGACAAGATTTTTACATCCAGATCAATCTCCTTGAGGGATCCCAATTTCCGCACCTTTTTTTCCTGGATGACCCTCAGCAGTTTGGCCTGGAGGGTCAGGGGCATGGCATCCAGTTCATCCAGAAAGATGGTGCCGCCATTGGCCTGCTCAAACAGGCCCGGCTTGTCAATGGCCCCGGTAAAAGAGCCCCTGGAAGTACCGAACAATATGCCTTCCAGCAGGTTTTCCGGTATGGCTGCGCAATTGACGGGAATAAACGGTTTTTTCTTTCTCGGGCTGTGGTTGTGAATGGACTGGGCAAACAATTCCTTGCCCGTGCCTGTTTCGCCGGAAATCATGATGGGAGACGGTGAGCCGGCAGACATTCTGGCAATGCGGATGGCATGTTGCATTTTCGGATCTGATCCAATAATGTCTTTGAAAGAAAACCGGGTGCCGTTCAAAGATTTTTTGTGCAGCGGTCCGGCTGATGCGGCTTGGGATAATATCACTTTTTCAAGGATCTGGTATTCCTTGGAAAAATTAATGGCGCCGATGAGCTGCCCGTTTTTGTAAAGGGGAAACACACTGAACAGGATGTTGCACACCCTTCCCAAACGGGTACGGTAGATAAGGGTTTCATTTATGATGGGCTCTCCGCTGATCAGACAGCGCATGATGGGGCTGGTGTCATCAGCCAGCTGATAAATATCCAAAATTTTGCGGCCAATGGCATCTTTTGGAACAACATCATCAATCTGGCCCTGGGTCTGGTTGAAAAAAATCACTTTCCCTGTGATATCCGCGATCACCACACCTTCATGCATGGACGACAGAACACTGTATATATCGATATCTTCAAAATTGATCCGTTCCATGGTCCCCTTGTATCATGTGAATAATCAAATTTTTTTGATGATTTATTATTTTTTTTCTCACCCTGTGTTTTCTGGATGCATGATTTTGACAAAAAAAGCAAGAGATATAAAAATATTTTTATACTTTTCGACGCTATCACAGGTAGCTGCCCTGAAAGTGAACGCGTGTACCATCTTTCTCAACCCTGCATATTTGTCAGAACCCACACTTTTTTACCTGGGATGGCCCTGCCGGCAAAGAGGGAAGGGTTCCTTACTCCTTGGCATGAAATGTGCAAATCGATTTTAACATATAAATACCTGCCGGGGTGCATCCGGCAGCATAAAAACAATGGTCGCCAAAAGTACCATCCACTGTAACTTTTTAATCAAAATTAAGGATATCTTATGGGGTTTTTTGAATATTTCACACCACAGGAAACAGAAAAAATCCACGCAGCCACCATGACGGTTCTGGAAAAGACCGGCATGCATTTCAAATATGCACCGGCCCTGGACCTCTTTAAAAAAGCAGGGTGCAAGGTGGACGGGGTACGGGTATATTTCACCAGAAAATTTGTGGAAGAACAGGTGAAAAAAGCCCCTTCCCAGTTTACCCTGTATGCCAGAAACCCGGAAAAAAACGTGGTGATCGGCGGAGACAATATCGCTTTTATGCCCTGCTACGGAGCTCCGTTTGTCAATTGCCTGGACCTGGGACGGCGGCCAGGTACCCTGGAAGACTTCAAGAATTTTGCCAAACTGGCCTGTGCTATTCCTGATTTTGACATCACCGGCGGCATGATGGTGGAACCCAATGACATTCCGGTGGAAACAAGGAATGCGGAACGAATTTACGCAGCCATGGTCCTGTCTGACAAACCGTTTATGGGAGCCGGCACCGGCGGGCCTGATGCTGTTCAGACCCTGGACATGGCAGCCATGTTATTCGGGGGAAGAGAAGAAATGATGCAAAAGCCGCCCTTTGTAAGCATTCTCACCACCCTGACTCCCCTGGGATTTGATGACAAGATGTGTGCCGGCATCATGACCTATGCAGCGGCCGGCATGCCCCAGTTGATTTCTTCTCTGTCCATTGCCGGTGCCACCACACCGGTGACCATGGAAGGCACCCTGGTGGTCCAGAATGCGGAAGTGCTGGCCGGCATCTGCCTGGCCCAGCTGGTGAAAGAGGGTGCGCCGGTTGTTTTTGCAGGATCATCCTCTGCAGCTGCCATGCATTACGGCACTCTGAGCATCGGTGCCCCTGAAATGGCGGTAAACACCGCAGCCACCGCCCAAATGGGCAGATTTTACGGCCTTCCTTCCCGGGGCGGCGGGGCACTTACCGATGCCAAAATGGTGGATTCCCAGGCCGGGTTCGAATCCATGATGAGCCTGCAGATGGCATGTTTGAGCGGCATCAATTTTGTGCTGCATTCCGCAGGCATTCTGGAAGGATATATGACCGCTTCCTATGAAAAATTCATGATCGATGCAGAAATGATGGGCATGTGCCGCCGCATCAAAAAAGGAGAGGAAATCATCGCTGAAAAACTGGCACTGGATGTGATCGACCAGGTAGGACCCGGCGGGGAATACCTGACCAACCGCCACACTTTCCAGTATTTCAGATCAGAACTGTATGCACCCCTCATGGAGGAGCGCCGCAATTTTGATGCCTGGACCGCAAAGGGCAGTCTTTCCATGGAGCAGCAGGCCAATGCCAAATACAAGGAGATCCTGAAAAACTTTGAACCCCCTGACATGGCCCCCTCCATCCGCAGGGACCTGGACAACTACATGGAAGCCGTCCGCAACAAGTAAAAAATATAAGCAGCCCTTTGCTGTAAACCCGAAATATCAAAACATATGTTACACAAACATAAGGAAAATCATCATGAGTGACATCACCATACCAAAGGAATTCGGCACCATCACAGCTGACGCCGTGGTTATCGGCGGCGGCATTGTGGGATCGGCAACCGCTTTCTGGCTGTCAAAAGCCGGTATGAAAACCATCCTGGTGGAAAAACGCGACGCTTTGTCCAGCCTGACCACTGCGGCCAGCGTGGAATGTTTCCGCACCCAGTTTACAGAAAAATCCATGGCAGACCTGGCCCTGACCAGTGTAGAGATGTTTGAAAATTTCAATGATGTTGTGGGACTGCCCGGCATTGACATCCATATGACCCAGCGGGGATATCTGTTTGTCACTGATGATGCGGCCCAGCTGCCTGATTTGAAAAAAGCCGTGGACCAATACCATGCCATTGGCATACCCGGGGCTGAATACATCGGCACGGATGATCTGCACAAGCGGTTTCCCTTTCTGGCCCCCCAGGCTCTCGGAGCCGCCTTCAACATCCGGGACGGGTGGCTGTCCACCCATGAAGCCACCTATGGTTTTGCCAAAGGGTCTGGTGATGCCGCGTTTTTTATGAAGACAGAAGTCACAGACATCCAGACCGACAGCCAGGGGGTATGCGCTGTAAAAACCGATAAAGGCACCATTTCCACCCGGCTGGTGGTCAACTGTGCCGGACCCTTTGCCGGGGTCATTGGAAAGATGGCTGGCCTGGACATGCCGCTGCGCACCGTGCGGCGCCAGAAAGCCTATATCAAAACAGACCACCCGGACCTGCCGGCCGCTGCCCCTTTTACCGTGGATCTGGTAAACCACGGGTACTGGCGCCCGGAAGCAGGCGGCCTGCTCTGCGCCTGGGTGGACCCGGATGAACCGGAATCCCCACCTGCTGATGAACTGCCCACAGACTGGGACTTTGCCGCTGAATCCATCCACCGGGTATCCCGTCTCAACCCGTTTCTGGAAAAAGTGGCAGACAACCTCAAGGCCGAAGATGTCAATGTATCTGCCGGCCAGTATGTATACACCCCGGATGACAAGCCGGTCATCGGCCCATCCGGAGAGATTGAAGGGTTTTATTTAAACTGCGGATACTGGTGCGGGGTCATGATGTCTCCGGGCGCCGGCAAACGGGTGGCAGACATTGCCACCGGCAAAATGGAGAACACAGACAATCCCCTGCGGTATTCCCGGTTCAGGGAAGGAGATTATGAAAAAGGGGATACCTTTTTAAAATAGCACTGCTACGTTTCATTCACTTTTTTCCCGCCTCTCTGGAGGGATAGCTGTTTTCTGCAGATCTGAACAGCTGTCCTTCCCATTTTCCGACATTCCGATCACCACGCAACAAAGCCCTCTTTTTTTTCGATGTGAACGATTTTTTTCTTGACTTTTTCATCCACACTGGTTTATCTGATTTAATAAATACTGAAAAAATTAATATATACTGATATTTGTTTTGATCAGCACAGCAGGGAGCGGCATATGCCCCGAAACAGCAACATCGGACCTAAAATCAGAGAGTTTCGCAAAGAACGGCAGCTCACAATCCAGGACCTGGCACAAAAAGCCGGATTATCCGCTTCATATATCTCCCAGGTCGAAACTGAAAAAGTATCTCCTTCCATCGCTGCTTTAAAAAAAATCGGCGCTGTCCTGGAGGTTCGCACCGTTGATTTTTTTGCGGATGAGTTGATTGAAGACCCAATGATACTGCCCCCTGGCTTATGGACCCGGGTCCTGCTGCCCGGTTGGGAGGCCGAAGTCAAGCAGATGGTCCATATCGTAGGAAACAAGCGGATGCAGCCGTTTCATACCACTGTTCCGCCCGGAGGGGGTACCCATGAAAATTATTCCCACCCAGGTGAAGAGTTCGGTTATGTCCTCTCCGGCACATTAACGCTCAAACTGGGAAATGAAATCCATGACCTCAAAACCGGTTGGGCTGTCTATTTTTCCTCTTTGATTCCCCATTCCTGGGAAAATAACGGCAAAGAACCCTGCCATCTCATATGGGTGGTCAGTCCACCCAGCTGGTAAAAGTACTGCAGTAAAAGCACAGCATTGAATTGACATTTTTTCAAGGAGCCACCAAACAATGACACATCTGAATTTTTCGTTTTACCAATCCGGACAGGTAGAGATTTTGAAAGAAACAGTTTACCACCTGCTGGAAGACCAAGGCGTGAAACTCGATCACCATCCTGACATATTCAAAATCCTTATTTCCAAGGGAATCCAAATTGATACAGATACCGGACATGCCCGATTCCCAAAAGATGTCATGGAAAAACTGCTGGCCTCTGCCCCTGGAAAATGCCGGCTGGGGGCAGCAAGCTCGCACCGGATTCTGGAACTGCCTCGGCCGGACGGAACCTTTTATACGCGTACCGGCACCGGGGCCCATGGATTTCTGGACCCGGAAACCGGCACATACCGAACCGTACAGCTCGATGATCTGGTCCAGTGGGCAAGGCTCATCAACCATCTGGATGAAATCAGCTTCCTGCCATTTCTGTTTTCCACGGACGTACCCATGCAGGTGGTGGATATACATGGGCTGGGAGCCCTGCTGAAAAACACCGACAAACACATCTGGGTGCAGCCGTACAGTCTGGAAAGTATCGACTATCTGATCCAGCTGGGGTCCGCCGCTGCCGGCGGCACCAGCGCCCTGTCAGTCAATCCCCTGATCAGCATGATCGCCTGTTCGCTGACCCCCCGGGCGTTCAAACGCATGGACCTGGAGGTCATATACCGGTGTGCGCAATCGGGTATTCCCATCCACGCCTGTTCCCTGCCGGGGATCGGGTCCACCAGCCCGGCCACCCTGCCGGGGACCATAATACTGGCATGCAGCGAAATTCTGGCCATAGTGGCCATGGCCCAGGCGGTTTCTCCCGGCACCCCCGTCATTGCCTGTCCCATCATATTTTCCACGGACATGAAAAGCGGGCGCAGCCTGCAATCCAGTGTGGAATCCATGAAATGTGCTGCCGGTGCGGTTCAGTTTTTAAAGACAGCCTTCAACCTTCCCACACACAATTACGGCTCCGGTACTGATTCACCTGCACTGGACGGCCAGTCCGTCTGTGACAGAACCCTGCTCGGTACGCTGATGACCCTGTCCGGACTCGATATTCTGGGAGGTGCCGGCCAGCTGGAAGTTGCCACTGCCGTCAGCCCCCTGCAACTGATCATGGACAATGAACTGTTCGGGATGCTCAGAACGCTGAAAACGGACTTCACCCTGGATGAAGACCAACTGGCCATTGAAGCCTTAAGGGATATTGCGCCGGGCAATCATTTCTTGAGCACCCGACACACCTTCCAGCACTGCAGAGACGGATTTGTACCCCGCCATTTTATCGGATCCGCCCGGAACGTATGGGAACAGGAAGGCGGCCGGGACATATTTCACCGGATACAGGATACCTACCGCAGTTTAATTGCCAGGGACAACCCTTGTGCCCCTGATCCCGATACTGCAAAGGAGATCGACGGCGTTATTCAGTCCGCAGAAAAAACATTGGTGAAATAGTGATAAGGCTGCAGACATAGACACATTGACAACGTTGTTTAACCGGCCGAAAAATGCATTTCCGGCCCTGTTTCATACCTTGTGGTGTCGCACCACAAACAACTTTAATGGAGGGAAAAATGTTCAATCACGCAAAAAAAACAATGTGGGCCCTGGCAATGGTTTTGCTGTTGTCCGGCATACCGTTCACTGCATTTGGTGCAGACGATTCAGTCCATGAGTTAACATTTGCCTGGAATGATATCTGGGGGCCCAAATTCAGGGCCTCCCAGATTTACCGCCCGGGCGGAGAAATGGAACGGATGCTGCATGAAAGGAGCAATGGACGGATTAAACTGAAAATCATTTCCAAAATGTTTCCCACCGACCAGCTGCTGAAAGCGGTTGCCACAGGCAAAGCGGACATGGCGGATGTGGCCATGCCATGGGAATCAGGTACCTATCCCCTCTGGAACTGGGGAGAAATACCCGGCATCGTAAATGAAGACCCGGTTCAGGGGCTTGCAGAGGAACTGGCCGTTTATAAAGACCCTGATGTGATGAAGATCTACGATAAAACCATGGGTAACATCGGATTAAAATTCTGGTTTATCACCCAGTGGGATCCTGCCAACGGTGTCTGGAGCAGCAAAGAGATCGCCTCACTGGATGATTTCAAGGGAATGAAAATCCGTGCCGGCGGATATCTGCCCACCCTGGGGATAAAGGCCCTGGGCGCCAGCCCCGTCACCATTGCCGGTTCCGAACTGGCACCCGCCATGATGTCCGGTACCATTGACGCTGTCCTGACCAGTCTGGGATATGGGTACTCCATTGGACTGGCCAAGGTATCCAAATATTTTACGTTGACCCCGTTATCCCCCACCTGGTCTGCTGTGACCGTATTGAACAAGAAGAAATTCGATTCCCTGCCACCGGATCTCCAGCAGGTGGTAATGGATGTCGGCCGCGAACTCCAGCAGATGGTATCGCTTTCCACCACGGCTGAATATGTCATGAGTATCGATACCGTAGACCTCTCCGGAGTCCAGCGCCGATCTTTGCCCCATGAAGATCAAGCAAAAGCGCTGCAGGCGTGTAAGGTAGTGGAAGAGGAATGGCTCAAAAAAGCGGGTCCTGAAGGAAAACCATTGCTGGATGCCGTCAAGGCGGCTGTGAAAGAACATCGCAGTTTTGGCAAAAAATAACTCGGATCACCGGAGACCGCCGGTCCGGTTGAACATGCCGGACCGGCATTTCAAGACCCAGGAGAATAAACATGCGGGTTTTCAATCAGTTGCTTGAACGGTTCATAACGCTTATCAGCGGGGGATTGCAGGGACTTGTCATTTGTGTACTGATGGGGTTGATTCTGGTGGAAGTGACAACCCGGTATCTGATGCAGACCCCTTTGTCTGTCGCAGAAGAATATGGCGGATATATGCTGGTGGCGATTACCTATATCGGATTGGCATATACATGGAAAAGCAAAACCCATGTCCGGGTCACCTTTTTAATCGATAAATTTCCCATCCGCATAAAACTGGGAGTCCGCGTGTTTACCTTGAGTCTGGCACTTGTATTTTCTGGCTTCATGTGCGTTGCCGCCTGGGAACTGGTCGGGGAATCTTTTATGTTCGGAGATCGAAGCGGCAGTTGGTTGAGAACCCCTCTTGCGTGGCCTCAGATGACATTAATTATCGGGTCGGCAATGCTTTTCCTTCAGTTGTGTCTGGAAGTGATACAAGCGATTACGCGTTTCATCATGGTTGAGGAGGAGGTCTGATGGGTCCTGATATCCTTTTTGCTATCGGTCTGATTGCCGGGCTGCTTTTTCTGTTGGTGATGGGACTTGAAATCGGCTGGTCCATCGGCATCATTTCGCTGATCGGTCTGGTCTTTTTCATAGAACAACCAATCAATCAGATTGCATACGCCTCATGGAATGCACTCAATTCGTTTACCCTCACAGCCATGCCTTTGTTCATACTGATGGGATCGGTCCTGGGAAATACCGGTGTCAATGAAAAACTGTTCAATGCCATCGACAAATGGGTGGGACATTTACCAGGCGGTCTTGCGGTATCGGTCATTTTCGGCAACGCTGTCTTCGGGGCGATGTCCGGTTCCACCATTGCCGCCACCGCTACCTTCGGCAAAATTGCCTTTCCGGTCATGGAAAGCAGAAAGTACAACCCTTCATTCTCTTTGGGCACTATTGCATCAGGGACGGTTCTGGCCCCGCTGATACCTCCCAGCATCCTGCTGATTCTCTATGGGGCATGGCAGGGACTGTCCATTGTGGATCTTCTGGCAGCCGGTCTGATTCCCGGCCTGATGCTGACCGCTCTGTTCCTGCTTACCATCACCGTCATTGTCAAAATCAAACCGGATCTGGTACCTGTACCTGTCAAGTACAGCTGGGCGGAACGGAAAAAAGCCGTGATTGAAGCTCTGCCTTTCGTTGCAGTGATCCTGGGTGTTCTGGGATCCATTTTCGGCGGAATCATGACACCGACAGAAGCCGCCGGGCTCGGGGCATTTCTGAGCATTCTGCTGACCCTGTTCTACCGCAGGCTGACGTTCAGGTTATTCTCCGACAGCCTCATGGATACCGTCCGCATCACCTCATTTTCGCTTTTCATCATGGCCATGTCCACCCTGATCTCCCATGTATTCAACTCAGCCGGACTGATCCCTTTGCTCAAAGACTACGTTCTGGAACTTTACATCGGTAAATACAGCATCCTGTTCGGTTTTTTCATCATGTATTTTTTTATGGGCATGTTTTTTGATTCCTGGTCCATGCTGTTTCTGACATTTCCGTTTGTCATGCCCATTGTAACAGGTCTTGGCATCAATCCCATCTGGTGGGGCGTCGTTTATGTCATGGCTGCGGAACAAAGCACCATCACGCCGCCGTTTGGACTGACACTGTTTGTTTTGAAAGGGGTGGTACCGCAATATAGTCTGTCGACCATTGTTAGAGGGGCATTACCTTTTTTGATACCGATTTATATCAACATCATCCTGTTGATCCTGTTTCCCCAACTGGCCACCTGGCTGCCCGGAATTCTGGGGAATTAGGGCGAAAGAAATGATTGAGGCTTGTTTTGGCCAGGATTCTTATAAAACTCAAAAATTTTACTATTTGAAGAATATGAATTGTGATACAAACCGTAAAATAAAAAAATGGAAAGGAGGATTGACTGCATTGCCCTTTTTGATATTATAACCAGATGTGGCGGCATTATGGTATCCCCTGCTGGAGCAGTTCCTGTGCCTGGACCAGTTCAAAGGATATAGACTATCAGGCAGGATATGAAATGGCCATGGCTGCCCTGACCTGTGCCATGAGTGGCGCCAATGTGGTCTATTTCCAGGGCGGGGTGAACAGTCAACTGACACTCAGCCCGGTCAAGGCCGTTCTGGACGATGAAGTGGCCGGCATGATCGGCAGATTCCTCAGAGGTGTCACTGTCACGGATAAAACCCTTGCTGTGGATGTCATTGATCAAGTCATACCGAATCCGGGGCATTTCCTGGCTACCAGGCATACCTTTGACTGGTTCAGGCAAGAACAATTTATACCCACCTTAACGGACCGATCCCCTTATGGAAACTGGGCTTCTTCCGGAAAGAAAAAAGCGTTAGACCACGCCCGGAAAAAGATGGACGACATCATTTCTTCATATAAGCCAAAACCGTTAACTGCAAGTCAAGAGGCAGCAGTGGAAGATATTCTTACCGATGCAAGACAGTATTATCGAAAAAAAGGCCTTATTTCCGATGATGAATGGAAAATTTATCAGGAAGATATTCATTCACCCAACTATCCCTATTGTTGATGGAGAATAAGGTCTGACATCCCCGAGAGCAGATTCAGGTCTCTTTTTGGGACCTTTCCCTGGCCTTTCGGAATTTCCCCATCCTGTATCCGAACCTCCAGTTTTTTGGGAAAAACAAAGGCATTGTGAATAAGGGAATATCCCTGAGGCCCATTCCAGGTCACACTGTCATGCCGGTAATAAAAATTGAACCGGGTCTCCGGGTCCAGGACCTTCAGTGTCAGGTCGAGTCCATCTTCAATGGCGTGGCTTAAAGGGATCTCATAATGAAAACCGGGAGTTGATGAATCAATGGTGAGCCGTTGATTGTCATATACGGCTCCCGTAACGGTGCGGCTGTTTATGGTAAGTGTGGTAAAATAACTGCTATCTGCCAGTTTTTTGGAAAAAAATGCTTCCAGTGCCTGTTTTTCCGTGTGATTCAGCCTGCCGTCCTTATTCAAATCATATTCATGGGTGAGCATCCGGACAACGGTTTCAGTGAATTCCCAGCTGACGGCAAGCCGCTCCAGTTGGTTGTCCGCCACAACGGCATGCACCCGCACATACATGTCTGAGCCGGTCCCCCCGCAGGCGGCACAGCCAAAAGCTGAAGGCACTGTCCCTGCCAGGATTACAGGCAGACACAGAACATAGATCCAGAACCATTGATTGAATTTAACTTTTCCCATCTGTCAGGCCTTTTTGTTGTTTTTTCAAAAAATCCGGGGGCATACCGGTGTGAACTGTTTTGCCCCCGGCGGTGATAATGGCACCCATAATCAGTCCGTTTTCCACATATCCATTTGCCCTGTCCAGGGAGCGCTCCAGGGAAACGGCAATGGTTTCCGGTTTCAGATCCTTTACCTGAACGGTCACCGGGATATCCGGTATATCCGTCATGGGATCCAACTGACCGGCGGGGACCTGAACGATGCCCGCATCTTCACAAAAACAGGCATTGGCGATATCGGTGGCTGCCGCATCGGCCCGTGCCGAAGAATGGGCCACAACCGTGGCTGCCGTGGCAATTCCCCGGGTAAAACTGCGGCCTCCCAGACCGCTGGTGTTGATACCCCATGACGAACACCGGGCATCCAGCATGATCACATGGCTGATTTCCGCACTGGATATGTCACTTCTTATCCCGACACGGGCTGTTTCATCATCTGAAAGCCGGACAGCAATGTCACCGCCGTTATCCACAATGACCTTTGACATTCCCTTTTGAAAAAGAAAGTCTGCCACCCCGTCTGCGATACTGCCGGCCACTGCGGCCATGGGTGTCAAATCAGGGGCATCGAATATCAGGGTATTTTTCACCATCTGCGTTGGAACGGGGAATGACTGATTGTCAAATTTTTCCAGCAGGTCCTCAGACCGGTGTCTCAACAGATCCCGGCAGATGGCCACCTGTTCCAGGCAGGCATAGGCGATCTCCCCTGCCTGCCTGGCTGCCGCCATGTCAAACCGGGGGCCTTTCCACGCCTGGATGGTCAAACGCATGGGGCCGTTTTCCACCAGCAGGGACCGGTTACCCGGCCCTGGAACCATGCGTTTATCCATCATCTTCAGGATCAGCCGCGTCAAAGGGTTTCATGGCTTCGACATGACCGCCCATTTCCCTGTAGTCATCAACCGTCATGGTGTATTCCAAAGGGCAGATGGTGGCCGGAGTCGGAGTCCAGTAAAAGGCCCCTTTCCGTATTTTTCCCACATCCACCATAAAGGAGATCCCCCCCCCGGGCATGACAAATCCGGGCGCCCCGCCAACGGTCAAAGCAGCCTTGCTGGCATGCACCGCACGGGTGAGCTTGATGGGATACCGGGTTACCCCGGCCCGGGCACTGCCGCCGCTGCCGGCCGTGTACATGGCGGACACAAGGGAAGGTTCGCAGGCATCGGAGATGGCGGCCAGGGCTTTTTTGCCCTTGTCTGTCATGGAAACCGGTACCGGGGCACCGGTGTTGTCTACCCGGAACATGGCACCCTTTTCACCGGTAGTCTCTGTCACAAGAATGGTCATACCAGGCCGGGCCACGTTCATGTCAATGGCGGAAATTATGGTGACCGGATCAATAATGGAGGTCCCGCCCCAGCCGGATCCGTGATCTCCGAAATATCTTCCCGGCGTGCTCTTGCGAAAAATCAGAGACACCCCCGTGGGGTTCACCCCTACATAGGTGCCGGCCACATGCTGACTGAGCTGTCCGGTGATATGGGAGTCCAGGACGATCACCTCATCGGCTGCATCCTTCAACAAGGGGGCAAAGATACCCAAAGTGGCGCTGCCGCATCCCACCCGCATCTTTTGTACCGGCTTGCCGTCGATTTCCGGGGGATTGCCCACCTGCACAGTCAATCGGCTGCCGCCGGAAATTTTGAGCTTGACAGGCTTGCGGTTGGCAATATCGGTGATGGTTCTGGCCACCAGAAACCCGTTGGGGCCGGTCAGGCGGTTGACGCCGCCGATATGCAGCATTTTAGATCCGTACTGCTCGGTTTCCACCATCCCCACCACCCGTTTTCCCACCATCACTTCGGCGCCTTCTTTGCCGATGAATATGTCTGTGTCGATCTTGAGAAGAATGGAACTGTAGCTCAACGGCACTTCCGTGACCACTGTCACCACATCCACCCCGTCCCGGTTTTCGGTGACAATACCCGGTGCGGGTTTGCAGCAGGGATAGCTGGTACCGGCCCCGATGGCGGTAATGACCGGTGTCTGAATTTCCCTTGCCGGCAGCGGTCCGATCTCATCTTTCACCGCGGCATAGGCCAGCTGCGCAGTTGTCCGCAAAAGGTGTCCGTTCTCATTCAGGTAGCGCCGGCATGCCCCCACAGCACCCTGCGGCACCTGGCATTTGATGGGGCATGCCTCACATTCAACCGTGTCTGCAGGCCGGTTAGCATCAACAGACACAGCCCCTTCCGGACACACCCGCGAGCAGACTCCGCAGCTGACACATGTTTCCGTATCAATCTGCGCTTTTTTTCGATGGATGGTGACGGCGGCCACCGGGCAGTCCCGCATACAGAAACCGCAACCTGTGCAGCTTTTTTCAGATATCTGAATCATAGGGCTGTCTCCGGCATCGATCAGGATATTTTTTCCGGCATTGTGACCGGCGGCGGTGTGTTCCGGCTTTTGGACACCACCACTTTCCCGTCCACAATCACCATGGCCACCCCCGGCACATCCCCTGCTGCGATGGCAGCCAGGGCATCTTTTCCCACAGACCCCATGGGGGTGTCCATTATCACGAAATCCGCCTCCCGGCCGGGTTCGATGATGCCGCGGTTCAATTTATGGATCCGGGCGGTGTTCCCGGTGGCCAGGCAGATGGCCTGTGCCGCGGTAATGGGGGTCAGGCCGGCCAGGTGATTGATCACCCGCAGGATTCCCAGCGGCACCACGCCCGTACCCGACGGGGCATCGTTTCCAATAATCACCCGGTGCAGCACTTTTTTTTCCACAAACAGCCTTGCAGCTTCCACCGCCATCAACGGATTACCGCAATGAACAATTTCCAGGGCAATCTCTGTCTGTGTAATCAGTTGCCGGACCTCATCAATGGCAACCGCAGTCGGGCCGCCATTCACATGGGAAGCGATGTCCGGATTGGCCCGCATGACCATGTCGGCCGTGACCGTGCTGCTTCCGGGAATTGATGTGCCGCCGGTGTGCATCATCACGGTCATACCGCAATCCTTTGCCCACTGAATCATGGGCGCGGCCACCTCCGGGTCTTTGACAGACCCCAGCCCCACTTCTCCGACAATATGCACCCCTTCTTTTGCCATCTCTTCAAAATCTGTCTGCTTCAGTCCGTTTTCCAGGATGACGGCACCACCTTCTACTTTTGCCCCGCCGGGCCGGAAATTGGTAAACGCCTTGGCTGCCAGAATAGCCAGGGCCTTCACCCCGGCCGGATCCTTGGGCCGGCCCTGCAGATGCACCTCTCCTGCGGAAATCATGGTGGTGACACCGCCATGGAGTTCACTTTCCAGAAACCCTGTCTGCTGCTGCCGGGAGGTATAATCCCCCAGGATGGGATGGCAGTGGGAATCGATCAAACCAGGTGTGACCGTTGTGCCGCGGCAGTCGATGACAGCGGCCATGTCCGGGATATCGTCCCATTCCGCCAGGAACCCCACCCGGGAAACCTTTCCGTCCAAAGAAAGGATGGCATCTCCCTCCAGAATGGGATGATTGATATTTCCACTGACAATGGTGCCGATATTTTTAAGCAGTACATCTGACATGTTAGCTCTCCTGATAACAATTGTTGAAATGACCGGATGCGATACTGGCATCCAGGACCCTCTCCAGGCTGGCCGGCAGCGCATATATCCGTTTTCCCAGGGCATGGGTAACCGCATTGATAATCGCCGGTGCCGTGGGAATCAGGGCAGGTTCGCCCACCCCTTTGGCACCAAAGGGACCGCTAGGCTCAGAGGCTTCCACAATGATGGGAATCACACAGGGCATGTCCGCGGCCGTTGGAATATGATAGTCATTCATGGAGATGGTCTCCCCCGGCACAAATTCCTCCATCAGGGCAAATCCCACCCCCATGGCCACCCCGCCGCAGATCTGGCCGATCACATTTTCCGGATGGATCGCTTTTCCCACGTCATGGGCGGCAATAACCCGGCATACACTGGTTTCTCCGGTCAGCACATCCACTTCCACACACGCGGCATGACAGGCAAATGCATAGGTGGAATAGGGGATGCCTTCGCCGGTGTCCGGGTGAAGCGGGACGGTTTCCGGATCAAAATATCCCTGCCAGGACAACTCCCCTCCCTTGTCAAGAATCCGGGGAGCCAGCCGGGAGAATGCCACCTGTTTTTCCGGATGCCGGGAATCGAACACCCTGCCGTTTTCCAGCCGCAGATCTGATTTCCGGATCTTTAGATAATTTACCGCTTCGGTCAGCAGCACATCCGCCAGCTTGTCAGCGGCCTGTTTTACCGCATTGCCTGAAATATAGGTCTGGCGGCTGGCCGATGTGGCCCCGGCGTTGGTGGTATATTTTGTATCCGCCACCACCACATGGATGTCCATGGCATCCAGTCCCAGCGCTTCTCCTGCAATCTGGGAAAGAACGGTCGTGGAGCCCTGACCGATATCCGCACACCCGGTAAACAGCGTGACCTGTCCCTCCCGGTCCATGGCAACGCGCGCGGTGGAGGGGTTCTGCACCCCGGTATTGCCGATGCCGTACCACATCCCGCCGATCCCGACACCCCGTCTGATATAGGCCGGGGTGGGTTCAGACAGCCACCCTTTCATGGCTTTTTCATATTCCGGCTGCACCGCAGTCAGACAATCCTGAAAACCGACACTGTCTGTGAGCACCTGGCCGGTAGCTGTGACAGTCCCCTTTTTTACCCCGTTCAACACCCGTATTTCGAGGGGATCCATATTCAGGGCCCGGGCATGGAGATCCATCTGGCTTTCATGGGCCAGGGCCATCTGGGGGGTGCCGAATCCCCTCATGGCACCGCAGAAGGGATGGTTGGTATAAACTGCGGTACATTCCAGGTTTACATTGTCAATGGCATAGGGGCCTGTGGCATGCACCGCGGCCCGGGAAGCCACGGCGATCCCATAGGAGCCGTAAGCCCCGGTATTGCAGACCGCTTTCATCTGCATTGCCGTGATGCGGCCCGTTTCATCTGCCCCGGTTTTCATGTGGATGACAAAGGGATGCCGTTTGGCGGTTGCCAGAAAGGCCTCTTCACGGGTATACACATACCGGACAGGCTGTTTCAGATGGTACAGGGCCAGCCCGATGAATCCCTGGACGTTCATGTCCAGCTTGGAGCCGAATCCCCCGCCGGTGGCTGCCTGGATAATGCGGACGGCATGGTCTTCCACCCCCAGCAGGGAGACCACTTCTTTGTGGTCATAATGGGGATTCTGGGTGGATGCGTAAATGACCAGTGTCCCGTCTTCGTCCGGAAAACCGATGCCGGCATCCGGTTCCAGATAGGTATGCTCGATGGCACTGGTCCGGTAGGTTTTTTCAATAATGGTATGGGCCTTGTCAAATGCGGCGGTCACATCGCCTCTGCAGACCTTTTTTTGCACCATCACATTGCCTTTGGCATGGATCTGCGGCGCATCCTGTGCCATGGCTTCTTCAGGATCAAACACCGCCGGCAGGGGATCATAGTCCACAGATACCGCTGCCGCTGCCAGATCCGCGGCCCCTGGCGTCCGGGCCGCCACCAGGGCCACCGGATCTGCCAGGGACCGGACCTTGTCTTCCGCCAGAAGCGGCTGATCCTTGTTGATGATGCCCATCAGATTTTTTCCGGGGATATCCTTTGCCGTAAACACCTGCACCACCCCCGGAACCGACATGGCCGATGACACATCGATCCCCAGGATCCCGGCATGGGGGTGGCGGCTTCTGACCGCTTTCAGATACAGCGCGTTTTCCGGTTCCATGTCCGCACAGAAAATCGGATTGCCTGTAAGCCGTTCTTTTGCACCCCTGCGAAGAATGCTTTTACCAACTGTATGATACCTGTCATTGCTCATTGTCTGCACCATGTCACCATCGGATAGATCATCCGTTTGAAAAGTCCCTGCACCGCAGGTTCTTTATAGGTTATGGATGGCCGCCGCCCGGTGATTTCAACCATTTTTTCCGCCAGAAGGCCGGCCCCCTGATTGATCAGTTTGACACTGGGGATTTTACCGGTAAAAAGGGATTCAACATCATGCATCCGCTGGGGGGTGGGGGTGCAGGCCCCCAGCGAAAAACGGATAAACGAGATACAGCCCTGGCTGTCCTTATCCGCCATCACCGCCATGCTCATCCGGGAGGTGGCAAGGGCTTTTCTGCGGCCGATTTTCTGAAAGTCAGAAAATCCCGGCTGTCTGGCCTGTAAAATGAACTTCACCACCAGGTCTTCCGGGTGAAGGGCACTCTGATACGCCCCCTTGTTCATCTCCAGCAGAGGAATGTTCCGGTTGCCGTCCTTGTTTGCCACCACGGCCTCGGCCTCATGGATCACCAGTGGAGGGATGGTATCTCCGCAGGGGGATGCATGGGCCACATTTCCGCCGATGGTTGCCATATTGCGAATCTGCCGGCTGGCAAAGGTGAAGCTGCACTTGTGCAATGCCGGAGCATGATCTTTGATAAGAGGCAGGGTATTGATCCGGGTCAGTGTCACCCCGGAGCCGATAGACAAACGGGACAGGTCATCACTGATCTGAACCGTTTTCAAAGAATCGATCCGGGAGGTATCCAGCAGATAGGGCCTGTGATGTTTCCCGGATCTCAAATCCACCATCAGATCGGTTCCTCCTGCCAGGATATGGGTGTCTGGACCATGGTGATGGAGAAAGTCAACCGCTTCATCCAGATTTTCCGGGCGGATACAGGTCATGGTTGTCATATCAGCACCTTTCTTCCTTACTGTCTTGATTTTCCCGGACACTTCCCTGATCGGACTGCCCGCAGGCGGCACGGACAGATGAAAAAATCTGCTGATATCCGGTGCACCGGCAGATATTGCCTGAAATGGCCTGGACAATCTGATGGTCATCCGGTTCGGGATTTTCCCCCAGCAGCGCATGGGTGCTCATGAGCAGCCCGGGTGTACAAAAACCGCATTGTACGGCATGTCCGGCCAGAAATTTTTCCTGAACCGGATGCAGGCGACCGTCTTCGGCCAGGCCCTCCACGGTCATCACCCGGCAGCCGTCCAGCTGCACACCGAACATGAGACAGGCATTGACTGCCTGACCATTTACCTCGATGGTACATGCCCCGCATTCTCCGATGCCGCATCCCTCCTTGGTCCCTTTCATGCCCAGTTCATCTCTGATCACCTGAAGTGCGGACTGTTCCGGTAAGATATCCACCGCTGTTTTTTTGCCGTTCAGTATAAACTGTACGGGAATTCTGGTCTGTGTCACTTTTTTTTATCCTTGCCATACATATTTTTTAATAACCCCCATGCCCTGACGGGCACAACGGGAAAGCGGTTAGCGGTTAGCTTTTAGCCTTTAGCTGTTATCTATTAGCTTTTGGCTTTTAGCTGTTAACTGAGTACTGACGGCTGACGGCTTTCATATAAAATGTCGGGCCTGTTTACCGCAATCCATCATCACCGACAATTTCACCGGTGGTCAATCCCCCCACCCGGGGCACCGGCCGGCCGGAATCGGTAACCCCAACGATCAGGATCAGTTCATCGGCCCGGGGGGCGTCCGGTATCCGGACCTCCATGGCATCAAAATGAGACCGCACATAAGCCGCATCCTTATGGCCCAGGGGAAGATCAATGGCACATCCAGGCCCACCCAGCTTCTTGGCCGAAGGCAGCAGGGCCTTGCCGCCGCCCACATTGGCACGAATGGGTTTGCCAAGGGCCGGATGCATCAGGGCGGCACAATGTTCCCGCTCTCCATCCAGTCCACAGATGGCGGCCTTGCCGTAGCTTTCCACCTTGTCGGGAGCTATTCCCAGGGCAGCCACGGCTTTTTGGGTCAGCATTTCACCGATCTGTTCGCTCCATTCATACAGCAGAGACAGATCCGCCTGGAACACACCGGCATAGGGATTGTGGAACACAGCGGCACAGGCCGCTTTCCGGGTCGGGGTATCCAGTACCGTCTGTCCGTCGGCATGGGTTTCTTCCACAATCGTATAGATGGTTCGGATCCTTAGGTTTTCAATAGAAGACATGTTTCATTTCCTTTCAAGCGCTTTTCACGGTTATATTGACATGAAATAACCAGGCAACCTGCCGGATTACTCCATTATTTTTTGTATCCCACAGGGCATGGCCTTTATTCACACATCTATCAACTGATGGTTTTCTCGAAATTTTCCCATCATGTCTCAATTCATTACACCCGGAAGGAACAGGGCAATCTGGGGAAATATCGTTATCAGAAACACCACCACAAAAATGGCCAGCAGAAAAACCATAGTTCCCTTGTATACCTCACCCATGGGGACACCGGCCACGCCTGAAATCACAAAGATATTCAACCCCAGGGGCGGGGTGATCAGGCCGGCTTCCATCATGAGAACAGATATGACACCGAACCAGATGGGATTGAATCCCAGTTCGAGAATGGTGGGAAAAATGACCGGCAGGGTCAGCACCATCATCGAGGTGGCATCCAGAAAACATCCCAGAAATACATATCCCACAAGGATAATAAACAGGATGAAATACGGCGACAGATCCATTTGAACCAGCCACATGGACAGTTTCATGGGAATCATGGTCAGGGCCATGAAATAGGTGAATATATAGGCACCGGCCAGAATCATGAATATCATTACCGACACCCGGGTGGTGGCCTTCAGAGCTTCTACCAGGCTGTTCCAGGTCATTTTTTTCTTGGCAAGGGTGACGACAAACAGGAAAAAGGCGCCCAGGGCACCGGCTTCGTTCGGGGTGAAAAATCCCAGATAGATGCCTCCCATTACCAGACAAAATACCGCTATCAGCTCCCAGACCGTCAGCAGAGAGGTCAGTTTTTCCAGAAATGGCACCCGTTCGGGGTTTTGGGGCGCTGCCGAGGGCTTGATCATCACCCAGATCACAATAATGACACAAAAGGCCAGTGCCAGCAGAAAACCGGGCAGAAAACCGGCTATCAGCAGTTTGCCGATGGATTGTTCGGTGAGAATCCCATAGACCACAAATCCGATACTCGGCGGAATGAGAAACCCCAGGGTTCCCCCGGCAGCAACGGTTCCTGTGGCCAGCTGGGTATCATACTCATATTTTTTCATTTCCGGTAATGCCACCCGGCCCAGGGTGGCGGCGGTGGCGACAGATGAACCGCAGATGGCGGCAAAGCCGGAACAGGCACCGATGGTGGCGATACCCAGTCCCCCCGGCAGCCGCCGCAGCCATTTGTCCGCCACCGTATAGATCCCCTGGCTCAGGCCGGAGGCCGTTGCAAACTCTCCCATGATGACAAACAACGGTATGACCGTAAAGGAATAGGTGGTAAATGTGCCGTAAAATGATTTCACCAGGGTGGGGAGGGCGACAGAAATATCTGTCATGAAACTGATGCCCCAGAATCCCACAAATGCCAGGGAAAAACCGATGGGCATGCCGAGCAAGAGAAGAAAAAATAACGCTGCAATGCCAATAATACCGAGTGTATGAGGATCCATTTTCCTGTTCTTTCCTGTTGGGTTATTCTAAGGCATGTCCGGTGATGATTTCAGACAAAGATGCAATCATTTCCTTCACAATTTCCAGAGACAGCAAAAACGCTCCCACAGGCAGCAGGAAATGAATCGGATATAAGGGAATTCCCAGGCTGTCCGTGGTGGTACCAAACCGGTATTCCTCCATTCCCATCACAACTCCATACCACACCAGCATGATGATGATCTGAAAACCCAACAGTCCCGTTACCAGATTCAAAACAGCGGCTGCCCGGGTGGGCAGTTTCTCCACCAGCATGGTCACACGGACATTGGCACCGACTCCATGGGTATAGGCTATTCCCAGGATACCGAATATGGCCAGCATAATTTCACTTACCTCCAAAGCACCGGGAATTGGGCTGGAAAAAAAGTAACGCAATACCACATCCAGGGTGGTCAGAAACATCATCAGCAAGACCCAGCCCATGCCGATGGCCATTCCAGCCCGGCTCAACCAGCCGATACCCTTATCCATCCTCATCTTCCATGCAGGCGTATGCTTCATGATTTCATATTCCAATATCAGTTTTTATCAGATTCGGACTGCATTTTCAGATGCAGTCCGAATCCGGCATATCCAAATTACGGGTTAATAGGGACAGGCATCAAAAGGCACGTCCACCTTGCTTAATTCTTCCTTGAACATCACAAGGGCTTTTTTGGCCGGAAGTCCCTTTGCTTCGAGATCCTCTGCCCAGGCAACCATCACTTCACTGAATTTCTTATCCCAGATTTTCTGCTCCGAATCACTCAACGGAAGAATTTCCACTTTTTCACCAAACCCGTTCATGGTTTCCTCATACCAGGTTTCGTCAAAAATGCCGGCAATTTTATAGGCGTCCCGGCCTACTTCTTCAATGATCGGTTTCAGATCGTCAGGCACCTTTTTCCAGAACCGATCGTTGACAAACAAGCCTTCTGAAACGCAGCCAAAGGATGTGGGAACACCGTATTTGGCCACTTCATCCAGCTTAAAGGCCTTGATCAGGGCCGGGCAGGTAACAACCCCGTCGATAACTCCGGTTTCCATGGACATGTAGACATCTCCCAGAGGCATGAATATGGGTATGGCTCCCAGAGCCTCCAGCGCCTTGGTCTGAAGACCGCCCGGACTCCTGATTTTCATTCCCTTGACATCGGCAAGATGTGTAACTTTTCTGGTGGTCCACAGATGGGCCATCACACAGTTGTTGATATGCAGCACCTTGATGTCCTTGAATTCCGTATGCAGCAGGCGGTCATGCATGGCCATGCCGGCTTCAGCGCCTTTCCATTTTGCCGGGCAGGTAATGGGGGAAGACAGCACATCCGACAGCGGAAAACGGCCCGGGGTCCAGCTCAATGTGGCATAGCCCATGTCGGACAGACCGGTCTTGATGATATCATAATGATCCGCTCCCTTTCCCAGTGCACCGCCGGCATACATATTATAGGTAATACGTCCGTTACTTCTCTTTTTCATCTCTTCCAGCATGGGAATCCAAAGTTTCTGGACATCCGCACCACTTGGAACATGCCAGGTGCTGAACCGGATGTTGATTTTTTCATCTGCCGCTGTTGCCGTCCCGGAAAAACACACCACTCCTGCCAATGAAAACAGCACGGCAGCCGCGAAACAAAACCGTTTGAAAACGCTTTTTTTGTCCATGTTGTACTCCCTTCTCAATAATTATTGTGTTGTTGATTTTCAGCCGTTGAAAATCAGAAAAATCATCCCCAACGTTCCGTAACCGTTTTCTGGTCCATGAACAGCCGCATGGAATCTATCCGGCTTTTGGCAACCCCCTGGGCGGATTCATTTTTTGATCCCAGGGGAAAAAATGCATAAGGCTGCGGCACCGGCACATTGACTCCCACATTCCCCACATCCGCTTCTTTGATGAATCTGCGGGCATGCTGGCCGCTTTGTGTAAAAATACAGGCGGAATGGCCGTAATCATCCTTATTGTTAATCCAGTCCAGTGCCTCATCCAGGTCTTTTGCGCGCATCAGGTTGGCGACCGGTCCAAAGGATTCCTCCCGGGCGATGAACATATCAGGGGTGACATTGTCAAAAATCGTCGGGCCGACAAAATAACCGTTTTCACATCCTGGAACCGCCACATTTCTGCCGTCCAGAATCAGTTTTCCGCCTTCCTGAATTCCTTTTTCAATGAAATCAAGCACTTTCTGACGACCTGTCTGTGAAACCAGCGGGCCCAGTTCTACTGTTTCATCCAGACCGTATCCCATTTTCATGGCAGCGGAAGCCGCCACAAACACCTCTTTGAATCGGTCATACACATCCCCGATGAGAATCAGGTTATCCGCCCCCAGGCACCGCTGGCCGGCCATGCCGTAGCAGCCCCGCAGTATGCCCTGGACTACCTGATCAACGGAAGTATCCGGCATCAGCACCACGTGGTTTTTCCCATTGCCGTTAATGGAAGCCTCTTTGCCCAGTTTTCCGGCCTGGGCGAACAACTGCCGTCCGACACCGGTAGATCCGATGAATCCCACCCCTTTGACATGGGGATTTTCCAGGATTCTGGCATTGATATGCCGCCCCCCGTACACCAGGTTCATCAATCCTTTGGGAAATCCATCCACCATATCCACCACATCAAAAATAGCTTTGGCACTGACCGGCACATCCTTGCTGGGACTCACAACAACCGGGCAACCGCTGGCCAGGGCATAGGGGACAAAGGAAGACCAGGCGTGCATGGGAATATTGTTGGGTGTGACAATGAGAAATACCCCCCGGGGTTCCCAGATCAGGGTCTGGTCCAGTCCCCTTGCCAGATCATTGACCTGCTCTCCCTTGGTGAGCAGCAGCAGGGCGGCACAGGCGGATTCAATGTTTTCGATACACCGGCGGAGGGTTCCCCTGGCCTCACCCATAGTGCGGCCGTGATCCTGTACCAGTATCCGGCACAACCGGTCGTTGTGTTCTTCGAATTTTCCTCTCAGGTCAAACAGGTACCGGGCCTTGTCTCTGACCGGCACCTGTTTCCACTCCGCAAGGGCAGCCTGGGCCGATGCCACGGCCTTATCCACCTCAGCATCCGTTGCAGTTGGAAAGGTGGCGATCACCTCTCCGGTTGCCGGGTTGGTGGTCTCAGACACATCGGGCGCAGCCGAATCTACCCACTCGCCATCGATATACAGCTTCAGTTTTCCATAATTTTTTTCAACTTCCGGTAAAATTGCCATTTTTTTCCTCAATTGGTTAACAGATTTGGTTGTTTTAATTTCTGGTCTTTGTTGTTTTTGTCTGCAGGTGAAAAACATGACAGGTTCAACAGAAAATTCATGGCGTCCATCACATGATCGGACATCAGTCGGCAGGCGCCTTCCGTGTCTTTGTCAAAAATTTTCTGAACAATCTGTTCATGGTACGCACAGGAGGTATTCAGGTGTTCCCGGTAATGAAGGGTCTGATAACTGAACCGCCGGATCTGCTTGTGAAGATTTGATGCAAAGTTCAGCAGCCGTTGATTGCCCGCAACTTCCATGATCATCACATGAAATTTCTGGTGTATTTTCTGATACTTCAAAATATCACAATCACCGGTGTCAGCAGCCTGTGTCATGCGGTGAACAATGGCGCAGAGGGTTTTGCGGTGCCTGTCACTGAACCGGTCCATTGCCAGGGATGTGGCAAGGGAATAAAGAGAGGCCTTGAGCATGTAAATTTCTTTGACATCTGTTTCCGTCATTTCCGGTACAAACGCCCCTCTCCGGGGTTTTCTCACCACCAGACCCTGTTCTTCAAGGGCTTTGAAAGCCTCTCGTATGGGCGGACGGCTGACACCCAGCCGTTCAGCAATATCATCCTCCTTGATCTGCTGACCCGGTGTGAATTCATTGGTTACAATTAAATTTTCAATATAGTCCCTGGTCATATCGGTAAGGGATTTAACCTTCATAGCGTCGTATCCATAAGGTCTTTTTCGGTAACTGGGTTATCGTCTATTGTTTATTGTATACAATTTGCTGAAAATTGCTGTCAAGGTTTTTTTTTCAAAAAGAAAATCGTTGACAGATTACGCATAAGATCTTTATGCTGATTAATTGCATAAAATACCCAGTTCAAGGAACAGGATATGAAATCCAAACCCCATGTCATTGCCTGCGCGGTACTGGCCAGGGACATAAAAGAAGTTGCCCGGGAAATGGGCCTGGAACCGGTATACAAATTCCTGGAAGCCGGGCTTCATGAAAATCCCCACATGCTCAACACCCAGGTCCAGGAGGCAATCGATCAGATTTCAGATCAAGGAGATACGGACCGCATCATCATCGGGTACGGGATCTGCGGCAAAGGCACGGTGGGACTGAAATCCCGGGAAATACCCCTGGTGATCCCCAGGGTTCATGACTGCATCGCCCTGTTTCTGGGGGGGGATGCCGCTTATCAGGAGCAGTTCAAAACATATCCCGGCACCTATTATCTGTCTGCCGGATGGTGCGAGGAAAAAGCGGTGCCGGTTTCCCAGCGCCGGGGCCGGGCCTGGTTCGGAAACCGCCAGCTGGTGTATGAGGATGTGAAAAACGCCCATGGACAGACAGCGGCAGACCAGACCTTTGCATTTCTCAACTCCTGGCAGAAGAACTATCAGCGGGCCGCTTTCATCGAAACCCGGTCCGGCCAGGCCGCCAAATACGAGCGTATGGCAAAAGATATGGCTGATGAATACGGATGGCGCTTTGAACGAATCAAAGGAGACCAGGACCTGATCCGCCAGATGCTGACGGTCACCGAATCCACCCCGGGAGTCCTGGTGGTACCGCCCGGCCATACGATCGCCTTTGACCCGGTAATATCATCCCTCACCGCCAGTCCGGAGTGGGAGTATGCCCATGAAACCACGGGGCCGCAAACCGTTTGTGTGGTTTCCTCCGACAGGCCGGACACGGATGCCGGCCTGGAGATCCACACCGGCCTGGGCATCGATGCCGGCGGCACCTACACCGATACCGTGGTATATGACCTGGAACACCGCACTACCTGCTGCAAGGCCAAGGCGTTGACCACCAAATGGGATTTCACCATCGGCATCGAAAATGCGCTCCGCCGGCTGGAGCCGGAACAGCTGGCCAAAGTGGCGCTGGTGGCCCTGTCCACCACCCTGGCCACCAACGCCATTGTGGAAAACGAAGGACAGATCGTGGGCATGCTGCTGATGCCGCCACCGGGCCTGGATGACCATACCATTGCCTATTCTCCCAAGGCCGTGATCCAGGGCGGACTGGACATTGCCGGCCGGGAAAAAACACCGGTGGACCCGGACCAGATCAAAACCATTGCGGACCGCATGATTCGCAATCATGGTGTCACCGCCTTTGCCGTATCAGGATATGCGGGCGCGGTGAACCCGGCCCATGAACTGGCGGTCAAACAGGTGCTGCAGGACCACACCTGCCTGTTTGTCAGCTGCGGCCATGAACTGTCCGACACCCTGAACTTTGAAACCCGTGCCGTTACCGCCATGCTAAACGCAAGAATCATCCCCCGGCTCAAACACCTGCTTACCGATGTAGAGCAGGTGCTGGACCGGTTCAATATCACCGCCCCCATCGTGGTGGTCAAAGGGGATGGCACCCTCATGGATGCAGCCATGGCAAAAAAGCGGCCTGTGGAAACCATTTTGTCGGGACCGGCTGCTTCTGTGGCCGGGGCACGGCATCTTACCGGCAGAACCGATGCCCTGGTGGTGGACATGGGCGGCACCACCACGGACACGGCTGCTTTGAAAAACAACCTGGTGCGCCTCAATCAAAAAGGCTCGAAAGTGGGGGGCCGCCGGACCCATGTCCAGGCCCTGGACATCCGCACTACCGGTCTGGGGGGAGACAGCCTGATCGCCCTTGAAAAAGGGGAATTTTCCATCGGTCCCGGCCGGGTAGCCCCCATCGCCTGGCTGGCACAAAACCGGCCCGGGACCGATGCGGCCCTGGAGTATGTCAAACATCACCTGAACCGGTTCACCTTGTCCACCCAAAAAATGCAGCTCATCACCGCTACCGGATCGGTGGCGCTGTCGCAGCTCACCCCCATGGAGGAGAAGGTGATGTCTCTGGTCACCCAGCGGCCCTGGTCCATAGAAGAACTGGTTACCAAAACCGGGGTGCTCACCGATGCGGGCCTGCCCCTGGCCCGGCTGGAGGAACGGTTCGCTGTTCAGCGGTGCGGACTGACCTTCACCGACCTGCTGCATATCCAGGGCAGGTTCACCCGGTGGGACCGGGCAGCAGCCGGGGCATACTGCGACTTCATGGCCCGGCTGGCCGGCATGGAGATGACCGATATGATCTCTTTGCTCCTGGAAAAGGGGACCCGGCGCCTGACCCTGGAGCTGCTCAAGCGGCAGCTGGATGATGAAATCGATCCGGAGGGGTTGAGTTCCTGCCCGGTATGCCAGGCATTGATCAACAACCTGATGGCCGGCGGCAGCCCGGATTTTCAGGTGCGCATCGATCTGAAGCGGCCCGTGATCGGCATCGGGGCACCCATCGGATTTTTTCTGCCCGATGCTGCCCGGGCCCTGGGGGCGGAGGCGATTCTGCCGAAGGATGCGGATGTGGCCAACGCCATCGGTGCCATCACCTCGGATGTGATGGTTCACCGTCAGATCCGTATTACGCCGGGCCACCAGGGCGGTTTCATGGTGGAAGGCATTGCCGGCACCCGCCAGTTTACAGAATTTAACACAGCCGATACTTTTGCCAAAGACACCCTGGTGCAAAAGGTCCGGGACCTGGGACAGGCCGCCGGCACCTCCTGCCGCACCGTGACCCTGTCCATCAAGGACAAGGCCCCGAAAACCGCATCCGGTGACCCCATCTTCATGGAACGGGTGATCCAGGCCACCCTCACCGGCCGGCCGGACCGGGTGGTCAGAAAAGCGATACCGGCATGACAACCGGTTCCCGGAGACACCGGGACAGCTACGGCCATATCATAACAGCAGCCTGTTTCAGCATCCAGGCCGTGGGGGTGGGAACCTATATCTCCTATGGGGTGTTTTTCAATCCACTAATGGAAACGTTTGACTGGCAAAGAGCTGCTATTTCCGGGGCTTCCTCAACCGCCTTTTTCATCACCGGCCTGTTCGGTATGCTGGTGGGCCGTCTCAATGACCGGTTCGGTCCCAGGATTCTCATGACCATCGGGGCCATTTTCCTGGGCCTGGGGTTCAGCCTCACCGCTGGCGTGTCCACCCTTTTTCAGCTGTACCTGACGTTCGGCCTGATATTCGGCATCGGGTTGTCCGCCGTGGAGATCATTGCCCTGACCACCGTGGCCCGCTGGTTTGCCCTGAACCGGGGAAAAATGACCGGCCTGGTCAAAGTGGGTACCGGTGCCGGTCAGCTTACCATTCCTGTCCTGGCCAGTTTTCTTATTGCCTGGATTGGGTTCCAGAACGCCTTCATCATCATGGGAATTGTTGCGGCTGTCCTGCTCATCGCCATCTCCCAGCTGCTTTACCGGGATCCGGATATATACGATGCCGGTTCATCTGGTTTGTCCAATGCTGATGATTCTGCAAACACGGCTTCAGATGTCGGATTCGGTCCAGAGCTGAACATCCGAAGGTACCAGATCCTCCGACCCGTTCAGACCACAGGTATCGATTTTTCCATGGCACTCAAATCTCCAAAACTCTGGCTGCTGTGCCTTTCCTACCTGCTGACAACCTTCTGTCTGATGAGCATCATGATCCATATCGTTCCCTATGGCCGGGATATGGGCATCCCGCCCCATCGGGCAGCCGGGATATTGGCCACCATCGGGGCCATTTCCATGGCGGGCCGGTTTGCGGGTGGCATGCTCATCGACCGGACCGGCAGCAAGACCATCATGGTGATTTGCTTTATCCTGCTGCTCACGGCACTGCTCTGGCTGACCCGGGCCGATACCCTGTGGGAGATGTATGCCTTTGCCATGGTTTACGGCATTGCCCACGGCGGCTTTTTCACGGCTATCTCCCCCATGGTGGCGGAGCTGTTCGGTATCCGGTCCCATGGCAGCGTATTCAGCATCGCGGTTTTCTTCGGCACCACCGGCGGGGCATTGGGACCCTTTGTCACCGGCCTGCTGTTTGACCACTTTCTCAATTACACAGCAGCGTTTTCCATCCTGATCCTGATCGCCGCCATCGCCTTCACCCTGATGCTCTGCCTCAAGGTCAAAAATTAATCAAGAAATGCATTCACATTGTTGAATATCTGCCTGATATCCTTTGGCAGACGGGTGCCGGAACATCGTCTCATGGTATCACCGCTTTGATGCGCCGTTAATACCGCATCGATCTCTTCCAGGGGCATGACCAGGTTTTTTTTCAGGGCGCGTAAGAACAGCATTCCTGTCAAAAAGACCGCCGATGCCATGAAAACCACGCCCCAGGCACCGGCATTGCCCAGCTGCCGGGCTTTTTTATCGGCCCGCACCATGGCGTCCCTGTTTATTTCACCAAGCAAAAGAATAGCGTCCACGGTGCGGGTCTTTGCCGCAAAATTGCCGCCAAACGCTTCAGCATAATTCTGGTCAATGGCATCCAGTGCTGCCGGTTCTTTTTTTTCCGTAATGTTATTCTGGGCATTTTTCAAGGCTGCGGCAAACGATACTTTCAATTGCATGATATCGGCTTCCTGTTTGTCTGCCACTGCCAGGGAGGCCAGCATTGTCTCACACGCCTGCAGGGACCGCTCATTCTGTTCTATGATCACCTCTATGGCCGGTGCCATCCGGATAAACACCCAGATAGACCCGAATGCCATCAACAGGTTCAGCCCGATCAGAATCCATGCCCCCAGCCTGACTGTCTGTGCAAGCCGCATGTTACACCCCTTTGATCAGTTTGGGAATGGCTGCTTCACTGGAGACAATGATGAGATTGTCATCTTTTTGCAGCGGGTCCTTTGGCAAAGGCTGGTGAATTTTTCCCCGGGGCCCCCTTCTGATGCCCACCACCATGATGCCGAAGCGTTTGGGCAGTGCCAGGTCGACCAGGGTTTTGCCCACCATGGACGGCTGGATGCAGATCTCTGTCAGGTGCAGGTCTTCCCCCAGATTGGTGTCTGCAATAACATGCCGGTACAACAGCCGGTTGGCAAACCGCTTTCCAAATTCCTGTTCCGGGTTGACAATCTGGTGGGCCCCCACCAGTTTCAAAATCCGCTGGTGCATTTTGTCATTGGCACGGGATATGACCAGCGGGGCCCCCATCTGCCTGAGCAGAACCGTACAGATAATGGAGGCTTCCTTGGAATCATCCCCGATGGCGCACACTGCGGAATCCCTTTTTCCCGGCTCAAGTCCTGCCAGTTCCGCTTCATCCGTGGCATCCACCACAATGGCTTCGGTGACAAAATCAGCAGCTTCCTCCACCAGATCCTTATTGATATCCACCGCAAGTACCTCTGCGCCTCTTTCCGACAGGGTCCGGGCAAGGGACATTCCGAAATGGCCAAGTCCGATGATCAAAATTTGCTGGGACATCTTGTTGTTCCTTTTTTATGTTAAGAAAATTTTTGCATCCGGGCACCGGGTTGCCGAAGGTCTCTGCCCATCGCTCAGCAGCATGAACAATGTCACAGGACCGATACGCCCGCAGAACATGGCAATGATGACAACAATTTTTCCGATTTCATCCAGAAGCCCGGTTGCGCCGGTGGAAAGGCCCACAGTGCCCAGGGCCGAGGTCGCCTCAAAAATAAGGTCTCTGACCGGTATATGCTGCTGGGTCACCTCCAGCATCAGCACCACACCAAACCACAGCAGCAGACCTGCCGCAACAATGGTAACTGCCCGGAATATCGTGACGGCATTGATCCGTCTGTTCTGCAGGATCACTTCTTTTTGGTTGGTTATATTGGCAAAAAAGGTCATGGCAAGGATACCGATGGTGGTGGTTTTTACACCGCCTGCGGTCCCTCCCGGACTGCCGCCGATGAACATGAAGGCAAGCATGAGCAGAAAAGTGGGATGGGCGATGCCGGCAATATCCAGAGAATTGAATCCTGCTGTCCGCAAGGTAACCGATTGAAACCATGCATTCTGGATTTTATCTGAAACTGACATCCCGGCCAGGAGCCCCCCCCATTCAAAGGCCATGATGAAAACCGTGCCCAGAAAAAGCAGCACAATACTGGCTGTCAAAGCGATGCGGGCCGGGATCGGCACCTGCCTGCCGGCCAGCCATCCCGGGATCACCAGGCTGGTTGCCGGTGCCATGCCCCCGAAAATAATCAGGGCTGCCACGATATGCAGTATTACAGGTGTTGCGTGATAGGACATCAGGCTGTCACTCTGGAGGGCAAACCCGGCATTGCAGAACGCGGAGACGGCCGTAAAAATCCCCCGCCACACAGCCTGGGAGCCAGTATCACCGGCTGTATAAAACATAAAGGTCAGCAGAACCGCCCCCATGCCTTCGGCAGCAAAGGTAAATTTGAGGATGGTAACCAGCGATTGTACCAGGTCTTTGTGGTTCGTATCCGCCATTGAGGCCAGAACCCGTTCATGTGTAAGGCTGAGCCGCCTGCCCATGGTGTGCAGTCCAACGGTGGTGATGCCCATGATGCCCAGTCCCCCCAGCTGAATCAAAACCAGGATGAAAAACTGGCCGTATCCGGTAAAATCATTGGGGGTATCCAGTACGATCAACCCGGTGACACAGACCGCGCTCACCGCAGTAAAGGCTGCATCAACAAATCCGATGGCCCTGTCTTGTGCTGCTATCGGAAGCAGCAGCAGCAAGGTTCCCATGGCACACAGCCCCAGAAAGGTCACCACCAGCACCCGGGCCGGATGGCTGAGAAAGATTTCCCAGAATGGCTTTTGGCTCTCCATGCCGGTTTTGCTGCGGGGCAGAGATATCACGCTTGTGAAACTGACGGCCGCGGCAATGCCTGGAATCAGTTCAGCAGCTGAATAGATCAAGGCCAGGCCGGCAGATATCATGCCGGCTGCCGCCAGTAAAAAAAACCAGGCTGACTTTTTTTCCATCGCCCAGTGGACAACAAGTATTTGCGCGATGAGCAGGGATATGGCTATGACATATACACCCCCCCGTAAAGATGCGCTGTCAAAAAAAATATCCAGCACAACAACGAGGGGGACAGCCAGTGATCCCCAACGTGCCCGCTCAAGGCACCGGTCCGTATGATCGGTTTTCCGGGCAGCATGCCCGTAAACATGAAAATCAAACAGCATAAACAGGATACTGATCAGCACAACCGTGCCGGACAATGCGAAAAACGGGCTGGCCATGATATGGGGGAATGCCGCACCATAGGTGCCGGCAGCCGCTGCAAATCCCAGCAGTTTGCCGGCACGGGGGCTGCGGAACAGTGTCAGGGCACATAAAAACAGAAAAACAGCGGCTGCCGCGGCAATTGTCAGCTGCCAAAGGGGCAGGCCGCCACTATCATTGGTTTTTGCAGACAAAAAGAGCAGCGGCAAAGGCGCTACAGCCAGCAAAAAACCCTCTATGCCGATCCGCGGCATGGATGCGCGTGATTTCATGTTGCCTCAAGGGTCAGAAGTTACCTTCTGACCCCACTCATTTATAAGATGATATTGAGGATGCGGCGCAGGGGTTCAGCCGCGCCCCAGAGCAGCTGGTCTCCCACGGAAAAGGCGGTGAGGTATTCTCCGCCCAGGATCATCTTGCGGATCCGGCCCACGGGCACGGTAAGGGTGCCGGTGACCGCTGCCGGTGTCAGGTCGGTGACGGTCTGCTCTCTGGTATTGGGAACAACGGTGACCCACTCATTGTTGGAGGCCAGCATGGCGTTGATGTCCGCCAGGGGTACGTCCTGTTTGAGCTTAATGGTGAATGCCTGGCTGTGGCAGCGCATGGCCCCGATGCGCACGCACTGGCCGTCAATGGGTACAAGGTTGTCGGACCGGCCCAGGATCTTGTTTGTTTCCACCAGCCCTTTCCACTCTTCTCTGGTCTGGCCGTTTTCCATGGCCTTATCGATCCAGGGAATCAGGCTGGCCCCCAGGGGCACCCCCCAGCTGGCAGTGGGAAATTCACTGCCCCGCAGGGTGTCTGTGACCTTTGTGTCCAGATCCAGGATGGCGGATGCCGGATTGTCCAGAATGGGGGCGGCTGCATCTCCGATGGCCCGCATCTGGGCCACCAGTTCGGTCATGTTCTGTGCCCCGGCACCGGAGGCAGCCTGATAGGTCATGGAGGTGAGCCATTCCACCACGTCATGGGCAAACAGCCCGCCCAAAGCCATGAGCATCAGAGAAACCGTGCAGTTGCCGCCGATATAGTTTTTGATGCCGCTGGACAGTGCTTTTTCTATGACATGGCGGTTGACCGGATCCAGGACAATAATGCTGTCATCGTCCATCCGCAGGGTGGATGCGGCATCTATCCAAAAGCCTTTCCAGCCGTTATCCGCCAGCTTCGGCCGTACCGCTTCTGTATAGAATCCGCCCTGGCAGGAAATGATGATATCCATTTCCATGAGGGTGTCAATATCATGGGCATCAATCAGATCCGGGACATCCTTTCCCACATCCGGGGCTTTCTGGCCGGCCTGGGAGGTGGTGAAAAAAACCGGGGTGATCTTTGCAAAATCATTTTCCGCCATCATCCGTTCCATGAGCACGGAACCCACCATACCCCGCCAGCCGACAATACCTGTTTTTTTCATTTTACTGTCCCTTTGCAAAAAAGTTGAAATACTTTTTTTATACTGATTTTCCTGACCGGATGCCAGACCAAATTTCACACATTTGTAAAAAATGCCGGATGCGCCCTTTTTACCGGATCAGATCATACAGCAGGCGGATCTCTTTTTCCCACAGTGTATCATCCGGTGTCTCCAGCACCAGGGGCATGTCGTCAAACCGGGCATCGTTCATGATGAAGTCAAAGGGTGCCATGCCCAGCACTCCTTTACCGATGCTCTCATGCCGGTCCACCCGGCTTCCGAAATCCTTTTTGGAATCATTCAGGTGCATGGCTTTGAGAAAACCGATGCCCACGACCCTGTCAAATTCCGCCATGGTTTTTTCACACGCGCTTTTGGTCATGATATCATAACCAGCTCCGTGCAGGTGGCAGGTATCCAGGCAGACCCCGACCCGGGAGCTGTCTGTAACCTGTGCAATGATTCTGGCCAGATGCTCGAACCGGTACCCCAGATTGGTGCCCTGGCCGGCGGTGTTTTCGATGACAGCCGCAACCCCGGTTGTCTGCTCCAGGGCCAGGTCAATGGATTGGGCGATGCGGTCCAGGCATTGTTCAGGTGCCAGTTTGTTCAGATGGCTGCCCGGATGAAAATTCAGATATTGCAGCCCCAACTGTTCACAGCGCTGCATCTCATCAAAAAAAGCATCCCGTGATTTTTCCAGGCCTTCCTGTTCCGGGTGTCCGAGGTTTATCAGGTAGCTGTCATGGGGAAGGATATATTTTGGATCAAAGCCGGCATGGTTGCACCGTTTTTTGAACCGGGTGATGGTCTGGGCAGACAGGGGAGGAGACTTCCAGCGCCGCTGATTTCTGGTGAACATGGCAAAGGCCCTGGCACCTATTTTTTCTGCATTTTCCGGTGCGTTTTCCGCACCACCGCTGATACTGACATGTGCCCCGATGAATTTCATTTATGCCCCCCTGTATCAAAAACAACCTGCTGAAGTACCATACAAAAGGCATTCCCAGATCCTTAAACCAAAATGCACTATATACGGTTCCCCTGTCAACGCAAATATCATGGCGTTCGCATACCACTTCCATTACAGCCATGTTGACAACAACCTGAGCAGGTGCAATATTACTCAAATAGGGGTCAGAAGTTACCTTTTCTACCTTTTTGATGTTACAACGCACAAGACAAAAGCAGGTCAGGCCCGCAGAACAATACCTAAAAAAGGTAACTTCTGACTCCCATCAGTTACCAATATGTAAAAAAAGGATTGGCTATGGATTCACGCAAAAAATTTTTCATCTGTCTGTTTATTTTCGTTTTTTTTGCAGCAATGGGAACTTCCGGTGCTGATGACCGAACAATGATCTTTCTGTCCAAAGGCCAGGTTGTCTATGTTCCGGTATACTCTCATATTTACATCGGAGACCGGGAACGGCCGTTTCTGCTTGCTGTAACCCTCAGTATCCGTAATACAGACATGAACAACCCAATGGTGGTGAAGAAAGTCACCTATTACAATTCCCAGGGAAAACTACTGGAGGAATACATCAACACCCCTGTAGCACTGGAAAAAATGTCTGCCACCCGGTTTATTGTCCATGAATCAGACAAGGCAGGCGGCTCAGGTGCCAGTTTTCTGGTGGAATGGGAATCAGAAAAGCCGGTATCACCGCCCATCATAGAAACCGTCATGATCGGTGCCAAAACCCAGCAGGGCATCTCTTTTACGTCACGGGGGCAGGTGGTCAAGGAAAAATAAAACGATCTGCGGATCTTTTGTCTGTCAGCAGGCTTCCGGATCCGATACCTTCTGCAGTTTCTGCAGATTCTGAGGCTTTCCCAAAGCAATGAGCAGGTCCCCGGCCGCAATGACCGTTTCAGGCCCCGGGTTGAACACCATGTCGCCTGATGCTTTTTTAATGCTCACCACCAGAATATCAAAGCGGGAGCGTATCCCGGAATCCTTCACCAGTTTTCCCACCAGCTCGGAATTGGCGGAAACCGGCAGTTCCTCCATCTGCAGGTTGATATCCCCCCGTATGGCCAGATCCATCAGGCTGGTTGCCGTGGGTCTCAAAACACTCTGGACCAGGCGCAGCCCCCCGATATTGTAGGGCATGAAAACCCGCTCCGCCCCGGCCTGCTTCAACCTGCCCACATGGGATTCAGTGTCGGTGCGGGCCACAATGGTGATATCCGGATTCAGCTGCCGGGAGGTCAGGGTGACAAACACGTTGGCAGCATCCTCTGCCAGGGCCGTTATCAGGCATTTGGCTTCCTTTAGACCAGCGGAGAGCAGAATATCATCTGCTGTGGCATCTCCGGCAATAAACAGCATTTTCTGCCGTGCCAGCTCTTCCAGGGCTGCCGGTTTCTTTTCAATCACCACCACATCAAACCCCTCTTTTTTGATTCCCTGCGCCACCACCCTGCCAATTCTGCCGTATCCGCAGACAATGTAATGGCCGGAAAGTTCATCAATGATTTTCTGCACCCTGCGCCTCCCAAGAATATGTTGAAATTTCCCCTCCACAAGCATCTGGGCCAGAGATCCCCCCAGATAGAAAAAAGCACCAACCCCCCCGAAAATCACCAGCATGGTCATGACCCGTGAGATGTCGGACAACGGCCGCACCTCCATGAATCCCACTGTGGAAAGTGTGATGATCACCATGTACACACTTTCTATGAAACTCCATCCTTCCAGTGCCATGTAACCGGATGTACCGAACAGGATCACCAGAAAAATAAAAATACTGCCCATGACAATGGACCAGCCAAACGGATATTCCGTGCGCATCTGCAACCGGAATCCCTTGGCTTTCTTCAGCAGATTCATTCACATCCTCCATGCCGTCGATGATGCCTGTTGGTTTCAAATTTCATTACCATAAATTGTGGTACCGCAATAGTCAAGCCATTACAGATACCGGTACACGTTCAAAAAATTATCATAGAGGTCATTCAGCTGAGCCGGGCAACAATCCCGGCCAATATCACCATCAGCCATTGCCTTCAACCGGATTGCGGACAGGTGACGGCAGACCCTTCCCAGCTGCACCAGATTGCCATAAAACTGATCACCAGCGCTTTCCATGCTGTTGAAAATAAGTTGCTTGCCATACACCCGGAACTTCCGATTATTATCTGTACCGGCTTCAGTGAACAGATAAGCAGGGATATAGCCGAAAACATCGGTATAAAAGGATTTCTCATGAATCCGGTGGATAAAACTGAAATGGCAGATATGGTACGCAGCCTGCTGGACAATGCCGCTCATTAGGCAAAATGGGGGTCAGAAGTTAACTTCTGACCCCATCACTGGTCGAGATCAGGACAAAGAATCCCAGAACGCACGGCTCTGTTCAGTCATGGTGGAGCCGCCTTTTTGGCTGTCCTGCCTGCCGACAGGCGGTTTTTTAGCACCTGTGAGACGTTGAATCCGGTCCTCCAGAGGCGGGTGGGTGGAAAAAAGGCTGGCCATTTTCCTTCCGGACAACGGATTGACAATGAACATATGGGCTGTGGACGGATTGGCATCCACCGTGCTGTGACGGGTATAGGACCCAAGTTTGGACAGGGCTGATGCCAGGCCCTCAGGATGACCGGTAATACTTGCGGCCGTAGCATCTGCCAGGTATTCCCTGGATCTGGAGACCGCCATCTGCACCACCATGGCAGCCAGAGGTGCCAGGATGGACATGGCGATCACCCCCACGATTCCCAGGCCGCCCCTGCCACCGTCCCTGCCGCCGAAAATGGCGGAAAACCGGGCCATGGAAGCCACAAACATGATAGCCCCGGCCATGGTAGCCACAATGGTGGAAATAAGGATGTCACGGTTTTTAATATGGCCCAGCTCATGGGCCAGTACTCCTTCCAGCTCATCCTGGTCCATGAGGCGCATCAGCCCCCGGGTGACAGCCACCACACCGTGCTCCGGGTCTCGTCCTGTGGCAAATGCATTGGGTGCATCTTCCGGAATAACATAAATTTTCGGCATTGGCAGGCCGGCCCTGGATGCCAGGCGGGCCACTGTATCATGCAGCCCCGGAGCCTGGGACCGGTCCAGCGGCTGGGCCCGGTACATTTTCAACACAATTGTGTGGGACTGCCAGTAAGAAATAAAATTCATTGCAAAGGCAATGATCAAAGCGATTATCATACCGGACTGCCCCCCAAGCATATACCCCAGAACCAGGAATAACCCGGTCATGGCAGTCAGCAGAAAAACGGTCTTTATTTGATTACCCATGGTTATCCTCATAAAAAATCAGGTTTGTATCCACTTCATATTGCATCAATAATAAGACCCGTTCATCCAAAATCAAGGCTTGCAGACCTGATGGCACACCGCCAAATGATTGCTTGTTGTCAATTGCATATTGCGGGTATTCCTGGCAGCAGAGATTTCCTGCCAGGAATAGATCCGCTGAATGTTACGGTGATTGACGGGATGCCTGTTCCACGGACGGTCATAAAGCATCACAAACACCCCCATGGTGTCTGCCAGAAACATGGCTGTTTCCCGGGAATCCTCCACAGCCAGGTCATAGTGTCTTTGCCCCAGCTGTTCTTTGGTTATTACGCTGGAGGAATTATTCCCTGCACGGTTGTATTTATCCACCATGGTGAAATCTGTAAAAGGAACCCGATGCCTTTCCAGCCAGGCCAGAGATGCCTCTCTGGCAAAATAAGGACGGCCTGTGACAATATCGATCTCATGCCCGGCATCGGCCCATCCATCCAGCATGGCCACCGCCCCGGGCACCGGCTCATACCCCATCAATACATCGGGCTGGTGAACCAGATCAAAAAAATAATGAAACTCTTTGTCTGTGAGGCCGAACGATATTTTCAGATCAAAGGAAACCAGATCCTCAAACCGCACTTGTCTGCCAAATTCTCTTTCAATCACTGCCCCATAGGTGTCGGTTGTCCTGGATATCACATCATCCAGATCGACATACATACGTTCGGGGCCGGACCGGTGCCTATCAAAACCATCCGTATCCATGGGAACACTGCCTCTTGGCTTTTCTTTTGTTTTCATAAAAACAGATCCTATCATATTTTCTTTCCGCGTGAAATTCTCTTTTACTTTTTGATTTTGTATTGCCATCCGGGACCGTTCCTGATTCAATGGTCGCCATGAACATAATCAATGCAAAAACAAACCATCTGTTTATCGACCGGTTCCAGGCACTGCCCGGCCAGGCATGGGCCATTCTGGGAACCAACCGGTCCGGAATTGAAGATTTTTTTGACCTCGTATCAAAAAAACCACTTGAGGGCACAGCAGACACATTGGAACTGCCTGACCGGCTGGGAGTGGTTTCTTTTAAACATCAGCAGCAACTCTTTGAAGCAGAGCTGAAAAAGGACCAGACGGATTTTCTGGACCGCCTGGACCCGGGCACACCAGCCAGGGCTTTTCTGAAAAAGGAAGCATCCCATGCAGAACTGATCCGGGCCTTTGGCATGACCGATTGCCTGGACAAAGGCTTTCGCCAGCTTTCCACGGGCCAGGCCAGAAAACTGATGATCCTGGCCCAGATCACCCGGGGGGTATCCTGTCTGGTGATCCAGGCACCGTTCGATGGACTGGATGCAGCCAGCTGCACAGAACTGGACCGGGCACTGTTCCATTTGTTCTCCAAAAAGATCCAGGTGCTGCTCTTTGTATACAACGAAACAGATATTCCGGCCTGGTCCACCCATATTGGAATTGTTTTCAAAGGATCTTTGATACACCAGGGTCCGGCTGCCCGGATGCTCTCCCACTGCAAAAACCGCCAGGCACCGGCAGATTTTCAGGCCGCGGCCCGGAATCTTGGCCAAACACACCCCGCCCAGAAAAGCCGGCCGGCAAACCGCGACCTGATACGGCTTTATCATGGCCAGGCCGGATACCAGGGCAGGATTGTCTTCAAAGACCTGACCCTTGTGATGAACAAAGGGGATCACACCCTGGTCACCGGTCCCAACGGCAGCGGCAAATCCACCCTGCTCCAGATGATCACCGGAGACCATCCCGCATGCTACACAAACGATCTGACCGTCATGGGCATCCGCCGGGGCACCGGCGAATCCATCTGGGACATCAAACAGCAGATGGGGATTGTCAGCTCAGACCTCCACCGAAACTTCCGGGTGCCGGGAAGTGTTCTGGCCTGCATCCTGTCTGGACTGTTTGACTCCATCGGATTGTACCGGCAGGTACATGCCGCCCAGAAAAAACTGGCCATGGAGTGGCTGGAAAGATTGGGCATGGAAAAATTTGGCACTGTCGCTTTCAGGGAGCTGCACTATGCAGATCAGCGGCTGGTTTTGATTGCCCGGGCCCTGATCAAGAACCCGCAGCTGCTGGTTCTGGACGAACCCACCCAGGGACTGGATGCACCCAACCGGTCTGCACTACTCAATTTTCTGGAAGACGTGGCAAAGGAACAACTGGCCACCATTCTCTATGTCAGCCACCGGGAGGACGAATTTCGTCCTTTTTTTCTGCAGCATATCAGCATGCCGGAACGGCAAGCAGCAATGTAATTCATTGTTCATCCACAACCACCTGGTCGCGGCCTGCATCCTTGGCTGCATACAATGCGTTATCCGCCCGGGTGATCAGCCGGTCCAGGCCCATATCAGATCCGGGCGTACATGATGCAATGCCCAGACTGATGGTGGCCCGGATGTTTTTATGGTTGTACTCCAGAACCGCGTCGGCGATTTTTTTTCTGAACTGTTCTGCCAGGGGCAGGGCTTGATCAGCATCCGTATCGGACAAAAGAATCACAAATTCTTCTCCCCCGTACCTGGCCACCAGATCCGTATCTCTTTGAAACACAGACCGCAGATATTGGCTGACAAGTTTCAGGTATTCATCTCCAGCCTGGTGCCCGTGCATGTCGTTGACTTTCTTGAAATGGTCAATGTCGCACATCAACAGGGTCAGCGGGGTTTTCCTGCGGCCGGACAATCCCCATTCCAGCTCGAACAATTCATCAAAATACCGGCGGTTGTATAGTCCGGTCAGCGCATCAATACGGCTGGCCGTTTCCAGTTCTCTGGATTTTTCTTCCAGCAGATGTTCATTTTCCAGCGCCTGCCAGTATTCATGATTGCCCCGCTGGGTGATCAGCACCAGATACACGGAATACAATATCATGGCATATCCCAGGGTAAGGGTTTCGCCTTTCAGAAATATCGATGAAATAGCAGGCAACAGCATCAACAAATTGTATGCCACAGCCAGATGCAGCAGGGGCATGAACGACATGACCCCGCCGGCACAAAATCCCACCGTACAGATGAGCATGATGGAATGCATGGCCTGCTCACCGCTCTGGTGCAGAACATAGGCAGATCCCACTCCCCATGACAGGGCTGTCAGCAGTATACTGACGATAAATATACCGGTGTTAAGAGATTCATACCTGTCAGATATTTTTTTGGAAACATGCACATGGGCCAGGCGAAACAGGCAGATGACAGAAAACACCCCGAGAAAAACCAGACTGACGGTCACATGCCGCTGAATGTAATTGTCGGTGAAAAACAGGATCGGCGGAACCAGCATGTAAAAGAAAACCCCTGAAGTGGAACGCTTTTTCAGGTCACTGACCACCCGCCTGCTGAGTTTTTGCCGCTGAAATCCCATTTTTTGTATTTCCTTTTTTTGGCCCTCTATATACAGAGTGCCACAGCAAAAGTCCAGATAGATTCAGGGCTGTCACTGGTAATCAATTTGGTCAATCCTCTCCGGATATTGACGTTGCCTGATTGATTGCAGCGGGGATTGATGAGTTTTTGCCATTTAGGGTATGCCCGCAAAATATTTACACCTTGAAAAAATAATGGAGAACAGGTAAAAATGCAACCATGAAAATCGGATGCCGGGACGATCCAAAATTTACGCTCAAGGAAAAAATCTCCCATGGATATTTATGTAGCACGCCAGCCTGTTTTTAATGAACACAAGGAAATTTACGGATATGAGCTGCTGTTCAGAGATGGATTAAAAAACGCATTTCCTGATATAGACGGCAACACCGCCACCTCAAGCGTGCTGTCGAATACCTTTTTCTCTTTTGAACTCAAAGAGATACTGGGAGGACATCCCGGCCTGATCAACTTCACCAAAGACCTCATCCTTCAAAAAACCCCGCTGATCCTGCCGTCACAGCACATTATCATAGAAGTGCTGGAAAATATTGAACCGACCTGGGATGTAATTGTCGCCCTGGAGGAATATACTGAAAAAGGATTTACTATTGCTTTAGACGACTTTGTCTACCATGAAAAATACCGGTCAATGATGGGATTGTGCAAAATCATCAAGTTTGATGTGATGGCCACTCCGCTGAATGAAATCGGGGACATCATAAATGATATTAAAATCCACTACGATATCATCCTTCTGGCGGAAAAGGTTGAAACCTATGCGGTCTTTGAGCAGGCAAAACAAATGGGATTTCAATTATTTCAGGGATTTTTTTTTTCAAAACCTGAAATTCTTTCACAAAAAGAAATTTCAACAACCGACATTGCCCTGTTCAAGCTTGTCGAAGAACTCGGGCGTACTGATTTTGATTTCAGCCGAATTGAAAGCATCATCAAAAACGATGTCTCCATATCCATCAGGCTGCTGAAATTCGTCAACTCCGCCTATTTTGAGAAATCCTTTCCCATCAATACCATCAGAGACGCCATCACATATCTCGGTGCTGATGAACTGAAAAAATTCATCCGTATTGTGACGGTGGCGGACCTGGGCAAAAACAAGCCCGATGAATTAATCAGAACGTCAGTTGTCCGGGCCAGAATGTGCGAGCTTTGCGGCACGGTCCTGAGAACCGGGTTTTCCACAGAGGAACTGTTTACGCTCGGACTTTTTTCTTTGATGGATGCTTTACTGGACAGGCCGATGAAAGCGCTTTTGGAAAAGATCGGTTTTTCTGAAAAAATCAAAGCCGCACTGCTCCAAAAAAACAAAGAATTTACAAAAATTTTGCATATTGTGACCTGCTTTGAACAGGGAAACTGGGAAGCCGATTTTCATACCGTCATATCCGACATCCCGGCAGAAAAAAAACTTCCCGATTTCTATCTGGATGCAGTCAGAACAGCGGATGCGTTTTTCGCCTGACAAACACTACCAGCCGGGTTTCGTCATAAAACAACCCTGGCAGTCATTTGATCAGGCATTTGCACAGATCAACAAAAACCTGTTTATTGTATTTCCCCTGAACAACGTCGCTTTTGATAATCTGCAGAGCATCATAAGATTTTAACCCTTTCCGGTATGCTTTTTCACGATACTTGAGGGCCTCATAACTGTCGATCAAGCCAATGACCTGACCCTCGAATGAAATGTCATGTATCCCTTTCGGGTACCCACTTCCGTCCAGACATTCATGATGCTCACGTGCGGCATGGGCAATGGTTTTATCAAACACTGGATGGGATATGATAAAAGTATAACTTTTATCGGGATGGGTTTTATACATGTCAAATTCACTTTGGGTCAGTTTCTGCTCTTTTTCAATTATTCGGGTTTCAATTTGCGACAACCCGACATCATGCAGCAACGCACACAACCCGAATCTTTTGACATCATCATCGGGCATCTCTTTAAAAAAACAGTATCGACCCGTAAGCGCCAGTACATTGATTATATGATCGATAATTTTGGGACTGGTGTTATTCATGGAAACCAAAGCATCCAACAATTCCGGTGTTTTTTTTGCATTGAAAAATAAAATTTCTATCGTCTCAGGCAGCGCCGGCATGATGTGCTCCGGATTTTCCAAAACCTCTTCAACAATCTGACCGATACTTTGCCTGATCGCTTGTATTCCTTTTGATGCAACAGCCTTTGCCAGACGCATGTTCAACAGGGACATCAACACCTTGACAACGGTTTTTTCATCTTCTTTTCGAATATAAAATTCCTGAAAAGAATTGGCTTGCAGCTTCTCTGTCAGTAATTCCACTTTTCGAAATAAAACCGGTTCACCGCTGTCGGAAATATAATACAGAGGAAAGTCCTTATAAGCCGCTATGTGGGATTTTCGTACGGGTATCAGATCCGATTTTTTTTCAACCTTGTCACCCATTGTTTTACCTTGCCTTTCATGGAACAGGTTTTTTCCTAAACTGCATCAAACTGACAGCCATCAACCAGGCAGAAAACAGGGAAACCGCGCCGGTCGGAAGCATTCATGGTTACTGAATGATCATCTGCCAGGTATCGGTTTCCGGGTCTTTTATTTCCCTTATGGTAACATTGCGGATGGTTTCTTTGGGGATAAAAGAGGTGTATATTCCATATAATTGTGTGCCCTGGATAACAGGACCGCTGACCGTGATGACCGGGTCTCCTTTTTCTTCTCTGGACCATATCAGTATGGCTTCTTTTTCCTTGCCGATGGTTTCAATCTCTGCAACCAATGCTTCAATGGCGGCCAGATCCTGTGCAATCTGCTCTTCCAGGATTTCCTGGTCCCTGAAACACAGGTCCAGTTCCCTGGCCAGTGCGTTGGCAGCCTCTGTGTTTGATGCCGAACGTTCCTGATGCTGGGCCAGTTCAAAAATTTTGCGGTGAACGGCCCGTTGCTTTTTTGATTGTTTTTCATACCGTTTCTGCACGGTTTCCAGGATCTTTTTTTTATCATTAATGGCATGGCCAAAAGCCTGGATGCGTTTTTTGACATTTTCATCCATACCCGCATGAATGCGGCAGGCACTGGAGACATCCGTGCCGATCTGCTTTGCTGCAATCCCCATTTTGGCAGAGACAAAAGAAGAGATGATTTTACACCGTTCAGATAGAAATTTTGCGCTGGAGCGAATTTTTGAATCAATGATTTCTTTGTCAATCATAACACTGCCAAAGGATTTGATGTTGGAACCGGTAACAAACCTGGCTTTCACATCCCCTTCCGTCTTGATATCTGCATTGCTGATGCCCTCGGAAACAATCACATCACCCAGAGCAAAAATGGCTGCGCCACTGATTTCCGTTGCAAAAAGATGCCCGCATTTTACGGAAAACCCGTTTTTGACGCTGCCCTTGACAATCACATTGCCGTCAAAATCAATATTTCCGGTCGTAAAATTCACATCCCCGTCAATGGTAAGTTCTGCAAAAACACAAACAGCGCCCCCCACGGCAACATGGGGCTGGCCATCAATCTGGGCATACAGTTCCATACCATCATCAGACAGCCTTGCACCCTGTCCGCACTGGAGCTGGACATCCTGTGCTTCAGGCGCCGGTATGGGATTGTTATAAATATCTATGCCAGGCTCCCCTGTTTTCATGGGTATTTTGGCTGCCAGCAAATCACCGGCCTGCACCTTGGGGATGCGCCCGCGCTCTCTGTAGTCCATATTGCCGTCAGTATCAATTTTTCCGGGCTTTAAATAATTTGTATCAAAATGAAATACAATGAAAGCATCTTTACCGGGAACGGCCGGCCGGCCTTTTGCGGCAACAAATGACAGGGTTTCTTTGAAAGCTGATTTCAAGGTGTTGATCTGTGTTTCGATATCTGCCATTCCGAACTGAATATCTTTCCCTGCCAGGGCCTTTGCCACCGCATCGGGGGTAATTTTTTCCAAAAAGGCCGGATTGAATACCAGCCGGGCTTCCAGCCTGTCTTTGGAGATCACGACCTGAAACGGGGCTTCACTGGATATGTCTCTCATTTGTGAAGCATCAGAAACTGCCTCAGATTTTTTTTCCATTTCACGGCGGATCATATCCCGCTGTTCTTGTGTGATGGCCCCCTGGGCCACAAGAATATCCGCCGTTTGTTTGTGGAGCGTTATGGTACTGTCTTTTGGGATCCATTTTCTGCCGCCGGCCAACTGTTCTTTTTTCTGGAAGGAAAACGCCTTTGCCAACTGCTCTTTTGTGATAAAATTTTTCTCGAGGGCAATTCTGGCAAAGGGGATATCATAATCAGGAACAATCTGTTTTTTTTCAGTATCTTTTCCGGGGAGGTTTGTTTTCACGGTTTTCGGCATGGTGAATCCCGATATCCGCAGACCCACATGCACCAGTGCCTCCAGTTTATCAACGTCCACAGGTGCTGTAATAAATGCATCAACACCCTGTTTGAAACCTTCCAGTTTTTCGTTTTTATTATCCTTTTGAGCAACCATGATAAAATAGATATAATGACCGGTTTTCCGGCTGCGGATACTGCGGCACAAATCAAGGCCGTCAGTGTCAGATGCCTGCCGGTTGTATACGACAATACGTATTGCATGTTTTGTAACATAATCAAGGGCCTGTTCGGCATCAGCGGCCCGAAGACAGGCATACCCTTTGTTGTCAAGGAAATCTGCCAGAATCAGGTTTGATGCTGCATCATTATCCACCAGTAAAATTGTCATGCTTCTTTTCCTTGATGCACACAGCCGCCCAGCAGATAGGTTCCTGCCAGGTCATTAAAATCGGATATTTGACGGTTTTCCCAGGCAGCATCATATCCCAGTTCCCGGGCCATGAGATGTGCCACCGCCGGGGCCATCGCCATGGCAGCCCGGGCATCCAGCACCAGGGCACGGCTCCGGCGGGCCAGAAAATCCTCAACGGTCCTGGCCATTTCCCTGCGCACGGACCAGACCACCTCGGCCTTTATGTAGGGCAGATCCCTATGGAGTTTATTTCCCAGTCCGGGATCTGCTGATATCAGTTTTTTGATGTAGATGGCATCAGACCCGTAATAATGGAGGGGGTCGTTTTTATCAAAATGTTTGAGCCACCCGTGGATCCGCAGTTTTTTGGTCACACATTCTTTTTCGTTCAGACCTGCCACCAGAATGGCCTGGTTGACGGTATCTTCAGCCATCTTCCTGTAAGTGGTCCATTTGCCGCCGGTGATCGTCACAAGGCCCGACTCCGAAATCACCAGAAAATGGTCCCGGGAAATGGCGGCGGTGTTGTTATCATTGCCGGTGTTGACCAGGGGCCGAAGGCCGGCGAAAACACTTTTGACATCCTTTGGTTCGGGATCTTTGGACAGGTAAATGGCGGCATGTTCCAGGATGAAGTCGATCTCCTCCTTAAAAGGGCAAGGTTCCAGACTGATGTCCGAAACCGGGGTATCTGTTGTTCCCACAACAGCCTTGTCATGCCAGGGCACCACAAACAACACCCGGCCGTCAGCAGTCTGGGGCACCATGATGGCGGCTTCTCCGGGCAGAAATTCCTTGTCCAGCACCAGATGAATCCCCTGGGAGGCGGAAATGATGGGCTTTGCCAGTGGATTTTCCATTTGCAAAATGCTGTCGGTGAAAACCCCTGTGGCGTTCACCACCACTCTGGCGTGGATTTCATAAGATGTACCGGTTTCCATATCTGTAGCCGCAACCCCGTCGATCATTTCCCCGGCCCTGGTAAACCCGATAACCTTCATGTAATTGACCGGGGTGCCGCCGTTGTCAACCATGGTCTGGGCCAGGTTGACAGCCAGACGGGCATCGTCGAACTGGCCGTCGTAATAGACCACCCCGCCCCGCAGTTTTTCCGGTTCCAGGGTGGGTATGCGTTTCAGGGTTTCTTGTTTGGACAGGTGTCTGGACGGCCCCAGCCCCAGGTTACCTGCCAGCATATCATATACTTTCATGCCGGCCCCGTAAAACGGCCCGTCCCACCACTCGTAATTGGGAACGACAAATGCCTGGTTGCTCACCAGGTGCGGAGCGTTGCGAATGAGAAGGCCCCGCTCATGAAGCGCTTCAAGAACCAGAGAGATATTTCCCTGACGCAGGTATCGCACCCCGCCGTGCACCAGCTTGGTGGAACGGCTGGAGGTTCCCTTGGCAAAATCGTGCTGTTCCAGCAGCAGGGTTTTACACCCCCGGGATGCGGCATCCACGCCCACGCCCAGGCCGGTGGCCCCGCCGCCGATGACGATCATGTCCCAGTAGCCCTCAAAGGTTTCCAGTTCCTGAATGGCTTGCTCTCGATTCATGCATATCTCCTGGTTCCGGATAAATATTTTTCTGTACTGGTTTCCCTTATCAACTAAATAGTATGATGAAACTTTTTTAGATACAAGTTTTTTAGTGGAAAATCGTCAGGCAGAAAACATCTATAAACAGAGAGTCATGGGAAAAACCGGTAAAAACGATTTGATCCCGGCCCCATAACATGATACAAGTTTTACCCATGAATACGGCAGCAGCAGGCGGCTCACCGCCAGGAAATCTTCCAAAAAACCAGACCGAAACATCCATGATCCCGTCAGACCGGTTCGGGCAATTTCTGATGGTGGATCTGACAGGGAAAAACTGCCGTATCAAGTCATTTCCAGACCCGGCACGACCTTTTCTGGGGGGCAGGGGATTCAATGCCTGGTTTCTGTACCACCACCTGAAACCGGATACAGACCCTTTGGGACGCGGCAATATACTGCTTTTTTCCACCGGACTTCTCACCGGATCTGCCGCCCCTTGCGGCGCCAGACTCCATATCAACGCCTTGTCCCCTTTGACCGGGATTCTGGGCAGCTCCAATATCGGCGGCTACACCGGTGCATGGTTGCGGTCCTGCAGTCTGGCCTCCATTGTGGTGACAGGTGCCGCAGCAGAACCCGTGTACCTGTATGTCCATCAACAGGGCGCAGAACTCAAAGCCGCCCGGGATCTCTGGGGGATGGATGCATTTGCGGTCCAGGATCGTCTGGCACAGATACATGCCCCTGAAAAAATCCGTGTCCTGACCATCGGACCGGGGGGAGAAAACCAGGTCGGATTTGCCGCCGTCATGACGGGAAAAGACCATGCCGCAGGCCGCACAGGCATGGGTGCTGTCATGGGGGCCAAAAACCTTAAAGCCATTGTCATTGCCAAAGGCAGCCACAAACACCTGCCCGCCGATACACCCGGAAAAAAACAGGCCGTGAAAACCTATGCCTCCCTGGTGCGGGATGCAACGGAATTTCCCTTTTTTTCCCGGTACGGCGGTGCGGGATATGTCCAGTGGGTCAATGATTTCGGTATCATGGGCGCAAAAAATTACAATGAGGTAGGGGTCCGGGATATCAGCCCCATTGACGGCCGGCAGCTGGAAAAAAAAATCATCCGCACTTCCGGGTGTTTCAAGTGCCCGATACAGTGCAAGGCAGATCTTGTGATGGATCCCGCAAAACCGGATGAGATTTCCACCCGGCCTGAATTCGAGCCGGTCATCAACTTCGGCCCCAAATGCGGCCTTACGGACATGACCGCCATTGTCAGACTGGACAATCTGTGCAACCGGCTGGGGCTGGATACCACCTCTGCGGCATCGGTCATTGCCTTTGCCATGGACCTGGAAGAAAAAGGCCTGATGCCCGAAGATCTCAAGGGCACGCTGGACCTGTCCTGGGGCAATGCCCGCACAATGGAAACCTTGATACACCAGATAGCGCAAGGGGTCGGCCTGGGAAAAGTTCTGGGCCGGGGGGTCAGGTATGCAGCAAAAAAGATCGGCGGCCGGGCGGCGGCATATGCGGCCCACGTCAAAGGATTGGAACTTACTGCCTATCACCCCAATGCCATCATGGGAACGGCCCTGGGATATGCCGTGTCCAGCAGGGGCGGAGATTACAACAATGTCTATGCCTCCTTGGAATACAGCTGGTCAAAAGACCAGGCCATCGCGGAATTCGGTACGGCAGAAGCGGTGAATATTCATTCTACAACTGCCAAAGGGTGGCTCATCAAAAAAGCGGTTGTCACCAATATCCTGGTGGACTGCCTGGGTCTGTGCAAGGTACCGGTCCTGTCTTTGCTCAAATCATTCAACCTGGAACCGGAAATAGCGTTGGTGAACGTACTGGCCGGCACAAATTTTACCCGACAGGAACTGTTTGATGCCGGGAAAAAAATAGCCGGCCTGGAAAGAAAATTCAACCTGCGTCATGCGGACAGCCCCCTGATCGACGACCTGCCGGACATGTTTTTTACTCGCGACAGCAACCCATCCGGACTTACCAGAAATTCTTTGATTGCCATGCTGGCTGAGTTCTATGAGGCCATGGGCTGGGACAAAAACGGGGTCCCGCCGGAACCGGAAAATAGTGATCATGAAATAAAAATCCAAAGACCATAACTTTTGAAAGGAACGCACGTGATTCAGTCATCCAGCACCAAAAGCCGTTCAGTGAGCATGCGGATTTTAACAGACGACCAGATCTGGGAAATCAAGCAGGCGGCATTTGATATTATTGAAAAAGTGGGATTCAAGTGCCGGCACAAACAGGTACATAAAATGATGGATCAGGCCGGAGCCTGGGTAAAGGACGAGCGTATCAAGATTCCCAGATACATTGTCCAGGGGTGTGTGGCCACCGCACCCAAAGGCTGGACCATTTATGACCGAAACGGCCGGCGGGCACTGGAGGTGGAAGGAGAAAAAAGCCATTACGGCACCTCCACTGCCAGCCCCAACCACCGGGATGCCTTTACCGGAGAGATCCGGCCCACCAGCATAAAGGACATCGCCCTGGGCGCCAAAGTGGCGGATGCATGCGCCCACATCGATTTTGTCATGCCCATGGGCTCCTCCCAGGATGTACCGGGTGCTGCTGCGGAAGTGCATGAAATTCCGGCCATGTTTGCCAATACCACCAAACCGGCCGCCTTTATCGGGTACTCGCCCCTGGGGTGTGAATATGTCTATGAAATGGCGGCGGTCATTGCCGGGGGCCAGGACAATCTGCGGGAAAAACCCTTTCTCATCCTGTACCCGGAAGCCATTGCGCCGTTGTTTTTTCCCGATGACGTAGTGGACAGAATTCTTATTGCCGCCGACCGGTTCATGCCCCAGCTGCCCGGCTCCACGGTTTCCGCCGGTGCCACCGGGCCTGTCACCCTGGCCGGCATGCTGGTGCAGATCACGGCCGAAGCCCTGATCCACATCACCATTGCCCAGTTGCGCAAAACCGGATGTCCGGTGGCCATGAGCGGTAATGTAGGGATACTGGATATGAAAACCGCTCTCATGACCATGGGGGCGCCGGAAAACAGCCTGGGGATTGCAGCCCAGGCAGAGATCGCCAAATCATTCGACCTGCCCACCTGGGGCCTTGCCGGTGCGACGGACTCCAAGATTCTGGATGCCCAGGCAGGCCTGGAAGGCACCTTCTCCATCCTGGCCCAGGGACTGTCCGGTTTAAACCTGATCCATGATGTCGGGTATATGGCCTCCGGCATGGCCTGTTCTTTGGAGCAGCTGGTCATGGGCAATGAAATTGTGGGTATGACCAAGCGGTTTGTCCAAGGTATTACCGTCACACGCGAAACCCTGGCAAGACAGATCCTGGAAGATGTCGGGCCCGGCGGACACTTCATCACCCAGAAACACACTTTGGACCATTTTAAACATGAATTGTCGGTTTCCAGGCTGCTCAACCGGCAGAATATCGATGCCTGGAAAAACGCGGGCCAACCCACCATGGACCAGCGGGTCAAAGAAGAAATCAGATCCATCATGGAAAGCCACAAGCCCGATCCCCTGAGCGACAAGGTAACGGCGGAACTGGAACGGCTGAAAATTGCGGGAGAAAAAGAAATTCTGGCAAAACTGGAAAAAGGCTGAAGCACCTTTATTAAAAAAACAAGTAAAAAAAATTGCATTAAACAGCCTGGCATGTAATAACCATACAGATTCAACGGACCAGGGATTTGTATAAAAATACTGTATCATCCACCATAAAAAAAAAGGAGGCAAGCATGAAACAAAGAATTCATCCGGCAGTACATGACATGAAAAATGACATGGAGAAAGGCAAACTTTCCAGAAGAGAATTTTTGCGGTATTCTACCCTGCTGGGGGTGTCTGCGTTTACGGCAACCCAGATGGCAGGGCTTTCCTGGACCACGAAAGCCTTTGCCGGCAATGTAAAACGCGGCGGCACCCTCAAGGTTGCCACCGCGCTTCAGAAAATCGCCCATCCCGCCACCTATTCCTGGATCGCTGCATCCAACGTAACCCGCCAGGTGGCCGAGTATCTGACCCTCACAGACGGAAAAAACATTACGCATCCCTATCTTTTGGAAAGCTGGGATGCCAGTGACGACCTGAAAACCTGGACACTGAACGTGAGAAAAAACGTCAAATTCAACAACGGCGATACCTTTAGCGCAGATGACGTGATCTTCACTATAAACCAGTGGCTGGATGAGAGTGTGGGCTCCTCCATGAAAGGCCTGGTGGGAGGATATCTGAGTGCCAACGATATTGAAAAAACAAATGACTATCAAATCAAGCTGCACTTGAGGGTTCCCTCCATCTCGATCCCGGAAGACTTCTTCCAGTATCCGGCACAGGTACTCAACCACAAAACCTTTGAAGGGGATTTTCTCAAGGCGCCCCACGGCACCGGCCCCTATACCCTTGAAACCTACAGAGAAGGCGAACTGGCAGTGGTCAAGGCCCGGTCCGACTACTGGCAGAAAGGGGTAGACGGCAAACCCCTGCCCTATCTGGATGCGATGCATTTTCTTGACATGGGAACCGAAACCGCCCCCATGATTTCCGCCATCAAGAGTGAAGACATCGATTTTATCGACCTGTCCGATATCGGCGGCACCGACATTTTCCGGGCGCTCAAGGATGACCCCAAAATCAGCATTCTGGCGGCTCCCACTGCCTCTGCACGGGTGCTGCGCATGCGGGTGGATCTAAAGCCCTGGGACAATGAAAAAGTCAGACTGGCCATGAGAAAATGCCACAACCATGAAAAAATTCTGGCACTGGCATACATGGGACAGGGACTTGAAGGCCAGGATTTCCATGTGTACCAGCTGCACCCTGAATACTGTGAAATGCCCATTCCGGCATATGATCCTGAAGCTTCCAAAAAGCTGCTGGCCGAAGCCGGGTATCCCGACGGCCTGGAAGTCACCCTGGCGGTTGGTTCCGGATGGCCGGATGTGGTGCGGTATGCGGAAATTCTCAAGCAGGATGCCATTGCCGGCGGATTCAAGATCAACCTGCAGACCATGCCCAACAGCCAGTACTGGGAAAAATGGACGGAAGTGGATTTCGGTATCACCCCCTGGACCCACCGTCCCCTGGGCACCATGGTCCTGAACCTGGCGTACAAGGCTGACACAGACGGCAAGCCTGTGGCCTGGAATGAAAGCCGGTGGGTGGATGAGGAATTTTCTCAGATCCTGGAAAAAGCCAACGGCACCCTGGATGTTGATGAACGCAGAAAACTGTTCTGCAGACTCCAGAAAATCCAGTATGAAAGGGGCTCCATCGGCATCGGTTACTGGCGGGCTGTCTGGATGGTATCCAGGAGCAATGTCAAGGGCCTGGAAGGGCATCCCAACGGATTCATGCTGTTCAATGATGTCTCGTTTGCATAAATAAAAACCTGTGCTGCCCGCACAGCAGATTTTCTGCGTGCGGGCACCTGAAACCAAGGGACAGGGAATTTTATGATTGTCTTTATTCTCCGAAGGTTCTTCCTGTTGCTGCTGACCATGATCCTGGTGTCAGTGGCGGTTTTTGTCATTGCCGAATCCTCCCCCGGCAACATTGCCAAAAATGTGCTGGGGGCCTTTATCACCCCGGAACAGGAAGCCGCCTTTATACGGCAGAACGGCCTGGACCAGCCCATGTATGTGCGGTACCTGCACTGGATCGCCGGCAACGACTGGATCGCTGAAAAACAAATCGGCATGCCCCTGAAGCGGATCACCACGGAAGAAGATTTTGAGGAGTGGTGGGCCGTCAGAAAAGACGGGGCATTGATCCGCTGGAAAGTGGACGGGGATGATCTGGTGGCCATTGTTATTACCGAGGACGGTGAAAAAACAGAATATGTGGACAATGGCCGGTGGCAGGAAATCGAAGACGGCAAACAGCAATTCTGGGGGATTGACCGCCAGAACCATGCGGTTCGCTGGGTCAAGGGTGAAACCGAAACCATGTTTGTGTTTGTCATGGGCAAGGGGTGGATGGAAAGTTCCGGCGGCCCCAAAGACTACATCCCTTTGAAAAAAGGATTTGTCAGAGGTGATCCCGGTGTTTCTTTCCGCACCGGCCGGCCGGTGAACAAAAGCCTGTGGACCAGATTACGCAACTCCGTGGTCCTGGCAGGCACCGCCTTTGTCATTGTCATGCCCCTGGCCCTGCTTTTGGGGCTGATTGCCGGACTTCAGGAAGGATCTGTCAAGGACCGGTTCTTATCGGTGGGCGGCATGATGTTTTCCGTGGTGCCGGAGTTTGCCACCGGTATTTTTCTGACCCTGATCTTTTCCGTCTGGCTGGGATGGCTGCCGGGTGCTGCAGTTCTGGGCACGTCTGCGCCCTGGGAAAAGCCCATGATGCTGATCCTGCCGGTGCTCACCCTCACCCTCATCGAACTGGGATATATACTGCGCATCACCCGTGCCTCCATGGTGGAGGTCATGAAATCACCCTATATCCGCACCGCATTTCTCAAGGGGCTCCCTTATAAAAAAGTGGTGTTCAAGCATGCAGTGAAAAACGCCCTCATCGCCCCCATCACCGTGATCATGCTCCATGTCAACTGGCTGCTGGGGGGGATCGTCATCGTGGAGGTGGTGTTTGGATACCCGGGACTGGGGGCCTATCTGCTGGAATCAGCACTGTATAAAGATTTCAACGCCCTGGAAGCCGGTGCCATGATCATGGTGCTGGTGGCCGTCGGCACCCAGCTGGTGGCCGACATCATCTACACCTTTTTGAATCCGAGGATACGGTATGCCTGAAACAGTTGAAACCCAAAATACAACAAAAACCAAAAAAATACGGCTCAAGGACATGTTCACCATCCTGCTCAGTTCCAAAATCGCCATGGTGGGACTGGTCATTGTCCTGTTCTGGGTGTTTGTGGCCCTGTTCGCCCCGTTTCTCACCCCGTACACCCCTTTTGAACAGGACTGGAAAGCCCCCAACCAGGGACCGTCTGCCCAGCATATCCTGGGCACCGACGAACTGGGAAGAGACCTTTGGACACGGCTGATCTATGGCGCCCGGGTGGTTCTGGTGGTGCTGCCGGTATCGGAAAACATATCTCTGCCCGGGGGTACCGCCATCTGGGGAGTGGTGGTGGCCCTGCTCATCGGTGCCACTTTGGGGTTGATCGGCGGCTATAAGGGCGGATGGCTCGACGAACTTGTCATGCGGCTTCTGGATGCCATGATGGCCATACCGGTCATCCTGCTCTATCTGATCATCGTGGTCGCTATCGGTGCATCCGCAGTCAATGTGGTCATCGCCATTTCCATTGTGGGGGTGCCGGGCATCGCCCGGCTGGTAAGGAGTCTGACCCTGGACATCAAAACCCGTGAATATATCCGGGCGGCAGAGACCCGGGGGGAAAGCGCCTGGTTCATCATGTTTGTGGAAATCCTGCCCAACACCCGGGGCCCCATCATCATCGATGCCATGCTCAGGATCGGGTATGCCATCTTTGCCATGGGAACCCTGGGATTTTTGGGCCTTGGCATGCCGCCGCCATCACCGGACTGGGGTTCCATGGTTGCCAAAGGACGGGCCTTTATCCTGACAGGCAACCCGTATGCAGCCCTGTGGCCGTCCCTTGCCATCGCTTCGCTGGTGGTGGGGCTTAATCTCCTGGCAGATGGGATTCGGGAAGAATCCATGAGATATCAGTAACCATGTGCCGGGCAGCACCTGCTGCCCGGCCCTGACAACGAAAGCGATCCTATGGAACATGCATCAGATATACCGGTATTGGAAGTCAAGGACCTGGCCATTTCCTACCAGACCCGCAAACAATTGGTACCTGCGGTCAGGGGTGTCAATTTCACCGTCAGGCAGGGACAGACCGTGGGGGTGGTGGGGGAATCAGGATGCGGCAAAAGCACCATTGCATTTGGTATTCTTGATTTTTTAGGTTCCAACGGCAAAGTAGTGGGGGGCAGCATCAAGTTCATGGGAAGGGAAATGGTGGGCACCCCCAAGGCGGAGCTGCGCAAAATCCGGGGCAACAACATCTCCATGGTATACCAGGATCCCATGCAGGCCCTGAACCCGTCTTTGACCATCGGGACCCAGCTCACAGAGGTGCTCACGGCCCACACCGACATAACGTCGAAGGAGGCACGAAACCGGTGTATCGCCATGCTGGAACGGGTGTACATGCCGGATGCCGCCAATGTGATGAACCGGTATGTCCACATGATATCCGGGGGCCAGCAGCAGCGGGTGGTGATAGCCATGGCCCTGCTCAACAACCCCTCTCTGCTCATCATGGACGAACCCACCACGGCATTGGACGTAACCGTGGAAGCGGCGGTCCTGGATCTGGTAGAGGATCTGAAAAAAGATTTCAATACCGGGATCATCTTCATCACCCACAACCTGGGAGTGGTGGCCAAGGTGAGTGACCGGCTTTGCGTCATGTATGCAGGTGAAATGGTGGAACAGGGCCCCATAAAGGACCTGTTTGCCAACCCGGCCCATCCCTATACCCGGGGACTTTTGTGTTGTGTGCCCCGCCTGGGGGACAGCTTGTCCAACAACCGTCTGTGGTCCATACGTGGACGGGTGCCGGACCCGGCGGAACGAGACCTTGATGCCTGTATCTTCGCCCCCAGGTGCGACTGGCGCCTGGAAGGCACACACCTAGAGGACAAAAGCCTCACCGCCAACTGCACCTCACAGCACCCCGAGCTGCTGGCCATATCCGAAGATCACTGGTCCCGCTGCTTTCTGGGCAGAGAAACCCTGAAGGTACCCTATGATGATTATTCCCGGGGTCAGAAGGATTCCGTCATTCAGATGGCTGAAGGGGACGATGATTTCACTTCCATGGACACACTGCTGAATATCCGGAACATGAAACTGTATTATCCGGAACAAAATCCCTCTTTGCGGGCCATTCTGGGCCTGGAAAAAAAATCACATGTCAAAGCAGTGGATGACATCTCCCTGAAGGTTCTCAAGGGCACAACCCTGGGCATCGTGGGGGAATCGGGCTGCGGCAAAAGTACCCTGGTGAAAGGCATCATCGGTCTGGAAGAACTCACAGGCGGCACGGTGGAACTCATGGGTATCGACCTGAACCTGCCGGCCCAGAAACGGGACCTGTCGTTGATCCGGGAACTGCAGATGGTATTTCAGAACCCGGATTCCACCCTGAACCCCTCCTATTCCGTGGGGGCACAGATCGCCCGGCCCATCCACAAGTTCAAAACCGTTCCGAAAAGGAAAGTACGCCAGGAAGTGGAACGTCTCCTCAAGGCGGTAAAACTGGCAGACTATTATTATGACCGGTATCCCCGGCAGCTTTCCGGTGGAGAAAAACAGCGCATCGGTATTGCCAGGGCTTTGGCCAGCAGGCCGTCTCTGGTCATCTGTGACGAACCCGTATCCGCCCTGGATGTATCAGTGGCGGCAGCGGTGCTGAACCTGCTCAATGAGATCAAGGAAAGCATGGGCTCCACCATGATCTTTATTGCCCATGATCTGAGCGTAGTGCGGTTTATTTCCGATCTTGTGGCGGTCATGTACCTGGGGGAAATCGTGGAGTTCGGACCGGTGTCCGCCATTTATCCACCACCCTATCACCCCTATTCCGAAGCGCTTTTGTCCTCTGTTCCCATCCCGGACCCTTCGGCCCGGCGCCAGTCCATTATCCTGTCCGGGGAGGTACCCAGCCCCACCAACCGGCCGTCGGGGTGCTGTTTTCATACCCGGTGCCCAAGACGTTCCGTGCTGCCGGATAACGGCAAAATCTGTGAACAGAAAAAACCTGAATTTCAGCGGCTGCCAAACGGGCACAAAATTTTGTGCCATATTCCTGCGGACAAACTCACGGAACTGGCCATGGAGCGGGGAGATGAACGCATGATGCTGGCGACTGCCTGATAAAAGGAAATATACCATGAAAACCCTGTTGCCGACCTGAAACCTTTTTACAGGACCGGCCGCAAAAACTTGGCCTGACCGGTACAATCACCCATGAGATATCTCATCCTTGTTTCAGCTGTACTCATGCAGTTCTGCCTCGGGGCCACCTATTCCTGGAGTGTCTATGTTCAGCCTCTCAAAGGGTTGACCGGGCTATCCCAGGGGCCGGTTCAGATCCCTTTTACCGTGTTTTATTTTGTCTTTCCTTTGACCATGATGGTTGCCGGGGGCTTTCTGCCTAAAATCGGTCCCCGGATCAGTGCCATGGCAGGAGGGGTTCTTTTTGGCGGGGGGTGGCTTCTGGCAGGCCTCGGCAGCCACAGTTTCGTGCTCACCATCCTGGGGATCGGGGGCCTTGCCGGCATAGGCGCCGGCATGGCCTATATCGTACCCATTGCCGTATGCATCCGCTGGTTTCCACAATCCAAAGGCCTTGTCACCGGCATTGCTGTGGCCGGTTTCGGCGGGGGCGCTGCCATGGTCAGCCAGGTGGGGGGGGTTCTGATTAATTCTCTGGGATATACCCCTTTCCAGACCTTTTTTGTTTTCGGCATCCTGTTTTTCTGCCTGGTGGTCCTTTCCGGCAGCGTGATGCACTTTCCAGAAGCAAAAATACCAAACATTCCTGTCTTACGCCTGAAACCGGTACAGGTGATCTCTCATGAAAATTTTTATATCCTGTATCTGGCCATGTTCATGGGACTGGCGGCCGGATTTGCTGTGAATGCCAATCTAAAGGAACTGTTTCACGGCAACGGCAATGCTGCAGAAATCGGCATCACAGCCGTCTCTCTCTTTGCCCTGGCCAATGCCGCCGGCCGGATCATCTGGGGGGGGCTGTTTGACCGGATGCAATCATCCACCGCCATTCTGGCCAATCTGCTGTGCCAGGCAGCTATCCTGGCATCAGCCCCGCTGCTCACCGGATCCGCACCAGGATTCTTGGCATTCGCTCTTGTGACTGGATTCAATTATGGCGGGGTCCTGGTAATTTATGTGTCCAGCGCTTCCAGAAGCTGGGGCAGCAACCACATCTCCCAGGTATACGGGTGGCTGTTTACCGCCAATATCCCGGCATCCCTGTCTCCCATCCTGGCCGGATTTGTGTTTGACACCTATCATAATTTCACCCCGGCCCTGGCCGGACTGGCAGTGCTTCTGGTGATCACCGCCCTGGTGATCCGGCGCAAAACGGCTGTGATCAATGACACGGCCACGCCTGTCCGATAACTGCCGGCAGACACCCCAAGACCAGCACATGTAAAATTTCATACCATCCGGCAGGTATCCATCCCCAGTGGATATCCTGCAGCCACCGGGGCGGTCGTGATTTTTCAAACTACTTCAGCTGACTGTCTTTGCTGCCCCGCCGGTTAAAGAGGCCGGACATGGTCTGGTGTTTTTCTATTTCCGATTGACATCCGATGCACAACCGCACACCGGGCAGCGCTTTGCGCCGGGGTTCGGGGATTGGTTCCCCGCACACTCCGCAATGGGTTCTGCTTTCACCGCCAGCCAGGCTGTTTCTGGCCCGCTTGACCGCATCGGCCACACTGGCATCAATCTGTTCCTGAACCGCCCCGTCTTTCGCCCATCCCACCGCCATGATCCGCTCCTGTTTTCTCTTTTGTATTTATATCCATACTGCCTGACTATAGTCACTGCCCCATGCAAATGCAAGTTGAACGACCTTATGCGCGGTGAAACATTTTTACTTTCACCTGGATATCTGCTATAAAAGCATACGTTTTATGAGAACGTGAAGGGAGCTCCCGGAGGTGTCCTGTGCACGGACCGTCAGAGCCGAAGGGGGCCGGTACGATATGCCGGAATGTCACCCCGGATACTATACGGACGGTTCACGAACCATCCCCTTCATTATACAGGCCCACGCAGGATCTCGGTCCGGGTACAGGACACCTCCGGGAGCGGGCCTGTGAGCAGGACACACCAGGGATGGTCGAAAGACCGGCACTCATATGGCAAATATCAAAACATTTACGGCAAAAGATACCAGAAAATTTTATGAAAACACTGAAAACACAGCATGAAATCATTTTCAACGATGCCCGCCGCATGGAAGCTCTGGCAGACAACAGCATCGACCTGGTGGTGACCTCGCCGCCCTATCCCATGATCGAAATGTGGGATCTTCTGTTTGAAGAAATGAATCCGGACGTCGGCAGATTTTTGTCCAAACGTAACGGTCCGGCCGCGTTCGAAGCCATGCATAAGATTCTGGACCCGGTGTGGGAGGAATGCTTCCGGGTGCTTAAACCCGGCGGATTTGCCTGTATCAATATCGGGGATGCCACCCGGACTATCAACTCACGGTTCGCCCTGTATACCAATCACGCCAGAATTCTGTCCGCTGCCCGGGATATTGGTTTCACCAGTCTGCCCTGCATTATCTGGCGCAAGCAGACCAATGCCCCCAACAAGTTCATGGGATCCGGCATGCTGCCGGCCGGTGCCTATGTCACCCTGGAACATGAGTATATCCTGATTTTACGCAAAAAAGACAAACGGGAATTCAAGACCTTGGAAGAAAAACAGCTGCGCCGGGAAAGTGCTGTTTTCTGGGAAGAGCGCAACGCCTGGTTTTCAGATATCTGGTTTGACATCAAAGGCACAGTGCAGGCTCTAGCAGATGTGGCGGACAGAAAACGCAGCGCCGCCTTTCCTTTTGCACTGGCCCACAGACTGATCAACATGTTTTGCGTTCAAAACGACCTGGTACTGGACCCTTTCATGGGAACAGGCACCACCATGGCCGCAGCCATGGCCGCAGGCCGCAGCAGCATGGGGTATGACAGGGACACAGATCTGATCTCTGCCATCACCCGGACAGCCCAGGCCCTGCAGCCCCTGGCAAGAGAGGTGATCAACCAGCGCCTGCACAGACACCTGGCCTTTGTGGAAGAGCGAAAAGCGGCCGGAAAACCGTTGAAACACATGAATGAGCCCTATGGTTTCCCGGTGATCACCAGCCAGGAAAAATTTTTGCAGCTGTATATGCCCTCAGAACTTATCCAGACCGGGAATACCCGGTTTGAAATGTCCCACGAAAAGGCGTTGGTGCAGTATAATTACACCCTTTTTGACAACTGAAAAAAACGGATAGGCAGGCACATGGCATCTTTGATTGAAGACCCTGACACGACAGCTGATGAATACGGCAAGCTTTACAAAGAAAGCCGCCTGGCCCAGAAACGCCTCAACACCCTGCTCAAATTCCTGCCTGATCCGGTGTTCGCCTTTACCCTGGACAATACCGTGGAATATGTCAATCCTGCCTTTGAACGGGTTTTCGGATGGAAACTGGATGACATAAAAGGCAAAAACATCCATTTTGTTCCCCGGCACCTGCTGGGCCAGGCAAAACAGGGCATGAAACAACTGTTTTTGAACCGGACCGTTATGGATTTTGAAACCCAGCGGTACACCAGGGACGGACGGATTCTTGATATCATGATCAACGGCTCAATCTTGTATGATGAAGATGATACCCCCATGGGCCAGGTATTGATACTGCGGGATGTGACGGCTGAAAAACGAATGGCAAAAACCAACCAGATCATGTTCAGAATTTCCAATGCCCTGCACACCTATCACAAACTGGGGGATCTGATCGCGATCATAACCAGGGAAATCCAGGAACTGGTGTCTGTGGAAGGGGCGTTTATTCTCCTGGCGGATGAAGCCACAGATGAACTGTATTTTTTTTCCGCCCAATTTAAAAGCGCGGCATCCGGCAAAAAATTCAAGAAACTCAGGTTTCCCGCAGACCAGGGAGTATCCGGCCATGTTTACAAAACCGGCAGCCCCCTGGTGATTCCAGATGTATCCCGATGCGATTTTTATCTGCGCAGGGTGGATGAAGAAACCGATCTGGTGGCCAAAAACATGCTGTCTGTTCCCATCAAGCGCAAAGACCGGGTCATCGGAGTGGTGTCCGTGGTAAACAAACGCCATGGCGGATTTGACAGCACTGATACCGAGCAGCTGATGATGGTGGCCAGTACCATTGCCCTGCCCATTGAGAACACCCGGATTCATGAAGAACTGGAGCAGTCTTATACAGATCTCAAAATATTGAACCAGGCAAAGGACAAGGTCATCAACCATTTGGCCCATGAACTCAAAACCCCTGTGTCTGTGGTGGATGCTGCCATGAAACTGCTGGCGAAAAAACTGGCGGCCAGGGGCATCAAAGACGTCCAGATGGAAAAAATTATTTCCCGGGGCAGACGAAATCTGGGCCGGATCCTGGACATCCAATATGAAGTCGAAGACTTGCTCCAGAAAAAAGAATTTACCGCCTATCATATCCTGAGCCGGCTGGTGGATGCCTGCATTGATGAATTTTCACTGCTGGTTGAAACCCGAACCCAAAGCACAGCGGTTCTGGATGCTGTGCAAAGGACGGTTGAAACGCTATTCGGGCCGGTGCAGCTTGACAGCCAGCCCATTTTCATTGCCGGGTATATTTCACAATACCTCCAAAAACTGACACCTGACATTGCCCACCGCCAGTGCGCTGTGAGGACCAATATGGATAACACACTGCCAGTGCATATTCCCGGGGAAATTTTTGATATCATTATCACAGGCCTTATCCGAAACGCCATTGAATATACCCCGGACGGCGGTAAAATTGACATTTTTGTCACGGAAACAAACCATCATCCGACACTGGCTATCACAGATTACGGCATCGGATTTACCAAAGAAAAGCTGCACCTGATTTTTGAAAATTACTTCACTCCGCCAGACTCATCCGAATACACCACCAAAACCCCCTATGCATTCAATGCCGGAGGCAGGGGATTTGACCTGCTGCGCATCAAATTGTTTTCCGAACGGTATCACTTCACCTTGGACATTGATTCCACCCGGTGCCGGTTCATCCCTGCAGACACCGATACCTGCCCCGGCAACATCCGGCACTGCCGTTTCTGCACAGTACCGGATGACTGCTTTACTTCCGGGGGGACCACGGTACGTTTGGTGTTTTCAGACACCGGATAAATCCTTTCTCCGTGTCTTGCAAACCTTGTGTCCGCAATGGGGCAGAACGTATAATCCCTGCCTGCAATCGGGGTGCCGCAGGCCGGCTATTTTTTTTTCTGGTGGTCCCTGCCCAGGTGAAAATTGATCCAGGAGGAGGTTTTGTTTAATTCCCACATGCGGGGGGGAACAAAATCCTTTGCCAGGGTATGGGCTTTTTGGCAATGATCCAGGCGTTTATATGCCCTGACCCAGACGCATTCTTTGTCAGTGTTAACCTCGCAGAACCCGTTGCGGCTGCCGCCGCAGGCACCGTTTCTGATATGCTTGGGGCAGCTCGATTCCGGACACAGAAAAGCCAGATGCTGGATGGCGCAGTCCCCGCAGCTCTGACAGGAGAGCAGTGGTTTTTTCACCGGATCCTCCAACAGCAGCTTTACCCATCGGGCCCGGTTATTTTTGTCCATCACTTGGGCTGCTTTCCGGTAAAAAGGTGCCAGTGTATTACTTTTTTCAAAAAACAGGGCATGGGCCTTTTTGAGCATTGCATGGGGGATATGCTCTGTAACGTTCTCTTTCACCCGGTCCAGAAAACGGGATTTTTCTGCTTGGTGCGCAGGCGGGTTGTACAGATAAAATCCGCCGCTGGTTTCCGATGCAAACTCCGTCACACCGGGCTCCCATTTGTCTTTTTCCAGGGCATCCATGCGGTCCAGAATCGCGGCAACCGTATTGAAGCTTCTGTGAATCCCGCCGATATGAATGCCTCTATATCCCATCTTCTTGAGCATGACACCCAGCCTGGCTGCCCGGTCAATCGAGTATTTCAGGCCGGTATGCATATCACCCCATTCCTTGATCACCCGGTTGAACAGGTCATCGCCGATATATGCCCCGGGTACCCGGGACCGGTTCATTGCCCTGGCGGACCGGGGGCTCAATAAATACACCGATGCCATCACTGCCGGGTTTTCCCCGCGATAGGTCAGGTAGGTTATCAATTCCCTGAATTTTTCCACATCATATCCCAGCTGGGTAATAACAAAGCAGGCGCCGGCCATGAGTTTTTTATCCAGTTTCCTGTACTGGGAATGGGTTTCCGCCTCCGTGGTTTTAAACGGAGATACCGCACATCCGGTAAAAAAACCGTCCGGATCACCCGATGCATACAGTCGATGGTTGAGCTGTTGAAGCATGGCGGTCAGGATGACGGAATCAAAATCAAACACCGGCTTGCCCTGACCCCCGAACCCCTTGCCGGAATAATCTCCGGTCAAGGCCAGAATATTTTTCATGCCCATGCGTGCCAGCTGGAGTGCCCGGCTTTCCATGCCCACCCGGTTCAGGTCCCGGCAGGTGAAATGTACAATCACATCCAGGCCGCATTCAAAAATTTCAGATCCCAGAACATCAGGGCTCAACGAAGGATTGCCACCGGGGTTATCGGTAATGGAAACCGCAGAGACGCGTCCGTCGGCAAACGCATCTCTGGCAATGCCTTTGAGGGTATCAATATTTCTTCCCTTTGATTCCCGGCCAGGCACCAGTTCCAGGGTGACCACAAAATTTTTGGGGTTCAGCAGCTCATCTTTGAATATTCTCAGCATGGGCGTTCCTTTTTGTCCTGATAAAGGCATACAGCCAAAAAATAAAATATATCACATCCTTGTTTTCAAACAAAACCTTGTTTGAAAACAAGGTCAAAAAACATGGTACCATATGGTTGCGCCAAAATTGTTTGCCATTGGCCGGGTCATATCCCTTTTATTTGTTTGACAATTGCCATTCTATGGGTAAAATAGGCTTCTGACAAACACAACCAAAGGGCCTGCAGCTGCTCTGGCCGAATCAGACAGGAGATAAAAGCAGTTACATTTGCGCACCAGATAAAGCATAAACCCATTATTGACATTATAATAAGGTCTCTTTGCCCCATGGAAGAAAACATCAGCATGCAGATCATGATGCGGCTTCGGCAGATCATTCAGGAAATGTCCAGACACTCAAAACAGCTTCAGGAAAAATACAACATCACCCTTCCCCAGCTGATCTGTCTCAAAGAGGTTGCTGACCACGGTCCCATTGCAATTGGTGCGTTAACACAAATTGTCTTTATCAACAACTCCACTGTCACCGGCATCATCGACCGCCTGGAAAAACGCAAACTGGTCCAGCGGATCAGAATCAGCAAAGACCGCAGGCAGGTGCATGTGGAAATCACCCGGGCCGGTCTCACATTTCTGGAAGATGCCCCCACCCCCATCCACCACCGGTTTATGAAAAAACTGGAACAGATGAAAGCCAAAGATGTTTCGATGCTCCTGTGGGGACTGGAACTGCTGGTGGATATGCTGGACCAGACAGCCCCGGCAGCCAACGCACCGAACCCACCCAGACACGTCATGCATCCGGACGAAAACCTGACAGATCCCAACGGCAATATTTAATCCCCCATTTTTTAATTTTTACTTGACAATACCTTTTTGGCAATGGTACTTATGTACAGATATATTTTGAATAGAAAATGTTTTATTACATAAATACTATGAGAATAATTTTCTAAAAAAAACCAACTGTCTTGCAGCACCCGGTGTTCTTCCGGATAATTTCTTTGTCTGCAGGCATTTTCTTGTCCGGTGCAGCGGCCGGTGTTCATAACCTAACCTGAATATAGGAGAAAGAGACATGAAAAATTTTTCATTTATTTTACCAAAAGTAAAAAAAGCAGACCAGGGAAAAGAAAAAATCATCGTCACCTACAAAGGCAAAACCAAAGAGCTGCTCACCCATAATTATGCGGAAATTTACAAAATTCCCGGGCTGTATGAGAACCTCTTTTATGACACCCTGGCCTGCCAGTCCCCCAAAGTTGTATGCGGCCTTCTGGACAAAGCCATCAACGGCACCAGATATGAGGCTGATGAACTGGTGGCCCTGGATGTGGGGGCCGGCAACGGCATGGTGGGAGAAGAACTGGCACAGATCGGTTTTGACACGGTGCTGGGCATCGATATTATTGAAGAAGCCCTGCAGGCCACCGAGCGAGACCGTCCCGGCATTTATGATGCCTATTACATAGAAGATCTGACCGCCCTGCCGGATGATGTGGAGTCTGAAATTGTTGAAAAAAATCCCAACTGCATGTCCATTGTGGCAGCTCTGGGCTTTGATGATATCCCGCCGGAAGCCTTTGCCAGCGCATATAATCTCATAGCGGACGACGGCTGGGTCGCCTTTAACATCAAGGATGAATTCCTCCAGGAAAACCATCCCTCCGGATTTTCAAAACTCATTGGGGATATGGTGGAATCCGATGTCATGAAAATCGTTGAAAAAGAGCGCTACCAGCACCGTCTTTGCCTGGACGGAACCCCGCTGAACTATTATGCCGTGGTGGGGAAAAAACAGGAACCCATTTCAGGCAAGATGCTCCGGCAATACCAGTAATTATGTCCCGGTAAAAACCGGCAGCATGGACAGCAGCACCAAAAAACATAAAGAAAAAAGGGAGAAAACCTATGTTAAAAGATGTAACGACCTTTCAACCCCGGTTAAAGGTCTTTAATAAAAAACAAGCCATGGCCATCCACGATGCCGCCTTGAAAATTCTAGCCACCACAGGGTTCCGCATGGAACATGACGGGGTCCTGGAAATGCTGCTGGACAACGGGTGCAGCATGGATAAAGACAACCGCGTGACCATGCCCGAAGCCCTGGTGGAAAATGCGGTCATGTCTGCCCCCAAAAAATTTGATATCTACGATCAGGCCGGAAACCTGGCCATGCCCCTTGAAGGAGAAAACTTTTTCTTTGGCACAGGGTCTGATACGATTTTTACCATTGACCTTGAAACCGGCGAAAGAAGACGGCCGGTACTGGCAGACACCGGCAATTTTGCCAGGCTGGTGGATGCGCTGCCCAATATGGATTTTTCCATGTCCATGGGAAACCCTGAAGATGTGGACATTGAACAGATCTATGTCCAGGTTTTTGAGGAAATGGTCCGCAACAGCAACAAACCCATCTGTTTTATTGCCGACAGCGGCAGGGACATAAAACAGATATATGACATCGCCTGCGCTGTTATGGGCGGAGAAAAAGAGCTGCGCAAAAAACCATTTTTATTCAACTATTCCGAAGCCATCAGCCCGCTGCATTATCCGGAAAACGTCATGGAAAAACTGGTGTTCTGTGCTGAAAAAGAGATCCCCATCTGTCTGCCTTCAGGGTGCAATGCCGGGGGCGGAGGACCTGTGACCCTTGCCGGTGCCATGGCCCAGGGCATCGCTGAAAACCTGGTGGGACTTGTGATTCACCAGCTGGCGAACAAAGGCGCACCGTTTTTATTTGCTCCCAATGTTTCTGTTCTGGACATGAAACATACGGTGGTGTCTTACGGATGTACGGAATGGAGCCTCACCCAGGCCGCCTTTGCCGACATGCGTGATGAACTCTACCAGATTCCCATCTGGTCCTTTGCCGGTTCGACCGATTCCAAGGTCATTGATGCCCAGGCAGGGGCCGAAGGCATGCTTTCCATTATCACGGCCATGCTGTCCCGGTGCAATGTCATCCATGATGTGGGGTATATTGAATCCGGTCACACCTCCAGTCTGGAAATGCTGACCATGGCGGATGAAATGGTGGCCATGGCCAAATTTTTTGTCCAGGGCATCCCTGTGAACGAGCAAACCCTGGCCCTGGACGTCATTGACCGGGTCAGCAAAAGTTCTGAAAATGCCATATTTTTAAGTGATCCCCATACCTTTGCCCATTTCCGCACAGCCCATCTCATGCCGGAACTCATGGACAGATCCAGGTTTGAAACCTGGGAAAAGCAGGGTAATACCGATCTGTTCGCCCGGTGCAATGAAAAGGCAAAAGCGCTGCTTTCTTCCCATGAGGTCCAGAAGACTTCCCGGGCGGAAGAGGCACTGGCAACCCTGTAACAACAACTGCATCGCTGCTGAAAACCCGCTCTTGGGCGCGCCCGCAGCAAACAAAACAAGCACATAGCTTCACATGAAATTATGTAAAAGACCATGGTGCCCGCAATCACGGCTATATGCCGGTGATTGCGGGCACCATTTCATGTATGGGCTATTCCGGGTTCGTCGCAGCGGGGGCAGCCAAAAATTTCATGGCAGCACCCACCAGGCCCACTGCCACAGGCAGCAGATAGTCGGATATGGTCCCGGTATCACCGGTATTTTCAGCTATTCCAGGCACCAGTATTATGTGGCTTAAGGGATATTTTTTCAAATTGGACAGCCTGGCATCTTTGGAAAAACCCTTCTGGGTTATGGCAACCATCCGGGCATACCGGCTGCCGAAGGTGGCAAGTTCATCCAGGGCAGCATCAAACCGGGCTTCGCTGGTGGCATCAATAATGATAAGACAATCCTGGTCTGTATCATATTCCGGCCTGAGTACCGGCAGATACCACTGGCTGTCAACAAAAAAGGGCAGAACCGTATCCGGTGAAAACGGCATGCAGGTTTCGCATAAAAATTCATCCACTGCTGCGCCCCCCAGATAGCGGGCTTCCCATTCTTTGACCAGGCTCTCTCCAAAAAGGGCTTTCATATTTTTTCCAGGCACAAGTTTCACAAATTTTTCCCCCACCCGATAATCCACCATGACCAGATGTGAATAAGCGGAAACGCCGAAGAGATCGCTCTCTATGCCCCGGGATTGCTGGCCCCTGAAATGGGTTTTCCAGGTAATACAGTTTCCCCGCATACCGGTCAGAAACAATCGTTTTTTATACGCCTGATTTTCCTTGACGGCATTTTGCAATTGCCGGTGCAGACCGGCATCGGCCAGAATCGTCTGCACCATGGGCAGCATCAGCTTAAGATGGGCATCAAACCGTTTTGCCCGCCCGGGAAACCGAAAGGACATCACCTTGGAAAAAAACAGGGACAGTGCCATATATGTATGTTCATACCGGCACAGAAGGTGGGGGTTTTTCACATAATATCCTTCATGAAAACCGGCAGATACTGTTTGGGATACTGCATCGTTTTCCGGACCGATCCAGAGCAGATTTTCACGGGGAAAGTCAAATACCCCGGACAACCTGTCTTTCTCCGGTATCTGTGAAGCAACGATCACCACCAGATTATCTTTCGGGCTGATGCTTTTGAGTTTTTCGGCAAATTCCACCTGGATGGGGATCCCCAAAAACGGTTCCCACAACCGGGCGAAATTCCGGCACCCGGCTTCCGCCATTTTGTCCATGGGAACAAAAATCAGCATCCCGTCCTCTGCCAGGTGAGAAAAAATCATGTGGGACAGCATTTCAGGCCCATTATCATCGGAACAGGTAAAAACAGCAGAAAACGGATCATTTTCATGCAGGGCGGCTCCCAGCAGAATAAGATCCTGGTAATAGTGCTTTTCAATGCTGTCTTTTGCCAGGTTGATCCAGCAAAGGGGCACCGGCCGGTACACCATGGGATAGATACCAAGCCCCAACGCCTGCTGCTTTCGGTCCATATCATCCAGGATATCGGAAAATGACCAGTCACTGCCGTTCTTTGTCCTGCCTGCTGTGACCGACTTGGCCATGTTTCTGGGCATTTCACCTGCCAGCCTGCCCTGGGAAAGACCAAAATAAAATCCCAGTAAAAACAGAAACGGCAAATCCATGAACGGTTGAAAATAGGCAGATACCTTGGGTAACAGGATCATCCGGTCTGCCAGTTTTTTGATCTCTTCCTGCTCCCTGTTCTGGTAGGTAATGGCTATAAAATGTGTGTTTTGTCTGTGCAGTGCCCGCATGAACCGGACTGCCTCATCCAGACGCTGTCTGTTGGTGGCAAGCACCAGTATAAAATCATTTTCCGTCATGGGAATCTCGAGAAACCGGTCCAGTTCTGAATAATCAACCGCAGTTCCCATGGAGGTCCAGGCATTGAGTTCCAGGTTCAAGGCCCCTATTTTAGCGGCTCCCACATCGTGAAACGCATCAACGATATAGTGAAGCACGATCTTTTGCAACGATTTGGTGGATTCTGTGCAAAATGCGGGCACTGATTCATCCGTGAGCAGGGCATCCAGATGCTGAGGCAGGGTATGCATTTCTCTCATCAGGTCAGCTATGGTATCAGATTGATCCGACCTGGCCCTGCACAGATACAAACAGAAAAGATCCAGGATCAGAAGCATGCACATGGCACTTTTCAATGGCGCCACAGTGACCTCTTCACCGCTGAGCACCGGAATTACACCGGCACTTTTTCTCACCACCAGAGCCATGTCGGAAAACGGTTTTTCCGTGATACCCACCATGAGAATATTCTGCCGGAGGAGCACCATGGCGAAATCTATCATATCCGAAGTGGTGCCGGACCAGGAAACCATGACCACCAGGTCCCGGTCCGGGTTGATGGCGGTTTTTACATGGCTGATATCCGCAGGAGTCGTCACAACAAGATTGATCCCGGAAAAAAAAGGCTCCATGGTTCTTTCCACAATTTCTGCCACCAGATAGCTGAATCCGGTACCCACCAGGATGATCCGGTTAAGGTTGGCCATATTACTGCCGAAACGCCTCTCCAAAAGACGGCGCCGGATATCAAACCGGGGCAGAGACATGGAAGCATCTGTATACCGGTTCAAAATATCAGTCATCAGGCCGGGGGTTTCCAGCAGATGTTCTTCGTAAAAGGTTTTCCCGAAATCCTTTTGATATGACACAGGGGTGATATATGTCTGCTCGGATCGGATATCGGTTCTGATTTTGCCGGAAAAATCCTGGAAATGCAAGTGGCGCATTACCGCATCCTTGCCGGGTTTTGTCTGAATCCGTGCAAATATCTGTGGCTGGTCCAGGGCATAAATATCCACAGAAAATGGGGCAAGCAGGGCTTTTTTTTCCTGCCTGAACCAGTCATCTTCTGTCGGGGGTTTCATATCAAAAAAATCCGGTTCCACAATCATGGATTTTTTTGAATAATTTTTCATCAGCTTCATCAGCTTGACCCGGGTGGACTGGATCAATGTCTGGGGAAACAGACCCAGCGCGGCATTGATATCAGACACCACCATGAAGTCGGATGTTTCCCGGCGCTTGACAATATATATCGGCCGGTTGTGGGCTGCAACAAAAAGCCGGTCCGGTGACACCCGGCTGATGCCGGATACGGCAAACTGGCCGCCTGACGGGATCATGGCCTGTACCGCCTTGATAAAGGCCATTTCATCGATATCATGGATATTTTTTTTACTCAGGGCCTTGAAGATCGTATAATCGAGGGACTGGCTGCAGATGGACATGTCCTCCAGTTCAAGGCGGTGCTGGTCTTCAATGGTTTTGTACCGCTGGTTTTCTTTGTAGGCGGTATCAAAATAATGTCCCCAGAGCATGGCAAACAATTCCGTGGAATTGTCCGTGCGCAGACCAATGCCGGCCACCTGGGTAATATATTGTTTGATCCGGGATTCCACATCTGAATCAAACTGACCGTTTAACACCACTGCCCGGACTTTATCTTCGTCCATGAACGGGTGGGCGTTACGCACGGAGATAGCGGACTGAATGGCCCAGCGTCCCTGTCCGATTACCGGCTGGACCATGGATCTGAGCAAAAGCGGGTGGGTGGGGCCCGGCACATGACCCAGGGGCAGGTAAATACCGGCCTGGCTTTTGGATGTCTGTTTCATATAGACCCGTGTCTGATAATACGCCAGGACAGCAGTGGCAGCAAGACCGTAAAAATTACAGGTTCTTTCAATCCGGTAAAGAATCTGCCAGTGCCGGGCAGGCTGGTCAGTATATGCTGTCCAGAAATTTTCAAATATCAGCTGGATACGGTCAGAAGCCTCGCAGGTCAGGCCGGCCATGACCCAGGCATCCAGATATCTGAAAAGATTGGCAATACCGTCTGTACTATAATCTGCGGGCAATGTGACAATCACCTGCCGCAGGTAGTGCCAGACATATTTTCTGGCAAAGGGATTTTTCTGGCCCTGTTTGGTGTCCACACGCCGGGGACGGACCGGTGTTTCATCATAGGCAAACCGGTTAAAAATCTGGGCAAATTCATGGAAGAGATCCGATGGTTCCACCGGCAGGGGCGAAAATCTTGCGGCCTTTTCCACCTGCTCCTGGAATCCTTTTTTAATCAGTTTTTCCACCACCGCTGCCGGCAGATCATACTCCATGATCATACAATCCACTGCAGCCTTCAATGCTTTGGGGGAATCAATGATGAAAATATTGTGTAACTTTGGATCTCCACAGGTTCCTGGTTCCACATGAAAGATGGCCTGTGTATCCGTCATTTGGGACCATGTGGGAAAAGCGGTGTTTTTTTTGCCGGAAAACCCTTCGGAGGCACGCAGTTTGTTCTGGATCCGGTCCATGAGTCCGGCATGGTGTTCTTTGTCATCATCCATGAGGGCAGCTGCCTGCAGGTCGCCTTCTTCAAACACCGGATGGATCATAAGGTGGTCGATGAGATTTTCCACCGACCCCAGTTCCCGCCGGATCTTGATGGGCTCCAGGTCACTGCCCTGCAGCCCGATACCGGTGCTGTCCGGGGCCCGGTAAACAATGGCCCACATACCGGTTAAAATCCTTGTCAGCCGGTTCTGGGCATCCCCATAGTAGACAACAATACCGCACATATGATTCTCTCCTTCAACAATTTTCCCTGATCACGCCGATACCGCCATTTATGTAGCACACAATTGAAAAAACTGATCCAGTTTTTTCATGGTCCGGTGGAAGGATTTATGCTGCCGGCAGGACGGCCTTTCTTTTTGCCAGAGCGGTCAGCTTTGTTTCGGCACGAGAATTGTGAATTTTTCCCGGATGAGGGCATCCACATCCTCTGAAATATAGGCGGTCTTGTTGGCCAGCAGCTTTTTTGCAATGGCAAGGGCCCGCTGACGGGCATCCAGGGAACCTTCTGCTGCCCAGCGATCCCGATTTTTGCGGTCCGTCACCCCGTTGCTTTTGTAATATTCACTGCGGATATGGGTCATGGTATGGGGGGCGGTCATGAAATTTCCGCCAGGCCCAACGGAATCAATTACTTCCAGTGCCAGATGCTCGGCATCCACATCAATGCCCTTGAGTACCTTGCAGCAGTTGCCGATGATTTCATCATCAATGACAAACTGTTCATGGGCAATGGTGAGCATGGATTCCAGCATGCCGGCACTGTGGTGGATATAATTGGAACCGCCCATTGATGCCAGCACCGAAGTCAAGGCTTTTTCATACCCGGCCTGGGCATCGGGAACCTTGGCATCAGACAGGCCCGATGAATTGTAATTGGGCACTTCTATATGCCGGGACAGCTGGTGGATGGCAGCATTCATCATGCCGCACTCAACGGCCCCGCCACAATATCCCATGGTGGCCAGGTTGGCCATGCCCGGGATACCGCCGTACAGCAACGGCGCCCCGGGATTTGTCAGCTGGCAGATGGTGATGCCGGCCAATTCCTCGGCATGGAGCTGTGCCAGGGTTCCGGCCATGGTTAAAGGAGAGGTGGACCCGGCCATGGGGGCCGAGGACAGGGCCACGGGAATGTTGTTTCTGACCGCTTCCTGCATGATCAGGGTGGACTGGGTGCACAGTTTCAGTGGGCTGATGGCAAAGGAGGTGATCACGGAGATAATGGGCCGCTCAGCCAGTTTATCCTTGCCGCCGGCGATCATGGAAGCCATTAACATGACCTGGTGAAGACCCTCCTCATTGTTTACCCCGGACATGACATGTTTACCGGACGCTGACAGACATGCATAGAACATGTTGATATCATAGTCTTTTTCATCTATATCCGTGGGAATACACGGCCGTACCAGAAAATGGATGTTGTTGAGCTGGTCCACCAGGCGGGATACCTTGTGCAGATCATCCAGGGTGGTGGCCCGGACATCGCCGGTGTCCGGGTCCAGAATTTTGATGGCAGCCCCGCCGGTTCCCAGATGTACCCGGTCTTCGGTCAAATGAAGATCATTCTCGGGATTCTGGCCGCAGAGCAATACCTCCTTGGGTGCTTTTTTCACGGATGCGGTCACCAGGTCCTTAGGGAACATGATCCGTTTTTTTTCCCGGTTCACTGCAGCACCATTTTTTTCCAGCATGTCCACTGTTTTTTCCAGACCGGATTCATAGGTGATCCCGGTTTTTTCCAGAATGGTCAATGCAGCGTTGTGTACGGTGTCAATCTGCTGTGCGGAAAGCGGCTGGTACTGCCCGCCCTGCAATCCCATCAAATTCATATCTTTCTCCTCAGGGTGTTTTTTTCATGTAATTTTTGGTTTCTGTCCGGCAAATTATGGACAATTAGTTTATTTTATGGCATGGTCCGGCCCTGGTGTCAAGAAAAGTGTAACAAAAGCTATCTTTTTTTTAATAGCTTGTATATTTTGATAATTTTTGTTACAAAACTATCGTTAAAAATCAGAGCATGGTTGCCCTGCCCGGCAAACACGAAACAAAACCACTGGAACTTTTACAAACGGACCATACATGACCAGACAACCCGGCTTTCTGCAAACCACCATCCATGAAAAATACGATACCCTGGCTTCCAAAGGCAGACGTCTGGCAGATTTTGTCTTGTCCAGTCCGGAAAAGGCGGTTTTCATGACCACCCGGCAGCTGGCAGCAGCAGTGGGCACCAGTGAGGCAACCGTTGTCCGGTTTGTGCGGCAGCTGGGGTTCAAGAACTATGCTGTCTTCATCAATACCCTGCGGGACCTCATCGACCGGGATCTGACCCTGGTGGAGCGCGGCAGGATGAGCCATCTGGTGACAGGCAGTGAAGATGCGGAACTGGACCGTCTCATCAACCAGGATATCCGCAGCATCAGGGCCATGCACAAAAACATTGATCCTGCAACGGTACAGGCCGTGCGCAGCGTATTGAAAGAAGCGCCGGCCGTGTATGTCATGGGTTCCAGGCTGTCTTATTCATCTGCCCACTACATGGGATGGACCATGTCAAAAATCCGGGCCAACGTGTGCATTCTCAATGGCAGTGACAGAACCAGCATGGACCAGATGATTTTTGCCCCCGGCGGTACGGCGGTGGTGGTCATTGCCACATCCCGCTACCCCAATGAACTGATCCGCCTGGGCAAAATACCCCGGCGCCAGGGCCTGTGTCAGATCCTGATCACGGACAGCGCCGCCTGCCCTCTGGTTCAATTCAGCGACCATGTCCTGATCACCCCCCAGAAGAGCATTCCGTTTCTAGGCACCCCGGTATCCATGATCAGCCTGATCCATTATCTGCTTCATACCCTGGCTGCCGATATGGGAGAACAGCTTAAAAGCCACCAGGAAAAACTGGACCAGGCCTACCTGGAAAATGATATCTGGTTTAATTGACAACCTGAAAAGGGAATGCCTTGACAAACAAAACCCCTGATTTTAGGATGCAAAGGCGAACACAGAACTATGGGGAATACCATGATCATCACCATTATTTTTGAACCCTTTGGCCGGCGCGTCACCGTACCTGTTGGGACCACCCTGTTTCAAGCCGCTCTTTCCAAAGGCATACTGCTGCGATCAGATTGCGGAGAAAAAGGCACCTGCGGCAAATGCCGGGTAATCGTGGACCATCCCGGGCGGCTGGCCCCCAGAACCGAACAGGAACAAAAACTGCTGAAAAAAAAAGGGCCTGATCACCGTCTGTCCTGTCAGGCAAAAATTTTAGAAGGACCGTTACAGGCAACTGTACCGGAAAAACTGATTCAGGGAAATGAGGTGTTCGGCAAAACCGGTATCCAGGGAACATTCACCACTGATCCGGCAGCCCAGCGGTTTTTTTTAACAAAAGCCCAAATCAAAGCGGCTTCCAGGGATCTTCCCCCCAGCCTGGTCCAAAAAATATGCCATGGAGTGGCATCTGTATACGCCGAAAAGATATGGTTTTCTGACCGCTTCCCTTTAGCGGCGCTTTCTGATCCTGCCATCCATGACAGTGATATGACCGTGGTATGCCACAATGATGCCGGCGTGATATCCGTGCAAAAAGGCCGGCACCCGACCGGGCTGGGAATTGCCTTTGACATCGGCACCACCACCATTGCCGCCTATATATGTGATATGACGGCAGGAACCATCCTGGCAGCAAAGGCTATGGTCAACCCCCAGCGCCGGTACGGGGAAGACGTTATCTCCCGGATTTCCGCAGTGAGTCAGGACACCGCCTGTCTGGCAGCCCAGCAGGCATTGGGAATCGGGGCCATAAACCACCTCATTGACACCTGCCTGGAAGCGGTTGGCAGAGACCGGGATGCCATTGACCAGATCACCATGGTGGGCAACACCACCATGGAACATATCATTGCAGGCCTCAATCCTTACACCCTGGGCATTTCCCCGTATCTGCCCGTATTCCATGATACCCTTTTTTTCACCTGCCGCGATCTGGGCATCAATGCCGGAGAAAATGTACCTGTCTATATCTTTCCGGTGATATCCGGATTTCTGGGGGGGGATATCCTGGCAGCCTGTCTCGGGGATCTTTCCCATACCAGAAAAGAAACCACCTTGATCATTGATATCGGCACCAATGGCGAACTCATGCTGTGTACCGGCGCAAAAATCTGGGCCACCAGCTGTGCCACCGGTCCGGCTTTGGAAGGCGCCCAGATCTCCAGCGGCATGCGGGCCGCCACCGGCGCTGTAAGCCGGGTATGGGTTGACGACGGCACCATTTTTCATGAAACCATCAACAATGCCCCGGCAGCCGGCATCTGCGGGACAGGGGTCATCGATATCCTGGCTGCCATGCGCAGAACCGGCATCATCAGAGAAGACGGCTCTTTTGACCCGGACAAACCCGGGGTGACCTGTGATGACATAGGCATCGGCCGGGCATTCACCCTGCCGGGCACCGATGTCCGGTTCATTCTCAAGGATGTACGCCAGGTACAGCTGGCCAAAGCTGCCCTGTTTGTGGGCATCCAGATGCTGCTGGACAAGGCCGGGGTTGTAGAGGTGGACCGCACCATCCTCACCGGGGCATTCGGCGTCAAATTTGACTGGGAAAATGCCAGGGATATCGGTATGCTGCCCCCTGACATCTGCAAAAATCAAATGATTGCAGCAGAAAACCTGGCCGGCACCGGCGCCGTCATGGCCCTGCTTGATAAAAATAGGCTCAAGGAGGTCCAGGACATGGCCCCCAGGGTCAACTTCCTTGAGCTGGCCACAGAACCAGGGTTTGTGGAACGGTTTTCCGCAGCCACCCGGTTTCCTTCCATGGCACCGCACTGATACCACACACCGAAAATCTACAGGTTTTTTTTGATAAATGCATCATTCACCCCAAGGAGATAACATGAAATCTTTTAAAATTTTTTTGCTGACAATGTGTGCTTTATGGATTGCCGGCACCGGATCACAGATTTTTGCCGATGAATACAGTCAGACCATTTCCGTATTCAAAAAATCATCGGTGGTGCAGCCTTTTTTTCAAAATGCCTATGGATATGCCGTATTTCCCACGGTGGGAAAAGGCGGTATTGTTGTGGGGGGGGCCTTTGGAAAAGGCAAGGTGTACCGGCAGGGTACGCTCACGGGTCATGCAACCCTGTCCAAAGTAACCGTAGGATTCCAGCTGGGGGGCCAGGCATTTTCCGAAATCATTTTTTTTCAGGACAAGCGGGCCTATGACGAGTTTACCAGCGGCATATTTGAATTTGATGCCTCTGCCTCTGCTGTGGTCATCACCGCCGGGGCCCAGGCAAAGGCCGGCTCGGAAGGCGGCACTGCCAGTGCCAGCGCAGGCCCTGACACGGGAACCCAGGCCAGCTTAGGGTATAGAAAAGGTGTGGCCGTGTTTGTTCATACCAAGGGGGGCCTGATGTATGAGGCAACCATCGGTGGCCAGAGATTCGATTTTACTCCCCTATAAAACGTCACATTTCAGGAAATCAGAGTGGATCCCTGTGAAGCTCCCTCTCCAGGGATCCATTCCAGTTCCACTTCAAACTTCTTTTTCAATCTTGAACCCTGTTCTTCTTCCAATTTCAGCTGCATTTCCATTGCTGCCGGAAATGTCACAGTAACTTCATTACCCCCTTGTTCAAGGGTCATGGTACCGGCATCAATCTTATCTGCAATTAACCGGAGGGTATCGCTGACCTCCCGGGCAGATTTTTTTTCCTCTGTTTTAAATAATATGGTTTCCCGTCCCATGTGCTACCTCCTTACCAAAATATATGTGTACAGATAAAAATAATCAAAATTTCACATGACCACAAGCTTTTTTGATATTCCTGGTCCGGATTTGTAAACCCAGACCGGCATCATATTTCTTCTGTTTGCTACCGGGTTGCTATTTTTCAGGGAGTATGGTTCAATTATGGCATGAGTGAGAATGTTTTTTATTTTGTCCTGGTGCAGAGCACCGCCATCATGTCCGGCATCCTGGTGCTGGGGGTACTGGGGCATATGGTGTATCAGCGCAGAGAACCCCCCAGCATGATTGCCTGGCTTTTGGCCATCATCCTGCTGCCCTATTTTGCCGTGCCCCTGTATTTTATTTTCAGGAGCAGAAAGCTCAAACGCCGGGAAAAAACGGTTTTCAAGCTGGCGAAAAAAGGCGAAATACCGGATCAGGACGCCACCCGCATTGACATGGTGCTGCGGAACAACGGCATTGCCGGTGCCACCCGGGGCAACCGGTTTTTTTTCTATACCGACGGCGTCAAAGCCTATAATATTCTTATGGAACAGATATCTTCGGCCCAGCAGTCCATTCTTATATCCACCTATGTACTGCGGCCGGACAATGTGGGGCGAAACATCCTGGCTGCCCTGACGAAAAAAGCGGAAAGCGGTATTCAGGTGAAACTGCTCATCGACTGCATCGGGTCCCTGCCCCTGTATCTGTACCAGCTGCCCCTGCGGAAACTGAAAAAAGCCGGGGGCCGGGTGGCGTTTTACATGCCCCTTTTGACCCGGCCTTTTCAGAACTATATCAATCTGCGGAACCACCGCAAAATTTTCATCTTTGATGACAAAACCGTTCTTTCCGGCGGGATGAACATCACCAGGGAATACATTGGTCCGTCACCCTGCAGGAACCGGTGGCAGGACCTGCTGTTTTTCATCCAGGGACCGGCTGTATTCCATTACCTGGAAATTTTTACTGCAGACTGGAACCATACCGCCTCAGACAAACTGGCGCTGCCCGATTTTATGCCGGCACCAGCCGGTGACACCAATATCCAGGTAGTACCCTCAGGCCCGGATATCCAGAATGATGCCCTGTATGAAGCGCTGCTGTCTGCCGTTTTTTCAGCCCAGGAACGCATCTGGATCGTTACCCCGTATTTTGTACCGGATAAAAGCCTGATGCAGGCCCTGGTCATTGCCTGCCACAGGGGAGTGGATGTCAGGCTCATCACCCCGTCCAGCTCAAACCATCTTATTGCCGATCTGAGCCGGTCCGGGTTCATGCGGGACCTTGACAGCAAAGGGGTGAAGGTATGTCTTTATCCCCATGGCATGATACACGCCAAAGCCATCCTGTATGACCGCAGGGGTGTGATAATGGGCTCAGCCAATTTTGACCAGCGCAGCCTGTTCCTCAACTACGAGGTGGTGAGCTTTGCCTATTCCAGGGCGGTCATCGACCAGTGTGAAGAATGGATGGCGCAGCTCCTGGACAAGTGTGAATGCCATATGCAGCCGGCAGGCAGGTGGCGCAGGCTCAGTGAAAACTTCATGAGCGTATTTGCCCCGCTGCTGTAATAAGCAATTGTCGATAAAAGCCATGTTTAAACCAGATATTCCATTATTGCGGTCCCCATTAATTCTGGAGAACAAAATCATTCCCTGTGATTTCGGCCTTCTGTGCTGGAATGTGCACAAGGAGAATCTGAGACCGGAATTCGACACCATGGTTAAAAACTGGATACGCCTTTTTGACATGGATATTCTTTTGTTCCAGGAAGCGGTATTCCCGGACAATCTGTTTTCCGTTGCCGGCCTGTCCTATGCAGCGGCTGCCAACATCAGAATCCGCAGGTTTCATTTCGGGGTACTGACCGCAGCCATGGCTGATATGCACACCAAAACAGATATCATGTCCCTGGCCAGGGAAACCATGGTTGCCACGCGGAAGAATGCCCTCATGACCCGGTACTGGCTCAGTTCCGGTGACCTGCTGCTGGTGGCCAACATCCATGCCGTGAATTTCACTTCCCGTGCCTGGTATCAATGGGAGTTTTCCCGTCTGCTCAAAACCCTGCAGCACCATCAGGGTCCTTTGATCCTGGCGGGTGACTTCAACTGCTGGAACCGCTCCAGACAGCAGATTCTCCACAACCTGGCCCGGGCACTCACCCTCAGGCAGGCACGGCCCGGACGGCCCGGTCTGGTCAAACAGATATTCGGGTTTGAACTGGACCGCATCTATTACAGGCAGTTGACACTGCAGCATATGGATGCCCTGGAAAACAGGGTATTTTCCGACCACAACCCGCTTGTGGCAAGATTTTCCTGCAAATAATCTGTTTGATGCCGTGCATTGTGTCTTTACAAACGCAAAACATCCGGTCCGGGAATATTTCCCGGACCGGATGTTTTTTATCATTGCATACCGCTGTTGCTGATGAAAATTATTCGCCCAGATAGGCCTCACGGATTTTGGGATTGGCAATGAGGTTTTCAGAGGAATCTTCCAGGGTGATCTGCCCTGTTTCCACCACATAGCCCCTGGAAGCCGCCTGAAGGGCCAGGGTGGCATTCTGCTCCACCAGCAGGATGGTGACCCCCTCTTCTTTGTTAATGGTTTTGATAATATCAAAAATCTGCTGGATAATAATGGGTGCAAGCCCCAGGGACGGCTCATCCAGCAGCAGGAGCCTGGGTTTGGTCATCAAGGCACGGGCAATGGCCAGCATCTGCTGCTCACCGCCTGACAGGGTCCCGCCTTCCTGCCGGCTGCGTTCCCCCAGTATGGGAAACAGGTCATAGGCCCGCTGGATATCCCGGTGTACTCCTTCTTTGTCATTGCGGTGAAAGGCACCCAGGATCAGGTTTTCCTCCACAGACAGCCGGGGAAAAATCCGGCGGCCTTCCGGCACCTGGCACAACCCCATGGTGGGCAGTTTTTCCGGCGCCACCTTGTTGATGCGCTCCCCTTCATAAAAAATATCCCCCTTTTCTGCTGTCACAATCCCGCAGATGGTCATGAGGGTGGTGGATTTACCGGCCCCGTTGGCACCGATAATGGCCACGACCTCTCCGGGCATGACCTTCAGGGAAATGCCTTTCAGTGCTTTAATGGACCCATATCCGGAGTGGACGTCTGCGAGTTCGAGAATCGGTTGTGTACCCATGTTATGACTATCCCTCCCTTTCGTCGGATCTGGTTCCCATGCGCTTGGCCGGTATGAGACCCGCCGGCCGGAAAAGCATCATAATAACCATGGTGGAGCCGAATATCAGCATGCGGTAATTTTCAAATTCCCGGAACACCTCGGGCAGTACAATCAGTGCAAATACCCCCAGCATAATGCCGGGAATGGATCCCATGCCCCCCAGGACCACCATGCACAAAACCATGGCTGACTCCAGGAAAGTAAAGCTCTCCGGGCTTACAAACCGCATGCGGGCAGCAAAAAATGCCCCGGCCAGTCCGGCGAAAAATGCGCCCATGACATAAGCAAGCAGCTTGTAGATAAAGGTGTTCACCCCCATGAGTTCTGCTGCGGTCTCATCTTCTCTGATGGATTCCCAGGCACGGCCCACCCGGGAGATGTTGAGATGCCTGATCCCGATGGCGGTGAAAACCGCCAGGGCCAGCACAAAATAGTAAAGCAGATGCAGTTTTTTCATCCAGAAAAGTTCAAAGGTGAGGCCGTTTTCAAGTACCGGCAGATATATGCTGATGGGATCAATGCCCAAAATTCCATTGGGACCGTTGGTCAATTCCATCCAGTTGTTGAGAATCAACCGGATGATTTCTCCGAACCCCAGGGTGACAATGGCCAGGTAGTCGCCCCGCATGCGCAGGGTGGGATATCCCACAATGCAGCCGGCAATACAGGCAAAAAATGCGGAAAACGGCAGACACACCCAGAATCCCAGCCCATAAACCGTGTTGAGCAGTGCATAGGCATAGGCCCCCACCCCGTAAAAAGCAATATATCCAAGATCCAGCAGTCCGCACAAACCCACCATCACGTTCAGTCCCAGGCCCAGGCAGATATAGATCAGCACATTGATGGCCACATCCGTACCATACCGGTCGGCAAACAATGGATAGGAACAGGCCAGAACGATAAAACCCAGGGACCAGGCCCAGTTGGGAATTGTGGTGGTGCGGGCTTTTATACGGCTAACGGCCCGGGACACCGGGTCCCCTGCAAAATCCAGGTGCCCGCTTTTCTTGAATATATAGATCAGAAGACAGGCAGCAGTGCCTGCCAGGATATAACTCCAGACAGTAACGGTTTCATGAATGGTGAGGGTGCCGTCTGCATGAATGCCCAGCATGGGCCACAACAGACCCAGCAGCCACAGCATGCCGATGGCATATGGTTTCCAGATTTTTTTAAACTCTTGTATCATCGATATTCTCGCCCATAATGCCGGTTGGTTTAAAATAAAGAACGCCGATTAAAATAATAAAGGCAAACACATCCTTGTACTCGGAAGACAGATATCCGGCACCGAAAACTTCCACCATGCCGATGATCAATCCCCCGATCATGGCACCGGTGATATTGCCGATACCCCCCAGAACAGCTGCGGCAAACGCCTTGATACCGGGGACAAATCCCATGTCATACCGGACAGAGCCGTAATAGAGCCCGTACATGATGCCGGCAGCCGCTGCCAGACCCGCACCGATGGCAAAGGTCAAAGAGATGATCTTGTTGCTGCCGATGGCCACCAGGGCGGACATGGTCTTGTCCTGGGCCGTGGCCCGCATGGCCATGCCGATTTTGGTCTTGAAAACCAGAATGTTGAGTCCCACCAGCAGCAAAGCGGTCAGGACAATAATCATGATCTGCAGATAGGAAATCGCCACCGTGCCGAAATCAAACCGCCCCTGGAACATTTCTCCGGGATATATTTTGTCATATACCCCCTGGGTGAGCATCATACCATTGGACAGAAAAATGGACATGCCCAGGGCGGACAGGAGAGCTGCCAGCCGGGATTCCTTGCGCAGTGGTTTATAGGCGATTTTTTCAACCCCCACGGCAAGGTAGGCACAATAGGCCATGGCAAAAACAAATGCAGCACTCAGGCAGAGCACCGGGTGGGTCTGCATATACCCCAGGCCGGAAAGGTATCCCAGCGTAATGGCACCCACATACCCGCCGGCGGCGAAAAATTCGCCATGGGCAAAGTTGATGAGCTGAATAACCCCGTATACCATGGTATATCCCAATGCGATCAATGCGTACATGCCGCCGAGGGTCAACCCGTTAACAAACTGCTGAATAAAATATTCCATTATGCATAATTTCTTAAATTTGGGTGGATAAAAGGATGCGGCTGAACCCGGGTCCAGCCGCATCTTATGACGTCATGATCTATTTGAGCAGTCCTTTTTCCGGATCCCAGTAGGGGACGAATTTATCGTCAACCACTTTAAACGCAATGTAGTTTGATCCGGTATCACCGTTTTCTTGAAATTTGATACGTTTGGCAACGCCCTGATAATCCATTTTCATCATCTCGGCCTTGATCTTTGCAGGATCAGTGGAACCGGCCGCCTTGATGGCTGTCAGCAGGGTGTAGGCCGCATCATAGGCATAGGTGGCGTATGCGGCAATTTTGCCGTATTTGGGCACATATCTCTCTTCAAACGCTTTATATTCCGGGGTGGTGGGATCAGTATACCCATAGGTCAGAAAAACACCCTGGGAAGCTTCTTTGGCAACTTCCATGTAACGCGGCTGGAAAACCGCATCCTGGGTAACAATCTGGGAATCCATGCCCAGGCGTTTTGCCTGGAGCGTCATCATGGCTGCCGGAGAAAATCCCTGTACGGACATGTAGAAAACATCAGGATTTTCCTGTTTTGCCCGGGTGAGAACCGCTGAAAAATCTTTGTCCCCCTGGTTGACATGTTCATGGCCCAGTACTTTTATGCCCAGTTCCTCGGCAGCCTTTTTAACGCCGTCAGCCAGTCCCTGGGAATAGGTGGTTTTGTCATCCACGATGAATATGGTTTTAGCACCCAGCGCTTCTTTGATGAACCTGGCAGCGGCAGGGGCCTGGGCATCATCACGTCCGCACATTCTGAACATGTAGGGAAGACCCCGTTCGGTAACGTCCTGATGGGTGGAGGCCGGGGTGATCATGATAATCTCTTCCTCATCCAGCACATCAGAGGCAGGGATGGTGGAGGAGGAACAATAGGCCCCGATGGCACCGGCAACTTCAAGGTTGACCAGCTTGTTGGCAGCAGCCACCGCCTGTCTCGGATCACAGGCCGTATCCTGGGCATACAGTTCGATCTTGTCATACCCGGGGATGCCGCCCTGCTCTTCAAAAACTGAAATAGCGGTAAGAACACCGTTTTTGATATCGGTTCCATCAGAGGCATAGGGGCCTGTGAGGGGGCTCAGAGAACCGATTTTCAATGTTTTTGCCGAAACTGCGCCCACGAGAAGAAATGGAACCAGGATCAGTCCCATGGCCAAAATTGATACAATACGTTTCCTCATTTTTTCCTCCTAAAAGTTATTGGTTGGCTGGCTGACCAAGGTATGCTTCAATGACCTTGGGATCATTCTGGATCTGCTGGGCATTTCCTTCAGCTATTTTTACACCATGGTCAACACAAACAATATGATCACACACACCCATGACCACTTTCATGTCATGTTCCACCAGGAGCACATCAATGCCCAGGTCTTTAATGCGTGCAATATCTTTCATCAATCTTGAGGTTTCAGCAGGGTTCATACCGGCGGCAGGCTCGTCCAGGAGCAATACTTTTGGTTCCGATGCGATGGCCCGGGCGATCTCAAGCCGGCGCTGGAGGCCGTAGGACAGATTGGAGGCCACTGTATCGGCATAGGTATCCACCCCCATGAATGTCAGTGCTTCCATGGCTTTTTCCCGGATAAAAACCTCTTCCCGCCTCTGGGAAGGGGTGCGCAAGATAGAGCCGAACACCCCGGTACCGGCTCTGCAGTGTCTGGCAACCATGGCATTTTCCACAGCGGTCATGGCGGAAAAAAGCCGGATATTCTGAAAGGTTCTGGCAATGCCTTTTTCAAAAATCACATAGGGCCGCTGGCCCAGAATGCTTTCCCCGTCAAAGATCACTTCCCCTTCAGATGCCTGGTACACCCCGGTGAGCACATTGAAAACCGTTGTTTTGCCTGCACCGTTGGGCCCGATCAATCCAACTATCCGCCCGTTTCCGATGGTAAAACTCAATTTTGACAATGCCTTGAGGCCACCAAACCGCACACCGATGTTTTTTAGCTCTAATCGTGCCATACAAAAATACAATCCGTTACATTGTGAAAACCCCTTAAACCGCTCGAAAAGCGCTACTATAGCCTATTCGTAGCTTTGTGTAGCCTATAATTTTTTGATTGTCAACCCCTAAAAAAGCCGTATTTTTCGGCAAAGCCACACCATAACCGGGCCCAATCCGCCATCCATGTATCCAATGGTTTAACCATATAAAAATTTCTGTCTGTTGTTTTGTTCATATTTTTTATGTACAATAACCTTTACATTATCATTGACATTGTTTTCAAAGTCTGGCAGCCTGTTCCAAACCAAAACAGGAACCGATATCCCCATGAAACCATTACTGACCAAAAAGCAGCAGAAAGTCTATGAATATGTAAAAACCGCCATGGAAAAATATGGCACCGCTCCCACGCTCCGCACTGCAGCCGCAGATCTGTGCATCAGCCATGCCGCCGTGGCCCAGACCCTCGCGCTGCTGGAAGAAAAAAACTATATCCGCAGACAGGGCCGATACAGCAGGACACTGCACATTCTTGATCCTGGCGGTGACCAGGCCGGCTTACACAAACAGGTGCCCATCATCGGCCGGATCACCGCCGGCCTGCCCCTGTACGCCCAGCAGGAATGGGAAGGATCCATACTGGTGGATAGTGCCGTATATCCGGGCAAGGACCTGTTTGCCCTGAAAATTGTCGGATCATCCATGAGAAATGCCGGCATACTGGACCAGGACATTGCCATCTGCCGGCCCCGGCAATATGCCCGGAACCGGGAGATCGTGGTGGCACTGATTCACCGGGAAGAGGCCACGGTAAAGCGGTTTTTTCTTCATCCGGATGCCATTGAACTGCGGCCGGAAAACCCGGAATTCACATCCCGAATGTACAAATTTGACGACATATTGATCCAGGGCAAGGTCATCGGGATTATCCGGCCGCCCCGGGCCATGGACCACTGAACACGGATGATGCAAATCATGCGCCGGTACCGGTCCATCATCCATCTCAATGTGGCGGATTTTGCCGCATCCGTGGAAATCCTGCTGTCACCGGGCCTCAAAGGCTATCCTGTAGTCATCGCGCCGGTGGGAACGCCCAGGGCGGTGGTCTATGACATGAATGACACGGCATTCAACCAGGGCATCTGCAAAGGCATGCCCCTGTCCCGGGCCCGGCAGCGGTGCAGGGACATCACTATCCTGCCGCCCCGGTTCAACCGATATGAGCGGGTCATGACCGCCATCTGTCACCAGGCCCTGGCCCTGACCCCGGTGGTTGAGTCCGGCATCCGGGACGGCCATTTTTTTCTGGATATCACCGGCACCAGCCGCCTGCACGGCCCCCCTGCGGACGTGGCTTTACAGCTGAAAAACCGGATACACAAACACATCGGCCTGGATCCCATCTGGTCCCTGGCCGCCGGCAAACTGGTGGCCAAAGTTGCGACCCGCCTGGTCAAACCCAGGGGAGAATACATTGTAAAACCAGGTGATGAAGCGGATTTTTTAGCCCCGCTGCCACTGCATCTGATACCGGGTCTTGGCCATGATGACCTGCAAAAACTGTCCGCATTCAACCTGACCACCATCTCCCAGGTGCGTGCGCTGACCCTGGACCAGCTGTATATTCCATTTCCCCGCAGGGCAAAAACCATCCATGATCTGGTCCGGGGCATGGATACGGACCCGGTGGTTCCGGACCGGACCGATACCATCCGGACAGACCACGAATGCAGCACAGACACCAATGATGCCGGCCTGCTGCAAAACATTGTCTGCACCCTGTCCGGAAAAATAGGGGCCCGGCTGCGGCACAGGGCCCTGGCGGCCGGCAACCTATGTCTTGACCTGTCCTATACCGACGGCATCCAGTCCCGGGCATGCCGGACCATGCAGACACCCACCGCCAATGACATGGTGCTGTATAAAACAGCAATCCGGCTGCTGAACCAGGCCCAGACCCGCCGGGTCGGCATCCGCCATCTGGCCCTGACCTGCCGGAAACCGGTTCCTGCCATAACCCAGCTCCTTTTGTTCGAAGAATCCGCCAGGGAACAAAAACAGCTCACCGTGCTCACGGCAATGGACAGTATCCGAAAGCGCTTTGGCTCCGGGGCGGTCCAGGCGGCATCCGCACTGCACCCGGCCTGCCGTCATGCTGTCAATCATCCCCTATGATCCCCTTGTGCACCAGGTCCCATTATTCTCTCATGTGGGGAACCGCTTCGGTAAACCAGTTGGCGGAACAGGCACGGGATCTTGGATATTCTTGTCTGGCGCTCACCGACACCGATAACCTGTATGGGATGTGGCTGTTCATTTCGGCCTGTGAAAAGGCGGGCATCACGCCGGTCATCGGGGCGGAAATCACGGACAGGTCAGGACCTGACCGGGCCGTGTGCCTGGTGAAAACCGCAAAAGGATATGCCAGCCTGACCCGGCTTTTGACCCGGCGCCACCAGGACAAAACATTCAGTCTGAAACAGGATCTGCCCGCATTCCAGACCGGGTTGCTGGTATTGACCAAATCTGCGGACATGCTGGCCTCCTGGCATGGTCACGGCGTGGATCTGGCCGCCCATATGCCCCGCACGGCCATGTCCCGAAACCATCCCTTGTGCCGGACCGCCAGAGAAAACAATATTCCCGTGGTTGCCTCTCCCGGCAGTTTTTTTTCAACACCCGAAGATATCCGCACCCATACCCTGCTTCGGGCCATCCGGAACAACACCTGCACCAGCCGGTTGTCCCCGGCCCAGCTGGCACCTGCCAATGCATTTTTCGGCGGGCCAACCCTGTATGCCAAACGGTTTCACACATTTCCGGAAGCGGTTGATGTCACCCATGTGCTGGCAGAAAAGATCTGCTTCCATAAACCGGATTTCGGGGTGGTCATGCCGCCGTTTACAGGCAGTCACGCCGATGCCGCCCTGCAGCTGCAGCAAAAGACACTCCAGGGAGCGGCCGGGCGGTATGGCACCCCTCTGCCCCGAAAAGTCATGGACCGCATCACCCATGAACTGGCCATTATTTCCCAAAAAAACTTCTGTGCCTATTTTCTGGTGGTGCAAAAGATCGTCAGCCAGGCATCGCACACCTGCGGCCGGGGTTCCGGAGCCGCTTCCATCGTGGCCTATTGCCTGGGCATAACCAATGTGTGCCCCATAAAATTTGATCTGTATTTTGAGCGGTTCCTCAATCCCGGCCGCCAGGATCCCCCGGATATCGACATTGACTTTGCCTGGGATGAACGGGACAGCATCCTGCAGCAGGTACTGGCAGATTATCCCGGGCATGCGGCCATGGTATCCAGTCATATCCTGTTTCAGCCGAAAATGGCTGTACGGGAAACAGCAAAGGTGTTCGGCCTGCCGGAAGGGGAAATCTCCCGGGTGTGCAAACGCCTGCCCTGGTTCTGGCGCCTGACCGATGCTTCCCCGGACCTGCTGGACCACATCCGGCATCAGGCAGAATGCCGGCACCTGGATTTTTCGACGCCATGGCCCGAGATCATGGCCCTTGCCCAGACCATTATCGGCATCCCCCGGTACATGTCCGTTCATCCGGGCGGGGTGGTCATTACCCCGGAGCCCATTCATACCTATGTACCGGTGGAAACCGCAGCCAAAGGCATCCCCGTGATCCAGTGGGACAAGGACGGGGCCCAGGCCGCCGGCCTGGTGAAAATCGACCTGCTGGGCAACCGGAGCCTGGGGGTGATCCGGGATACCATTGCCGCCATTGAAACCCGTCAGGGACCGTTCCATGACTTTGAAAAACAGGATCCGGAAGATGATCCCGCAACCTGCCGGACAGTGGCCCGGGGCAACACCATGGGCTGTTTTTACATTGAAAGCCCGGCCATGCGCCTGCTCCAGCAAAAATCAAAAAAAGGGGATTTTCGTCATGTGGTCATTCATTCTTCCATGATCCGGCCGGCAGCGAACAGATTCATCAATGATTATATCCGACGGCTGCGCACCGGGCAGTGGCAGCCCCTTCATCCGCTGCTGGCAAATGTGCTCCATGAGACCCTGGGGCTTATGGTTTTCCAGGAAGATGTCTCCCGGGTGGCAGTGACCCTGGCCGGGTTCAGCCATACCCAGGCAGACGGCTTGAGAAAAATTCTGTCCAAAAAAGACAATACCCGGAAATTACAGCACTATTACCGGCAGTTTGCAGCCGGAGCAGCCAGTCAGGGCGTGCCTGAAAAAACTATGCAGGAAATCTGGCAGATGATCCTTTCCTTTTCCGGTTATTCCTTCTGCAAACCCCATTCCGCCTCCTATGCCCGGGTATCTTTTCAGGCAGCCTATCTCAAGACCCACTATCCTGCCCAGTTCATGGCTGCCGTCATCAGCAACCAGGGCGGGTTCTACTCCACTTTTGCCTATGTGTCCGAAGCCCGGCGCATGGGGGTGACCATTCTGCCCCCGGATGTGCGCACCAGTCACATCCTTTGGCAGGGAAAAGAGATGACCCTGCAGGTGGGACTGATGGCGGTTCGGGACCTGTCTGAAACCACCATGAAAAAAATTTTACACCAGCGGAATACCGCCCCTTTTACCGGGTTCGCCGATTTTCTGAACCGGGTGACACCCCGGGAAAATGAAATACCCTCTTTGATTCACAGCGGCAGCCTGGATTGTTTCAATACCCCGGAAGACACAAACAGGGGACGGCTGCTGTGGGGTGCGGCTGCCTGGCAAAAACAAAAAATGCAGGTGTCGGAAGACCTGCAATTATTTGACCCGGTCCCAGGCCCGCAGCAGGTACCTGTACCGGATCTGCCACTGGAAAAACCTCTGCTTCGTCTGAGAAAAGAATTTCATGCCCTGGGATTTTTGTGTGCCTGCCACCCCATCATATTGTTCCAGGATATCATTGCCCGGATCGGCACCATCAAGGCAGAACAGGTACATCACTATGTGGGAAAACGAATCACCTTTGCCGGATGGCCCATCACCGGCAAAAAGGTGAAAACCCGCCATGGGGACCCCATGACCTTTCGTACCTTTGAAGATGAGACCGGTATCCTGGAAACCGTGTTCTTTCCCGAGGCATATGACCGGTTCTGCCACATGCTGGGGTATGAAAAGCCCTATTTTCTCACCGGCACCGTAATGTCTGAATGGGGAGCTGTGACCCTGACCGTGGAGACCGCCCGGCTGGTGCCATAAAAAAACAAAAATGTAACAATTGCTACTTATCTGGCCATACTACTATTTCTGCATTGAAAATCACTTGCGGCTGCCTGGTTACAAAAGTCCTTCCCTTGATTGGCATCAAATGTAAAATTTGTACACAATAATTTTTATTACGATATTGTAGAAAAAAATAGCAATATAAATTACAAAAATGAATTATATTTTCAAAGCTATTGTTTTTTGATAAAAAATATAATTTGAAGAAATACGCATATATATTTTAAATTCAGATGGTTACAATATTTTTTACCACGGACTTCCATTTCTGGCATGTGATTTGCTCAATACTGAAGGACAATTTTACAGAAATTTTTAAAAACCATTGCAAAAGAAAGGAAATCACCATGGGATCGAAATACTGGCTCATGACTATTGGTCTTTTATTGACAGGTACCGCCACATGTTTTGCCGCAGACGGCACCATTGATTCCGGAGATACGGCCTGGGTAACCATGTCCACTGCCCTGGTCATGATGATGACCCCGGCGGGTCTGGCGCTGTTTTACGGGGGTATGTCCCGGTACAAAAACCTGCTCAACACCATTGCCATGACATTTGCCGCCTATTGCCTGGCCAGCCTGGTCTGGGTGGGATGGGGATATTCCCTGGCATTCGGGGAAAGCAGCAGTCTGTTCATCGGCAGCCTGGGGCATTTTATGCTGAACGGGATTGATGCCGCATCTGTTTCCGGCACCATCCCCACCCTGATATTTGTCATGTTCCAGATGACATTCGCCTGTATTTCCGTGGCAATCATCCTGGGATCGGTGGTGGACCGCATGAAATTTTCCGCCTGGATCGTTTTTTCCATTCTCTGGATTACCTTTGTGTATGCCCCGGTATGCAACTGGGTATGGGGCGGGGGCTGGATGCACAACATGGGCGCCCTGGATTTTGCCGGCGGCAATGTGGTCCATATCAATGCCGGTGTTTCCGGTCTGGTGCTGGCCCTGGTCCTGGGCAAACGCAACGGATACGGCAAAGAGCCTATGATCCCGTCTTCGGTGGCATTCACCGCCCTGGGAGCGGCCCTGCTCTGGTTCGGGTGGTTCGGGTTCAATGCCGGCAGTGAGCTGGCAGCTGACGGGGTTGCTGCATCCGCTTTTCTGGTCACCAATACCGCTGCAGCTTCTGCCGGACTGGCATGGCTGTTCCTGGAGTGGAAGCTGAGCCAGAAACCCACCCTGCTGGGTATGGCATCCGGAGCCATTGCCGGCCTGGTGGCCATTACCCCGGCCGCCGGGTTTGTCACCCTTCCCTACTCACTGATCATCGGTACCTTGTCAGGCGCCATCGGATATTTTGGCGTGGTGATTCTCAAAAAGAAACTGGGGTATGATGATTCCCTGGATGCCTTCGGGATCCACGGGCTGTGCGGCATGTGGGGGGCGCTGGCCACCGGGCTGTTTGCCTCCCCTGCTGTCACCGAAGGCGCTGCAGGGCTTTTTTACGGCAATCCGGGCCAGGTCTGGATACAGCTCGTCTCCATCCTGGCCACCATCGCCTTTTCCGCCACAGCCACCCTGGCGGTGGTATATGTCACCCGGTTTCTCACAAGTGGCCTGCGGGTGGATGCCCAGGAAGAACAGGCCGGCCTGGACAACGCCCTGCACGGGGAACGGGGCTTTGAGATCGAATAGTCGCAAACGGATATGTTCATAACGGCAGTGAACCGGGTGGAAAACAACCGGAGTCACTGCCGGAATAAATCACATGGACCGGGCCAGCTCTTGTGCCTCGCTGCTGCAGTACATCAGGTGGCGGGGGGTTTTTGCATCCCCGATCAGGTGGAACTGCGCCCGGGATTCTTTTTCCAGGATTTTTGCGGTTCGCACTGCCTGGTGTTTTTCGGAAATCACCACGGTGTCCCATCCGTGCAGTGCCTCTTTTTTCCCGTTGGAGGTAAATTTCACCCCATCAGGGGTAAAGGCCTGGACAGCCACTTTTTTGTACAGGGTGACCCGGTTTGTTTTCAGGCGTTCCCGAAGGTAATACCGGTCATTGGAAGACATTTCTTCGGCAAAACTTTTTTTGCGGTTCAGCACCACCACCGTTTTTCCCTGGTCCGCCAAAAAATCCGCCACAATCAGGCCGGACATGCCCCCGCCCAGGACAATGACCATGTCGCCGGCCATCTCTTTGCCCATGAGCAGGTCCACACCGGTTACAAGGGACATGCGGGTGGTAAAAAGCCCTTTGATCACCGGCATTTCCGGCAGGGACCCTGTGGCCAGCACCACATGATCCGGTCTTTCCTGCGCCAGCAGTTCTTTGGACAACGGGGTATGATAACGGATATCAACGTTGAGGCGCGTTATTTCCCGATTGAAAAACGTGAGGATGTCCGCCAGCTCACCCCGGCCGGGGGCTTTGGCAGCCAGGCCCAGCAGTCCGCCGGATTCCGGGCCCTGCTCACACACCAGGACATCATGGCCGGCCAGGGCAAATTCTCTGGCTGCGGCCAGACCAGCCGGACCTGCCCCTGCCACCAGTATTTTTGCTTTTTTCCTGGACCTGGTTTCATTTGCAAGCAGATATTCGCGCCCCACATCCGGATTCACCACACACCCCCCTGGTTCCTTGGCCAGCACCGCGTGGATGCATCCCAGGCAGCACCCCACACAGGGGCGTATCTCATGGGTCCTGCCGGTTCTCGCCTTTTCCGGATACCATGGATCGGCCAGAAAGGAACGGCCCAGGGCCACCATGTCTGCCCGGCCCCTGCCAATGATCCGGTCGGCATGGGCCGGGTCCTTGATCCGGCCCACGGTGATGACAGCAATATCCACTGTTTTTTTCACCGCCTCGGCCAGATGCACAAAACATCCCTGGGGGGTATACATGGATGGAATGGTCAATTCCGTGGACCCATACACCCCGGCGGACACATGCAGATAAGCGGCGCCCGCTGCCTGCAGCAGCGGGGCCAGCCTGAGGGTGTCGGCCAGATCCCAGCCGTTTTCCATATAATCATTGCCATTGATGCGGATACCCACGGGAAAATCATTGCCTGCCTTCTTCTGGATATCCGCCAGAATTTCAAACAAAAACCGAGTTCTGTTTTCAAAGCTGCCGCCATATTGGTCGGTCCGGATGTTGGCATTGGGTGACATGAACTGGTTGATGAGGTATCCGTGGGCCGCGTGGATCTCGATGAAGTCAAACCCCGCCTCCCGGCACCGCCGGGCTGATTCACCAAAACATTGCGTCAAAAGGGAGATCTCATCGATTTCCAGGGCACGGACCGCGCCTTTCACCACAGCCGGAGCAGGAATAGCGGACGGGGCCACTTTTTCAGGCAGATAAGACTGGCGGCCCCCGTGCATGAGCTGGACCCCGAACTTTGCCCCATGGGGTTTCACCTGCGCCACCATGTTTTTCAATCCAGGAATACAGGAATCATCATACATCTGGGGAAGATCCGGCAGTTCCTGGCCACCGGGGTGCACACTGCCGCCCCCTACCAGCATCATGCCGGCACCGCCTCTGGCCCGTTCCACAAAATACGCAATGAGCTGATCCGTCACATGGCAGTGTTGATCCACCCCGAAATTAATGCTCATGGCAGACATCATCAGCCGGTTTTTCACGGTGAGGTTTCCTATTTGAATCGGGCTGAACAGATGGGTTAACATGGCCTGGCATACCCTCCTTTTTTTACATAACTTGCTTACGTTATTGTCTGTTTTGCGATCTCTTCCAGCAGGGTCTGCACCAGCACGGCAAATGCAAGCTCTGCTTTTTTATCCCGGATCAGTCTGCGGCCGGTGACCGCCCTGAAATACCGGACGCATATCCTGCGCTGGGCCGGTGTCATCCGGGCGGAAAATCCCAGCTTGGCTATTGGGTCATCCTGTCCTGCCGGGGGTTTTCCCATATCCCGCCGACCATGGGGGCGTTTAATGATATGGGAATAGTAGATCAGGGCCCGGTCCAGAAGAATATACAAAAATTGCAGGTTTTCATTGGGCCCCACCCGGATCCGGTCACCGCCCAGACGGATGCCGGCAAGATTGCGCCGGGCCATGCGCCTGCCGCCCATCACCGCAGATCCCGCCCCCAGAATACCGCCGATGGCGGTGAACAACCCGAAGCTCAGGCCATGGGCCGCGGTGTCCGCCACAATCCCCATGGTACCCCCCAAAACGGCGCCGGCAGCGGCCAGCTGCTTTCCGGTCAGTCCCAGCAGCTCCCAGGTCTGTTGTGCAAACAGATCATGCTGGAGCACGGAATATCCCGGAAGAGACACCTCATACACCTGGTGTTTGAACAGCGACCGAATATGGTGAAACAGGGAGGTTTCAATTTCCCTGACCTTTTCTCTGTAAGTTTTGGACAGATTTTCCCTGGCCAGGACCGGGTCGGCCATGTCATCCACTGTCCTGGATATGGAAAAAACCAAACTCTTTTCAATGGCATGGGTGATATAGGCACAGGTCAGGCGGTTGCGTTTTTCCCATTCCTGTGTAAACGCCCGGACCACCTGCTTCAGGATGGGTTCCCATTCCTGGTCAATGGATGTAAGGCTTTCCAGCATACTGATCCGCTCATGGAAATTGGCGGTGTTGGAATTAAAGATCCGGATGGCATTGAAATGTTTGCGGAACTCCCGGCGCCATTCTCTGGTATAGTCTTTTTCACTGTTCTTGGAATTGATGACAGCCATGCGGGGCCTGCCGGTGAGCCGCAGGATCTCCATTTCCGCCAGATCATCTTCCCGCACCGGCCTGGACCCGTTGACCACATAAATAATGCCCGCCCCCCCGGCCACCGGTGCGAAAAGCTCACATTCATCGGCAAAAAACGGGTCAGATTTATGGGTCAAGACAAACTGCTCCAGGATACGATGAGGATCGCCTTCATATGCCCTGAACCATGCAAGGGTCTGTCTGGGCACCTGGAAACCGGGGGTATCCACAAACCGGATGATATCCCGGCCATCCATTGTAACGGTATAGGTCCGGCACACCGTGGTTTCTCCGGGAACAGGGCTGACCCGGATCTGGTCATCCTCGGTAAGGGTGGATACCACAGAGGACTTGCCTTCATTGGGATGTCCCAGTACGGCAAATTCCGGAACGGCCATGGGTTTTGTTGTCATGGACCCTGATGTCATGGACGTATCCTTTCCACCAGAATATCCGGATATCCCAGTTTGCCGACACTGGTCTGCCAGACCGTAAAATCCATATCTCCGTCGGCAACGCCCGGATTTTCCTCTTCCGGTGCCCGGGTTAACAGCACCCAGAGATTTTTATCATGCAATACCCCCTGCTTGAGCTGGACAAGATAATGCAGCAGACCGCGAATGGGAGGCTGCCATACCTCCTGGAGCAGAACCACAGGATCTGCGCCATCCAGGATTGCAGGTGTCAGCAGCCCGGGATCTGTATCAGGGTCCAGGGCAATGGGAATCACCGTGTGAACATCCAGTAAAAACTGCCGGCGCAACAGCTGTAAAATCCGGTCCAGGGCATCTTTGTCCCAGATTGATGCCGGCGCCAGAACCACGGCAGGGGTGCCGATGACCATATCGGCGGCCACCCCGGCTCCGGTGCCGGATACCTGGTTTTCTGTCTTATTCTGCCTGGGCTGTGCGTTTGAATCTGCCGTATAATGGATCGCATGCCCTGGATGATCCGGCAGGTGATCCTGGTGATCCTGGTGTTTTTGGCGCGGCCTGTGCTCTTGGGGCTGCACAGGTTTGAACGCATGCAAATCCCCTGATGTTTCGGTGAACCCGATGTCCATGACCGGCGATTTCATCCTGACGAGCAGGCGCCGGAATCGCGGCTGGTGAAAATCAAACCGGTGCAGGCACATCCTTTGGGCAGCCACAGCCCCTGCGATCAACACCAGACGGGGCAGAACCGCATAAAACACCATGCCAAGGCATAAAAACGGCCACCAGGAAACCAGGTCGCCGGTGGACAGAGAAGCGATGCCCTGTTTGAGGATAATCCGGGACCCTTCGATCTGTGCCGGGGTGGGACCGGAAAGATAATCCGGCACCCAGGCGGCCCAGGGAAAGGACACCAAAGACACCAGATCATGCACCACAGAAGGGGTGGCCGCCAGTGTGGACTGCCAGCCGAATGCCACATCACTGACTGCCACCCGGAACAGGGTGCCCCCCAAGGCCCCGAAGGAAAAAAACAGGGCAAACACGGACACCAGGATCACAACGGGCCAAAAAAATAAAAATCCATAGGCATTTTTTTTGCTGTTGATAAAAAAAATGACCTCATCCAAAAAAGCCTTGTCTTTACCGGTCTCAACTTTTCCGGTTCTGGCCCATATCTTTTCCAGCAATCTCGGCAGCATCCTGAACAAAAAACCAGACACCAGGGTATAAAAAACGCCATGGCCTGGACCGGACCGCCGAAATCTGCGGATCACCAGTCCTGCCAGGGTCACCAGGAACAACACCGCCGGCACCAGGATGAAAATGGATAAAAACAAGGCCACATTCACCGGCCGGACACCATGGTAGGCCAAAAATGTATAGGAAAGGGCCAGACCGGCCAAGCCCCCGAAAAAAGCCAGGCCATAGGCCATCCATCGCCAGAGACCGGCATATACCCTTCCGGGCAGCCGGGCCTGCCCCTTGTGACCGGCCTGGTCGAAAAAAACCAGTTTCCTGAATGACAGCCAGGACAAAAGCAGGTCTGCATCGGACATATCTGCCGCATCCAGCTGGCGGAAGATATCCCGGTCCCGGGCTGCAACAGCCCGGGTTTGTTCCGGTGTATCCACCTGTTCATCCAGGGCCAGCAGGTATTCCAGGTCCATGATATCTGCAAGATGAAAAGTCATGGGTTTGTTTACCAGATCCCGGTAGTTTTCACAATTGTCTTTGAAATATCTCAGGCCATGTTCCGGGAAACCATTTTTTCCAGGGTTTCATAGGGCTGTGCCCCCACCAGTTTTTCCAGGCCCATGATAAAGGTAGGCACCGCAGTGACCTGCTTTTGCCCGGACAATTGCCAGTCCGCATCCACGGCATCGGAAAACAACCGGTCATCAATGACCTTTTCTCCGGCATCCAAATCCAGGCCTGTCGATTGTATCAGGCCCATGAGTACGGATTTTTGTGCCAGGTTTCTGCCGTCCACAAAATAGGCCCGGAAAGCGGCATCGTGAAATACATGGCCTTTTCCCTGGCTCTGGGCCCACAGCCCCACCTCCTGGGCCAGGCGGCTGTTATAGGTTTTGCGCCGGTCCCCCATGGGAAGGCCCAGTTTGGAAGCGGTTTTCTTCAGGTGGGCCATCACCTGGTCCACATCCACATCCATTCTTTTTTTGGCAAACAGTTCTTCAAGCGAAATCCCCTGTTCCGGGGTGTCCGGATGCAACGGAAAGGCCCGCCATATGATCTGTATATCAACATTTTGCTGCAGTTTTTCAATACGCCCGGTAATGAAATAGCACCAGGGTCAGACATAATCGGAAAATATTTCCAGCACCGGTTTTGGGTCCATTTTTTCTCCTTTCTTATCTGCGGGTTATATCTGCTGTATACAGCCGCAGGCTGTTGCTCACCACCGAAATACTGGAGGCTGCCATGGCCAGGGCCGCCAGTATGGGATGCAGCTGGCGCAAAAATTGCGGGAACATGTCAAAAGGTGCCAGTACGCCTGCAGCCACGGGAATCAGCACGATATTATAGACAAAGGCCAGAAACAGATTCTGGCGGATGGTGCCGATGGTGCGGCGGCTGATGGCAATGGCCGTGGGAATGCCGGTGAGCTTTCCCGAAGACAGGATCACATCCCCGGTCTCAATGGCCACATCCGTGCCCGTACCGATGGCAAATCCCACATCCGCTTTGGCCAGGGCCGGCGCATCATTGATGCCGTCCCCCACCATGCCTACCCAGGGGGTGGTCTGCTGTATTTCTGCAATCTTGCCGGCTTTTTCTTCCGGACGGACATCGGCCGCAATATCATCCACCCCCACCTGGGAGCCGATGGCCCGGGCTGTGGCTGCATTATCCCCGGTGAGCATCACCACCCGCAGTCCTTCTTTTTGCAAAGATGCAATGGCCTGCTTCGATTCGGGCTTGACCACGTCGGATACACACACCAGACCCAGTGCCCGGTCTTCCCGGACCAGCACCATCACGGTTTTGCCCTGGTCCTGCAGCTGCCGGATCTGTTTATCCAGACCTTTGGTCACCCGCTCTTCAAACCATCCGGGTTTGCCCAGCCGAAGGTGTCGATCGTTGATTATCCCCTGCACACCATCCCCGCGAAAAGCCGTAAATTCTTTTGGGTCCGTTAATACCAGCTTCTTTTTTTGGGCATTGAGTACCACTGCCTTGCCAAGGGGATGTTCCGATCCCTGTTCCAGAGAGGCTGCCAGAACCAGCAGCTCTTCCGCAGAGATCTGTGCATCGGATGCGGGCAAAAGATCTGTTACATCCGGTTTTCCCAGGGTGATGGTACCGGTTTTGTCCAGCACAATGGTGGTAAGTTTGGCAGCTGTTTCCAATGCCTGGCTGCGCTTGAACAGGATCCCGTTTTCCGCGCCCTTGCCTGTGCCTGCCATGATGGCGGTAGGTGTGGCAAGCCCCAAAGCGCAGGGACAGGCAATGACCAGTACCGCCACCATGCGGATCATGGAGGGCACAAATTCACCCGTGACCATCCACCAGATCCCGAAGGTGACCAGGGCGATGATAATGACCGCCGGCACAAACACCGCTGCCACCCGGTCTGCCAGGGCCTGGATCGGGGCTTTACTGCCCTGGGCCTCCTGGACCATGCGGATGATCTGGGCCAGGACCGTGTCCTTTCCCACGCGGGTGGCCTGCATCTGCAGCAGGCCGTCTCCATTGACAGTACCTCCGGTCACAATATCGCCTTTGGATTTTGCCACGGGAATGGGCTCACCCGTGAGCATGGATTCATCCACTGTGGATTTTCCCTCCATCACCTCACCGTCCACGGGAATGCGTTCTCCCGGACGGATGAGCAGCATATCCCCCTGCTGCACGCTGCTGATGGGAACTTCCATTTTTTCTCCGTTTTCAATGCGGGTGGCGTTTCTCGGGGCAAGGCCCATGAGTTTTTTTATGGCACCCCCGGTTTTTCCTTTGGTCCTGGCTTCCAGCAGTTTTCCGAATTTGATCAACACGATGATTACGGCAGCGGTTTCAAAGTATACATGCCCTGTGAGGGCGGGCACCACCAGGATGGCCAGCGAATAAAAATAGGCCACAGACGACCCTAAAGCAATGAGAACATCCATGTTCGCGGACCGGTTTTTCAATGCCTTATACGCACCTATGTAATAGTCCATCCCCGTATAAAACTGCACCGGGGTGGCAAGAAACAGAAAGAACCAGTTCATGAAGGCTGCATGACTCCAGGCCCCTGTCAAACCAAAATCCCTGGACATGCTCAAAATGAACAGGGGCAGGGCAAAAGCAGCTCCGATGACAAATTTTCTTGTCTGATCCCTGATCTCCCGGTTCCGGGCAATCTCTTCCACACCAGCGGCATCTGTGTCATCATCGGTCAGGATCAATTCAAATCCCAGGTCTTTGATGTTGCGCCCCATCTCCTCCAGGGTTACCATTGAGCGGATATAGCGTATACTGACCCGCTCGGATGCCAGGTTCACGGATGCATCCACCACGCCTTCGGTCTTGTGATTCAAGGTTTTTTCAATACTGGCCGCACAATTGGCACAGCTCATGCCCGTTACCGGCACATCTGCCGCGGCTACAGGCACATCAAATCCCAGGTCCTTGATTTTTGCGATTATTTTTTGCAGATCTGTCTTTTCCGAATCAAATGTCACCCGCACCCCTTCTGTAGCAAAACTGGCACCGACATCAACAATACCCGCCATATTGGACAGGTTTTTATCAATACTGGCGGCACAATTGGCACAGCTCATGCCGGTTACGGGCAAGGTCAGGTTTTTGCGGGCCATACACTTCCTCCTGTTTTTCCCGGTGATACTCATGCCGGACTGGTGTTTTCAGCAGTTAAACTGTCAACTATGGTAATCATCAATTTTTCATTTGCAAAAAATTTACATCCCCGATATTTTGCTTTTAGATGAATACCTACACCAAAATACTTTTGACCACCCTGCCTCTGGTTATTTTTTCTCTGTTCACCATTGTGGGAACCACCTATTATTTTTCCCGCACCGCCCTTGTTGATTTGGGGGAAACCTGGCTGGACACCCGGTTGTCCGAAGCCATGGTCATTGTCACCGCCCAGGAAGAGATGCTGCATGAATACGGACTGGCAACCATTGCCGCAAGCATTGCCAAAGCAAAGATGGATGCAGCCGTGGAAATTGCCGACATCGGCGTGGGCGAGCTGGGATATATCTTTGGTGTGGACAAAGAAGGCACCATCATCTTTCATCCCAGTAAATACATGGTCAATACGGACGTGAGCAAAGACGTCTGGTTTCAAGACCTTCAAAAAGAAACAAACCGACTGTTACTGGATATGAACCAGGAGAAGAGTCTTGCCAGATTTGCCTATTTCGACCCCTGGGGCTGGTATGTACTTGCGGTGGATCCCATGGAAGAAGTCTATGGGGTTGCCAGCCGCATGCGGCCATACCTGTATGCCATGGGTGCATTTGCCGCCCTTGTTATCTCCCTGGCCCTGATGCTGCTGACCCGCCGGCTGACCCGGCCTTTGCAGGACCTGGTCCAGGGGGCGGGCAAAATCGGCAATGGAGAGCTGGACACCCGGATCCCCATCCAGTCCGATGATGAATTCGGACGTCTGGCAAAAGAATTCAACAAAATGGCATTCCGGCTCAAGGAAACCCTGACTGCCCTGCAATACAGTGAAGAACATTTCCGGGCGTTGATTGAAAATGCCAGTGACCTGATCTGGATCCTTGATGCCCGGGGAAATTTTAGGTATGTGAGCCCATCCACCCAAAGGATACTGGGGTATGAGCCCGAATTTCTCATAGGAACCAATGCCTTTGATTTTCTTCATCCTGAAGACCGTGATGCCGCCCATGCCCGGTTTCAAAGGCGTATCCAGGGAACCCTGCCGGACATGACCACTGAACAGAGATTCAGACACCATGAAAATTATTACTGCACACTGGAATCCATCAGCAACAACCTGCTGGATCACCCCGCCATCCAGGGAGTGGTTATCAACTCCCGGAATATCACCCAGCGCAAAATTGCAGAACAGGCATTACAGCGTTCCCACCAGGAGCTGGAAACCCGGGTGGAGGAGCGCACCCGGAACCTGACACTGCTGAACCAGGCATTGAACACCGAAATTCTGGTGAGGAAGCAAAAAGAGATTGAACTGGAAAAAGCCAACCAGGCAAAAAGCGAATTTCTGGCCAATGTAAGTCATGAAATCAGAACCCCGCTGAATTCAGTGCTCGGTTTCAGCGAGGTGCTGTTTTCCATGGCCAAAGATGACGAACAGAAAAGCTATATCCAGGCCATTGCCATGGCCGGCAGAAACCTGATGGGGCTTGTTTCCAATATCCTGGACCTGTCAAAAACACAGGCTGGAAAGCTTACCATTAAAACGGAACCGGTTTCCCTGGACACCCTGTTCAGTGAAACACATCATCTGTTCAAGACCAGGCTTGCCCAGAAAAAACTCCAGTTTTTTATCCAGATCGATGCAGATATGCCCGACTACCTGTGCCTGGACGAAATACGCATTCGCCAGGTGCTGACCAACCTGATTGAAAATGCTGTCAAGTTTACAAAAAAAGGACACATCAGGCTTTGTGCCCGAATTCATGCAAAACAATATCCCAAAAATCTGGACCTGGTACTCCGGGTGGAAGACACCGGCATGGGGATTCCAAAGGACAAACATGAGCTGATCTTTGAATCCTTTGAACAGGAAAATGCCGATATCAGCAGAAAATACGGGGGAACCGGCCTGGGTCTGGCCATCACAAAGCGTCTGGTGGAATTGATGCAGGGCCAGATCACCCTTGACAGCCGGCCCGGAGAAGGCAGTGTCTTTGAAATCCTGCTGCCGGCAGTGGCCATCAGCGATACAAAAAACCCTGCTGCGTCGTCTTCTGCCAATGACCAACCATCGGTTTTTGCCGCAACAGATACCGGGGAAACACAAACAATATCTACCCTTTTCAAACCGGATTTCCAGAGGGCCCTGATGCAGCACCCGGATCTTTTGCCCCTGGTAAAATCCAAAATCATTCCCCTGCTGCCTGATATTCAGGAAGGAATGAAAATATCAGATGCCCGGTGCATTGCCGAAGAGTTCATGGAGATGGCCCGAAAGTTCGATCTGGCATCATTCAGAGAATTCGGCCGAAAACTGCACCAGCACACCCAGGCCTTTGATGTTGAAAAAATTTCCCTGTACCTGGAACAGGTTACGGCTGTCCTGGAAAACATGGATGCACACTGACATCAAAAGGGAGGGTGTTTTCCCGGAAAAATCCAGGACCGCAGCCACCCCAGAAACGTATTGCCGTCCAGGTTTTGTTTTTCCGATGCTTCCAGAAACCGGGTCATCTGTACCGTATCCCCGTATCTATCTTTACGGGTGATGATCTTTTTATCCGGATCCAGACTGCGGATAATTTTTGCAGGATTGCCTGCGGCTATGACATTGGCGGGAATGTCTGATGTCACGACGCTGCCGGCACCCACAATGCTGTTTTCGCCGATGGTGACCCCTTTGCACACAATGGCGGAATCCCCGATCCACACATTTTCCTCCAGAACCACATGACTGGTGTCGGACGGCGGCAAAGACCGGTCATAGATGCCGTGCCAGTCGGAATCTGTGATATATGAGTGGCTTGCCAGCATACAGGAATCTTTGATCGTAATGCTGTGGGCCGCACTGATGCGCACCCCCGGGGAGATGAGCACATGGTCCCCGATGGTGATGCCCGGGATCTCTTTTTTATCGGACCAGACCGTCAACCGGGTTTTTTTGTCCGCACACCCCAGCAGGGTCACATGGGAGCCGATGCGGATGGGTTCACCGAACAGTTCAATATACCAGGGCTTGATGATAAACGGATACTTCCCCAGGCAGGTGAGCTGGGGTGACAGATAATGGCGCACATACAGATGCTGGAGCCGGTACCAGGCTTTTTTGATGTAATAGGGCCGGGTATCGCGTATCACCGGATCTTGCCTTTGTACTTGCTTTTGTATAAAGGACCGTCCCAGTTGGCATGGGTGAACAGCCCGGCTGCCGGGGTCAGATCATACAATGCATCTGCCGCCAAAAGGGCCACGGCATTGGTCCAGGATATCTTTTCTTCCGGCCAGATCACCATGTCCGGATAGGTATAGCCGCACCAGAAGGTCTTGTCGTCATACACCCGGTCCTGGATCCAGGAAAATACGATCCTGGCTTTCTGGCGGCTGCCCATGGCATTAAGGGCCAGGACCAGTTCACAGGTTTCCGCGATGGTCACCCAGGGTTGATCCGACACACACCTTGCCCCCTGTCCGTCTATCATATACTTATGCCAGTATTTTTCCATGCGGGCCCGGGCTTTTTCCCCCTGAAGGGCACCGCACAGCACCGGATAAAACCAGTACATGGAAAACCTGGATTTGCTTACGTTATAGCTGTGCAGGTTTTCCTTGAGGGAACGGGACAGCCTGGACCATGCGTCTTCCCATACCGGCCGGGGCCGGTCCAGGATATGGCAGATGGTCAACGCACACTTGAGGCTCATGAACACCGAAGAGGAGCCTGAGAGCAGCGACATGGGATCGATATTGCCTTCAGGGCTTTTTGCCCAATGGATCTCGCCGGTGGGCACCTGCAGACCCAGGGCATAGTCAACTCCCTTTTCCATGGTGCCCCAGAACAATTCCAGCCAGGACCGGTCATTGGTGATCAGATACGCGTGAAGCATGCCCACCGCAATATAACAGGCCATATGGGCTTCTCTGGTTCTGTCTTCGGGGATCTCATTCACATAGGAAGAAAACCACGAGCCGTCCTTGTTCTGGTGCTGCTCCAGCCACTTCAGGGCCTGGCGGGCCTGTTGGGTATATCCCCCGGTATTGAGTCCCATCACCGATTCCACCAGGTCCCAGGGATCTGTTTTGCCGCCGGTGTGCCAGGGGATATCCCCCGATGGCCGCTGCAGTGTGCGGATCATCCCTGCAACTGAAGCTATGTTCAGAACCAAAAATTCCTGAATCTTTGCCGGTATCTGGTGCATCAACCTGTCTCCACCTGTTTTAGATATATTCACATCCTGATTGCATTGCCGTAACAACTTATCAGAACCTGTTGTATTTTTCAAGAACCCTCCCCATGAAAACATGAATGATAATTCATTATTTGCTTTTCCTTTCATTCGTGGATCGGCCAGGGCCGCATATGCAAACAATTGCCCCCTAACATTTTGAAATTGAATGGGATTATTCCTTGAACCCCGGGAAATTATTTTCCTTGACAACCCCGGGGTTTTTCTGTTATTCAAAAATGAATACTCATTCATAAAAACAAACTGGTTAACCACTCTTACAACAGGAGGACATTATGGTAAGAAAAATAAGAAAGGCCGCAGTCATCGGGTCCGGTATCATGGGAGGCGGAATTGCCGCGCTTCTGGCCGGTGCCGGTGTAAAGGTACTGCTTTTGGACATTGTGCCGTTTGACCTGAAGGATGAAGAAAAAAACGACCCGGCAGCCCGGAACCGCATCGTCAAAGCCGGACTGGACGCTGCCCTGGCATCATCTCCGTCCCTGTTCTTCAATAAAAAGGATGCCGCATTGATCTCCATCGGCAACCTGGACGATGATATTGAAAAACTGGCGGACTGCGACTGGATCGTTGAGGTGGTGGTGGAAAGACTGGACATCAAGCGCAACCTGTTCCAGAAGGTGGAAAAGATCAGAAAACCCGGCGCCATTGTGAGCACCAACACCTCGGGTATTCCCCTCCAGGACATCACCGAAGGGTTTTCCGCTGAATTCAAACAACATTTCATGGGCACCCATTTTTTCAACCCGGTGCGGTACATGCACCTGCTGGAGCTGATCCCGGGCCAGGACACCCTGCCGGAAATCTTAGGCTTCATCGCCAAATTCGGTGAGAAAAACCTGGGCAAAGGCATTGTATGGGCCAAGGACACCCCCAACTTTGTGGGCAACCGCATCGGGATCCAGGGCATCAGCGCGGCCATGCGGTTCATGCAGGAAGACGGCCTCACCGTGCCCGAGGTGGATGCCATTTTCGGCCCGGCCCTGGGACGGCCCAAAACCGCCATCTTCAAGACCACGGACCTGGTGGGCCTGGACATCATGATGCATGTGGCCCAAAACTCCTATGACCTGTGCAAAGATGACGAGCAGCGCGACATCATGCAGCTGCCGGATTTTGTACAGAAAATGGCCGATAAAAACCTGCTGGGCAACAAGACAAAGGCCGGGTTCTACAAAACCGAACTCACCCCGGAGTGGAAAAAGATCCGCAAGGTGCTGAACCTGGACACCCTGGAATATGAGGACCTGGAGCGGCCCACCTTTCCCTGCCTGGATGCAGCCAAAAAAGCCGGCACCCTCACCGAAAAGGTCAACATCGTGCTCAAGGCCGATGACAAAGCCGGCAAATTTGCCTGGAAACTGGCAGCCAACTCCTTTCAGTATGCAGCCAACCGTATCCCGGAAATTGCCGACACCATCGTTGAAATCGACAATGCCATGAAATGGGGCTATAACTTTGAGATGGGACCCTTTGAACTCTGGGATGCCTATGGTGTGGCAGACGCCGTGGAAAGAATGACCGCTGACGGCCTGGAAGTTCCGGCCAATGTCAAGGCCATGCTGGATGCCGGCCATAGCAGTTTCTACCAGCTGAAAAACGGGGTCCGGTATTTTTATGACTTTGTTTCAGCCGCCTACAAACCCGTGCCTGTACCCGATTCTCTGGTCTCCATTGCCGCAGCCAAGGGCAATAACAAGACAGTCATGGAAAACGGTTCCGCCTCCCTGGTGGATATCGGAGACGACGTGTTCTGCCTGGAGTTCCATACCAAGATGAACGCCATCAATGCAGAAATCGTGGACTCCATTGCCGAGGGCCTGGATTATGTGGACAAAAACGGCGCAGGCCTGGTGATCGGCAACGAAGCCGGCGGCATGCCCGGGGCTTTTTCCGCCGGTGC
>JAABSA010000077.1 GCA_011390635.1 Desulfotignum sp. | reverse complement strand
ATATGTGCAAGCCTACCGGACCTGGCAGGCGATCCCTGAGGTCAGCGGGCAGGTGGTATATATGGACAAGAATATTAAAAAAGGCCAGTTTATCAAAAAAGGCGAGGTATTGTTGCGAATAGATACCCGGTCCTATGGACTGGCTGAATCCAAGGGTGTGGCAGAAGTGATGAGTATTGATGCCCAGCTCAATGAACTGGAACAGTCCCGGAAAAACACGGAACACCTGCTGGCAATTGAAAAAAAATCACTGGCCATTGCTGTTCAAGAGCTGGAAAGAAAACGGAAACTGTTCGAAAAGCAGTATATCTCAGCCTCTGATCTTGAAAAAGAAGAGATCAATGTACTCAGCCGCCAGACCACTGTCAATAACCTGCAGAACACGCTGAATCTGATACCGACTCAGAAAAAAGCACTCATGGCTCAAAAAAAATCCGGTGAATCTTCGGTAGCCGAACGACAACTGGATGTATCAAAAACTGAAATCCGCGCACCTTTTGACGGTCGGATTTCCCAGGTCAATATCGAGCGTTTCCAATTCGCTCCGGCAGGCACAGTACTGCTGGCCGCAGAAAGTCTCGAGAGGGTAGAGATCCCCGTACAACTGAGTCCAAGAGAATTTTTCAAATTAATGCCTAAAGATGCCAAAGAAACAATGGGTCTGGTCCCTGACATTGAAACAATCCGCAGGGCAATGGGTATTACCGCAAAGGTCCGTCTGCCCCTTGAAGAGACACATCACATCGAATGGGAAGGCCAATTCTCACGGACCGGTGAATCTATCGATCCAAACACAGGGACATTGACTTTTTTTGTAACCGTGGAAAATCCGTATGCCAATCTTGTCCTGGGCAAAAAACCACCCCTGGTAACGAATATGTATGTTGAGGTGATGCTTTCCGGCCGCCCCTTGACAAACCGTTTTGTTGTCCCCAGAAGCGCGGTCCATAACAACCAGATTTATATTTGCAGAGAAGATAACCGCCTGGACATCCGAAAAATAAATCTGGAACTGATCATGGAAGACCTTGCCGTGCTTGATAATGGAAATAACACGGTTGTCAAAGACGGTGAAATGCTGGTGCTTTCAGATCTGGTGCCGGCAATCCAGGGCATGAAACTAAAACCTCTGGAAGATAAGGAAAAGGTTCGTCAAGTCAACCGCCGTGCTGCAGGGGGAAGCATATGAACCCGTTTAAAACAATGGTCACATATTTAAGTGCCCATCCCACTGCAGCCAATCTATTAATGGTCCTGTTTCTTGCCCTGGGAGCAATTTCCATCGGGGATCTGAAAAGAGAAACCTTCCCGGATTTCAGTATCGATGCCGTTGAAATTACCGCCGTGTATCCCGGCGCCACAGCCGAAGATGTTGAAATTTCTGTCTGCCAGAGAATTGAAGATGCAATTGATTCTGTCAGTCATATTGCCGAAGTACGCAGCACGGCCATGGAAAATTCGGCCCGGGTCATCGTTGAGATGGTGGAAGACGGGGATATTATCCAGTTTTTAAATGACATCAAAACAGAAGTTGAAGCGATTAATGATTTCCCCGAAGAGGTAGAGGATCTTATTATAAAACAGATGAACCGGACCGATCAAGTGGTTTCCATTGCTGTCACGGGGCCCATGGATCCGGTTCATCTTAAATTTTACTGTGAAGATCTTAAAACACGGCTGAAACAGACAGAATTGATTTCTCAAGTGGAGATCCTTGGATTTTCGGAGCATGAGTTTCTCATTGAGATTCCTTTGTATAACATGATGCGGCTGGGTCTTTCTGTCTCAGACATCAAAACCGCCGTCAGTGCCCAGAATATTGATCTGCCGGCCGGCAGTCTTGAAACCCGGGATACCGATGTCCTGATCCGCTTCAGCGAAGAACGAAAAACATTACAGGATCTGGGTGACCTGGTGATTGTTTCCGCAAAAGCAGGGGCGGAAATCCGTCTTGAAGAGATTGCCAATATAACGGATCGATTCGAAAAAGATGAAAATAAAATCCTTTTCAACGGTCAGCGGGCCGGAATCCTCCAGGTGAACAAAACCAAAACCGAAGATGCCCTGGATATCATGGATGCTGTATCCGCATTCATTGAAAAAGAACAGGCAGCCGCACCGCCGGATATGACATTTTCCCTGACTCAGAATGTATCAAAAATTGTTCGGGACCGCCTCCAAATGCTGGCGAAGAATGCCCTTCAGGGATTGCTGCTGGTTTTTCTGGCCATGATTCTTTTTTTCCCATTCAGGTTCTCATTCTGGGTCGTTATGGGACTTCCCGTATCCTTTGCAATGACATTCTTCATCATGAAGCATATGGGGTTGTCGCTGAATATGCTTTCCATGGTCGGGCTGCTGATCGGTATTGGTGTTCTGATGGATGATGCCATTGTGATTGCTGAAAACGTGGCTGCCAACCTGGAAAAAGGCAAAAAAGGGTTTCAAGCCACTGTGGACGGTATTACCGGAGTGGCACCCGGGGTCTTGTCTTCTTTTCTGACAACCTTGTTTGTTTTTGGTGCGCTTTCGTTGAGTATGAAAGGAGATATCGGCAAAGTATTGTATGTGATTCCGGTGATCCTGATTTTAACGCTTTCTGTCAGCCTGGTTGAAGCATTTGGTATTCTGCCGAACCACCTGTTTCATTCCCTGCGTGGAAAGGACAATGCTTCAACACCCAACCGGCTCCGACAGGGTATTGACAAAACCCTTGACTGGACCCGGGAAAAAATACTCGGCTGGGTTGTGGACCGGGCCATTGATTACCGGTATTTTTTTATTGGCATGGTCATCTTTGTCTTTATTGCATCGATCTCCATAATTGCCGGCGGTGTTTTGAAAATCCGGGCCTTTCCGGAAATCGATGGCGATGTAATTCAGGCAAGACTGCTGTTTCCCCAAGGAACCCCCCTTTCACGCACCACCGCCTGTGTAGATAAAATTGTGGAAGCGGCAGAGCAGATCAACAGGGAAATGACACCGGAACAGCCTGGAAAAGCCCCATTGATCGAGAATATCTCTGTAATCTACAGCACCAATGCTGATGCCGGAGAAACCGGCCCCCATGTGGCCACTGTTTCTATTGATCTGTTAAGTGCCGAAATTCGGACCACCACCATAGATCAGATCGTCAATCAATGGCGGAAGCTATCCGGGGATATTCCAGATGCCCTGGCCCTGGCCTTTAAAGAACCTGCCATTGGCCCTGGCGGCCTGCCTATCGAGATCCGATTTAAGGGAAACAATCTGGATGACCTGAAACTGGCCTCCACAAAACTGATCAACTGGCTGTATCAGTATCAAGGGGTATCGGATCTCTATGATGACTTAAGACCCGGCAAACCCGAAATTCAGGTGACTTTAAAAGAAGGGGCCAAAACCAGAGGCTTTGATGCCCGATTGGTCTCATCTCAGCTGCGCGACACCTTTTACGGCACCACTGCATCAGAAATGATAGTCAAAGATGAATCCTACGAGGTCAACCTGCGGATTGCCGATTCAGACCGAGACAGCTTGGCGAGTCTTGATCATTTTTACCTGATGAACGGCAAAGGGGATCGGGTGCCGCTAAGTGCCGTGGCCAATACAACCGAATCAAGGGGATATGCCGGTATCCGCAGGGTTGATGGGATACGGACAGTGACGGTGACAGGAGACCTGGATACCTCACAGGGGAATGCGGCTGATATTATAGCCGATACCAGGGCACGGTTTCTGCCTGAAATCAAACGTGAATTCCCGGGCATTACTACCAGTCTTGAAGGACAGGAAAAAGAACTGAAAACATCTATGGGGGGAATGATTCAGGCTCTGGGTATTGGTATCTTCGGTGTTTTCTGTCTGTTGAGTTTCCAGTTTAAATCATACCAGGAACCCCTGGTTGTCATGGTTACGATCCCTTTTGCATTTATCGGTGTTATCTGGGGGCACCTTATCATGGGCCTTGATATTGCCATGCCCAGTATTATGGGCTTTATCTCACTCGCCGGTATTGTGGTAAATGATTCAATCTTACTGGTCACCTTTATAAAACAGCACACCACACAGGGTAAAAGTGTTGTTAAAGCTGCAAAACTGGCCTCAAGGGAACGATTTCGGGCCGTCCTGCTCACATCAGTGACGACAATTGCCGGATTGTTACCCCTTTTGGCGGAACGGTCCCTCCAGGCCCAGATATTAATACCACTGGCGTGTTCTATTGTGTTTGGCCTGATAGTTTCCACGGTTCTGGTCCTGATTGTGGTGCCTAGCCTTTACGGTATTCTTGCAGATTTTAACCTGGTGCGCGTTGAAGATCATGCTGCCGGATAAAATTGTTCCGCATTTTGGTAATAAATTCCAGTGATCCTGCCCCGATAAACTGGAATCAAAGTTAAACTGATTTTAGATTCGCTTGGTTAATAAATTAAAGATGTGAGATATGTCTATTATGGCTGTCCAGATTTGATTTGCAAAAAAAATAAGGACTGGCAGATGTAATGTGGGGTGGAGACAGAGTTGCATAAATTATCCACTGCATGAATTTTCTGAGGCCGAAAAAAATTTATGGTACCAATGTTATTCAAAACCTGATACGGTCGATTTATTCAGGGATGATAGTTGCAAGATATTAACTTCATTTATTTTATTTGCCTGCATTCAGCATCCAATTTTGAGGTCATCTTAATGAAGATAAGAAGCCCGGCCCGGAAATTTGTGTTAAACAGGATACCGCATCAAACACCCGAGTGGATTTCCAGAGGGTACACACTTTTCTTTATTTTATCTTTTGGTATTGTGTTTGGCGGTTTTACCCTGATACCATCCATAACCTCTGCCATCCAGGAAGAAAAATGGATATCACTTTCAGCACTATTCGGGGCTTATGCGGTTGTTCTGATTATACTGTTTAAGAAAAATTTAAGTTATTATGTGAGAAGTTATATTTTATGTTTTTCTATTGCTATAACTGGATATGTTTCCCTCAGCTCCATAGGCTTAGTTAGTTCGGCGAGATTATGGTTTTTATGTTCCGCTGTTCTGGCATGCCTTTTAATTGGCGGCAAATCTGCTTTTGCTGTTTTTGTGATATCCTTTATTATATTCCTCGGGTTTGGCTATAAGACCAATTTTGCAATTACCCTTCCTTCTGAACCAGACCATATTGTCTGGCTTATTACCTCAACCACATTTGTATTTGTGAACATCATAGTTGTCGGGGCGACATATCTTATTGTGTCAGGGCTGAAAAAGGCAGAGGCTTCACTCCGGAAGAGCGAGGAACGTTTTCGCCTTTTTGCAGAGCTGGCACCGGTCGGGATAATTCTTTCGGACAGACAGGGAAATACCCTCTATGTAAGCCCGAAGTTTACAGAATTATTCGGTTATACAATGTCTGACATTCCGTCCGTCAACCAGTGGTGGACCCTTGCGTATCCGGATGAAGAACTGAGGAGCCGTATTCGCAATGAATGGAAAACGGCTATTGACGAAGCAATAAATAACCGCAATGAAATTAAGCCTATGGAATTCCCTGTGACATGCAGGGATGGTGCTGTTCGACAAATCGAGTTCAGGGTAAGGGTTGCCGATGATTTGAACGTCATCGTATTTACGGATATCACCGAGCGAAAGCAGGCTGGAAAAGAGTTGAATCAGGCCCATGAAAGAATTCTGACGATTCTGGATAGTATTGACTCAACCGTTTATGTGGCAGACATGGACACCTGTGAAATCCTGTTCATGAACAAAAGGATGATAACCGATTTTGGCGGAGATAAAACTGGTGATATTTGTTACAGTGCTTTTAGGGATAACTCAGAACCCTGCGAATGCTGTACAAATAATCAGTTGGTCAACAAAGACGGGAAACCGGCAGGTGTCCGTATATGGGATGACAAGAACCCTGTCACAGGCAGGTATTATATCAATTACGACCGGGCCATTGAATGGACGGACGGCCGCCTGGTCCGGATGCAGATCGCCACAGATATTACCGAGCTAAAAAAAATGGAGACCCAGCTAAATCAAGCCCAGAAGATGGAATCCGTGGGCCGCCTTGCCGGCGGTGTGGCCCATGATTTCAACAACATGCTGGGGGTGATTCTGGGACACACGGAACTGGCTTTGTTGCAGGCAGATGAAAATCACGATCTGTATTCCGACTTGAAAGAAATTCAGAAAGCGGCCAAAAGGTCTGCGGATATCACAAAGCAGCTGCTGGCATTTGCCAGAAAACAGACTATTTCTCCCAGACAATTGGATTTGAATGATACCGTAGAGAGTATGCTCAATATGCTGCGCCGGCTTATTGGTGAAGACATCGACCTGGTCTGGCAACCGGCAGCCCATATATGGCCGGTGAAAATGGACCCCTCCCAGATCGACCAGATCCTTGCCAATCTCTGCATCAATGCCAGGGATGCCATTGCCGGAGTGGGGAAACTCACCATTGAAACCGGAAGAAAAACATTTGATGAGGAATACTGCCATGAACACGCTGGCTTTATTCCCGGTGATTTTGTCCTGCTGGCGGTCAGTGACAATGGATGCGGTATGGATAAAGACACCCTGGAAAATCTGTTCGAACCCTTTTTCACCACTAAGGAAGTGGGTAAAGGTACCGGCTTGGGACTGGCTACCGTGTATGGTATCGTCAAACAAAACAAGGGTTTTATCAATATATACAGCGAACTCGGCCAGGGTTCTACCTTCAAAATCTATCTACCCCGGTTAGTTGCTGATGAAAACACAGACAAAGCCGTGCCTGAGAAAAAGGCAGCCTCCGGGGGGTCTGAAACCATTCTGCTGGTGGAAGATGAACCTTCTATTTTAAAAATGACCCGGATGATGCTGGAAAAAATAGGTTATACCGTATTGTCCGCAGTCACACCCTCAGAGGCAATGGAAAAGGCGGAAAATCATTCCGGTTCAGTTGAGTTGCTGATGACCGATGTTGTCATGCCGGAGATGAATGGCAGAGATCTGGCGGCAAAAGTGACAGAGCTCCATCCTGATATCAAGCTTTTGTTCATGTCCGGCTATACAGCCAATGTCATTGCCCATCAAGGAATTCTTGATAATGGAGTGGCATTTATCCAGAAGCCTTTTTCAATGGCGGATATGACAGCGAAGGTTCGGGAAGTTTTGAACAGATAACCTGAAAACGGACAAAATGATTTCCGGTAACGTGAATGGATCTAAACCTTCTCAGCAGCCGCTTAATGACGGGGGGCTTCAATATTCCCTTTTTTTCAAGGCGTAGTGCAAAAACCCCAAGGCACCCTGTTAATTAAAGGCGCTTTGGAAGGTCTTTGAAAAGGATAAATTAAGGCTTCTCACAGATTTTTCCAACGGAAAAAAAACGTCTTCCAAGGATAACCTGGCACTTTCAATTGTTAAAAGCAGATTGTTTTCATCAAAATCTACTTTTGCTTCCGGATCATCAAGTAAGGCTTCAAGGTTCACAGGAAGACGTTTAAGTCTTTCTGTTAAATTGGGTGTAATTCCCGGCAAACGGACTACGGATTCTTTAATCGTGAATGCGTGATTCATACAGCCCTCCAATTTTTTGAAAAAAGCATTTGCATAAAAAATGGAAATTGTCAATGCCGGAATTTTTTTTGTGGTAACACCCCTCCGATAAACCTGTATCACTCCTTCTAAGTAACTCATTTGAGTTGCTGGTAGTTTTGGTGCCGGGCACTACCCCCGAACTTAAAACCTGAGAAATCGGGCCGTGCCGAATCCACCGGCAAAGCCGAGGACCAGGGCCAGGGCAATTTTAACTACAGGGATTGCCTTTTTCTTTTTTTTCCGGGGAAGTGTTTTCCTTGCGGAAGGATCTTTTATGGTATCTTTTAACGTTCGCCGTGCAGCTGGCATGGTCACCTCTCAGATAAGGTCGGACAAAATTTCATCTGCAAGCGCCTTGAATTCAGCGGCAGATTTGGAGTTTGGAGAAAATTCGGTCAAAGTCTGGCCCGATATCATGGCCTCTACTGCGGCAATTTTCTGGGTAATTTCGGTTTTGTAGACCTTGAAAGAATAGGCTTTGAGGGCCTCCCGCGCCTCCGCACCGATGCGGGTTCCCGGAATTTTTCGGTACACCAGCAGCCGTGCGGTAATGCCCTTGGTTCTTATCATGATTTTACGGATCAAATCCACTGTATCATTGGCCGCCCAGATATCCAGCGGACTCGGGGATACCGGCACGATAACCAGCCGGCTGATCTGCACATTGGCGACTGTCGTTTTTTCTAAAGCCGGCGGAGAATCTATGATGATACAATCCGCTTTTTTTTCAAGGGACCGGGCCTGACGCTGGCTCAACGGTTTGGGATAGTGGCTTACCCGGACCAGGGATTTGGGATTTACAGACCGCCACTGAACCAGACTGCCCTGAGGGTCGGTATCCACCAGCAGCAATTTTTTGCCTGCCGCCTGGATCATTCCGGCCAGATTTACGGCCAGCGTGGTCTTCCCCACCCCTCCCTTCTGGTTGACAATGCTGATGATCATACCGTTCTTTTACGTCTCATATTGATCTGCTGGTGCCAGAGGGCAAATCCCACAAGGGCCAGTCCGGCCGAGGGATGAATAAATCGCGCCAGTTTT
>JAABSA010000076.1 GCA_011390635.1 Desulfotignum sp. | reverse complement strand
CACATCCGGGTTTTCCTTGAGCACATGCTCCCGGCTGAAGATGCCGGATCCGGTATGGCCGGCAATGTTGCTGCCGCCGGCCAGCTCGATATAGTTGTTGATAAAGGTGCCCTGTTCCGCTGTTTTCAATGGTTTGATTCCGATTTGGATAAACACCGTTCGTTTTTTTAAGGTTTCGGCGGTTTTTCGGATCCGGTTCACCCTAGCGGCGGCTGCTTCGATAATGTCCAGGGCCGCCTGCTTTCTGCCCAACAGGGTGCCTAACTCCAGAAGCATGTTACAAAGCGTATCAAAATCCGGTGGATTTTCAAACTGAATCACCTGAAGCCCTTGATTCCCGAGCGCCTGCACCTGTTTGATCCGGGTCAGGGTGCTGGCAAACACGGCATCCGGCTGAAGGCGGACGATTTCTTCCACATTGATCTGGATCACCGTGCCGATGATCTGCTTGCTTGGTTTGCCTTCAGGAATCGTGCAGTAGCTGGTCACGCCCACCAGGTGCGGGTCTGCACCCAGTTGATAGATCATGTCAGTGATCAAGGGGCCTGAGGACACCACCCGGTTCAAAGGGATCTGTTCCGTGGTATAACCTTTCAGGATCCAGGATCCGGTCATCAGGCAGATCAGTACCAGTGTCAGACCGGTTTTTTTCATAACGGACCTCCCTGCCCTGCAGCCCCGTTGAACAGGGCATCCAGCGCCATGGCGATCACCCGGGGCACTTCCTGGCTGGTGATAAAGGGCTGCCATGTCTGCAGCGGTACTCCGGCAATCAGGATGGCGGTTTCCCGGCACATTATGTCAAACGTGTCCAGATTTTTGACCAGGCCTTTGTCATAGTCGTCGCTCACTGCCAGGGCCGTGGCCATGAACCCCTGGTACAAAGGATCCAGCAGAAGGGTTTCCACTTTCTGAATCAGCATATTTTCCGAAATATGACATTGGCAGGGAAGGTCTTCAGATAGGAGTTCATGCAGAAAAATTTCCCTTTTTTCCAGGCGCCGGAAAATATTACGGTCTGGCGTGATGCCGTTCTGGTTTTTGACAGCCTCTGTAACCGCCCGGTGAACCGCTTTGCCGATCAGTTCTCCCAGTTTGGTATGGCCCCCGGCATTGTCCAGGACAGCCGGGCCTTTGCCTTCCACCACAAGGATGTTGTCGGTACCCGTGCCCGTGGCACGGTACCGGCCCTGTTCATAGCTGGACCGGATATCCAGGTCCAGCAGGGCTGCGGTTTTTCCTTCGGTGGCCGTGATCATGGCCCGGGTCATGGCCCGGGGGGTGAGGCGGTGACTGGTCATGATGATCAGGTTGATGGTGCCGGGTTCATAGAATCCCCCGGAATCCCGGGAGGTCCGCATGGCATTGCCGTCCACCCCGGCTGTGGCAAACACTGTCACCGCGATGTCTTTGAACCGCTCTTGTGCCACACACAAATGATCCATGTTTGCCCCTGTAAACAGAAAAGCCGTGGTGTCCGGTGCCAGGCCCAGGACATCAAACACCTGGGTTTTCAAGGTATCCAGCCCCAGGTCATGGGCCAGGATCCAGGTTTCCGGAGGGATATAATGATTTCCTACAGCAGTTACCCAGTGCTTGAATCCTTCCAGCGTGGAAAGAACCGACATGGGCCGGTCCAGCTGGATCACCAGAGACTTGTTGATAAAATCATGGATCCGGCTTTGTTTGACCGCAGCAGCCTGTACATAGGAAACATCTGTTCCCAGGGGATTGATTTGCGTCACCTGATTTTTTTGAAGCAGGGTGTTCTCATCTGCCAGGGAACTGCCGTGGATGGTGGCAAAAAGCCGCTTGACAAATCGGCCTGAATGGATGGATGCCCGGCAGGTCAGATCACAGGGGAAATAATAGATCCGGTTGTTTTTGACCGCATCCACATCCCGCCATCCCGGAAGAGAGAAAAATCGGTCCGCCGCTTTTCGGTCACTGCCGCACCCATAAATTACCTGGGGATTGAACCCCATCCACTGATCTTTGGATACTGGCACCACCGCACCTGTGCCAAAGTCCGGAGGAATCCCGCCGGCCAGAGATATGATGTGATTCTGAAATGAATCGTTGCCCGGAGTCATGATCTGTTCCCGTCCCATGAGCCGGATCACCCGTTTACTGGAAAGAGATGCCTTGTTAATTTTGGCGGCCACCCAGTCCAGATCCGCTTTGATTTCAGACACAAGCTGCCGGGCATTGTCCTGTTTTTCAACCAGTTTTCCCAGCAGCAGCAACGTGTCCAGACTGTCCTGGAGGGTTTGTGTTCCGGCATGCACCAGAGGGATATCCCGGGGCAAAAAAGGGGATAATCCCTGTAATTGAAACGGGTCATAAAAGAGCAGATCCGGTTTCAGGGCTTCAATGGCTGCCGGGGATGGAAAAGAGAACCCGCCCACCAGGGTTTTTTGGGCCGCATACCAGGGTCGGGTGGTATGATAGGTAATGCCTTGGACCGAATCCTGGGCTCCCAGCGCAAACAGCATTTCCGTGACCGATGGCACCAGGCTCACAATGCGTTCAGGCTTTTTTGTGAGCCGAATCTCTTTGCCGGTGCCGTCAGTAAATTGCATGTCATAACAGAACCCCGGAGAGTGTCCGAAGATCAGAATCCCGGTCAATACGATCAACAGGGCGATGATCTTCATACTGCGTGATTTCATAACAACCGCCATTTCAGCCCGATATACCCGGAAAGACCGGGGGTGGCATAACTGAAGGCATCTTCATAATATTCGTCAAACAGGTTGTCCACCCGGGCAAAGATCTGGAACCGGTCACTGATGTCACAGGATCCGGACAGGTTCACCACGGTATAGTCATCCAGGGTGTTCACCAAAAGACCGTCCTTGTCCATAGCATACGGAGAGGCGGCCCGTTCGCCCACCCATCGGGCATCCATGCCCACCTGCCATTTTTCCAGAAACCGGTAGGAAGCGGTCAGACCCACCTGGTTTCTTGGACGTCGGACCAGACGGTTTCCTTCAGGGTCCCGGGTATGGGTATAGGTGTAATTGAGGTTGACAAACAGGTCTTTGATCGGTGTCCAGGAAGCCGATATTTCGGCCCCCCGGGTTTCGGTGTCCCCTTCAAGCTGATTGTATTTTGAGATGAGCATGTCATAACCGATCCGGTTTTCAAAATCCATTTCCCAATAGGTTACACCCAATTTCAGCCGGTCATCCAGAAACCCCTGTTCCACCCCCAGGTCCCAGCCCCGGCTTTTTTCAGGCGCAAGATCCGGGTTCCCATAAGCGGAAAAAAGTTCATACAGAGAGGGAGATCTGAAACCGGTGCCGAAACTGGCTTTGAGACGGGTATGGGTGGACGGGAGCTCATAGGCGGGTGCGATTCGGAACGTGGTTTTTCGACCGAATGATTGGTGATCATCCAGCCGGGCCCCGGCGATCAAAACCAGGTTTTCGCCGACAAAGAGCTGGTCCTGGAGCCAGTAACTCAGGGTGTGGGTATCGATGTCCGCCACTTTGCTGCTGAGGCTTTCCATGGCTTCATTAAAATATCCGGTGCCAAAGGACAGCACGTTGTTTTGAAAATCAATGTTGCCTTGCCAGGAAAATTCGTCGGTCTCGCCTTGGTAGTCATACCAGGGCAGATTGTCGTTATCATAAGCCTGAAGATCATTTCTTGTAAATTTATAGGACAGAATGGATTCAACCCGTCCCCGGGCAAAGCGGTTGTTGATTCCGATCTGTCCCATCAGACGTTCTGATTCAGATCGTTTGTAAGTCGGGCCGTCCGGGTTGGGAACCAGGGTGTTGACCCAGGCACCGGTGACCGGATCCGGCACCCAGGTGGAGATGATATTGTCTCCGGTATATCCGCCTTCATAATCGTCAAGATCCACCTGCGCATCCACATATCTCAAGCTGGATGACACGGTGAAATCGTCATGAAACGCAATGCCGAGGTTACTGGAAAGTGTGAGGTTCTCATATCCGTCTTTTTCATCGGTGTTGCCGCCCCGGGGGATGCGCGGGTTGTCTTTGTTGGCAATGGAAAACCCGTCCCGGGACAGATAAGAGCCGGACACTGCATATGTGAGCCTGTCCGTGGCACCCGAGGCATGGCCGCCGGTTTTCCAGGTGCCGAAAGATCCGCCTTCCACCCGGGCGGTGATTTCAGGGTCTTTGCTGCCTTTTTTGGTGATGATATTGACCACGCCGGCGGTGGCGTTACTGCCGTACATCACACTCATGGCACCCCTGATCACCTCGATACGTTCCACCTGATCCAGGTTGATATCGGAAAGATCGGCAGACCGGTTGGCACTGGACGGGTCATTGAGAATGATGCCGTCCAGCATCACCAGGGTATTTTTGGAGTCCGCTCCCCGGATGAACACGGAGGCGTTGGTGCCCATGCCGCCGGTGGATGTCACAAAGACACCGGGTACGTTTTTGAGAAGTTCCACTACGGTATGGGCGTTTTTTTCTTCGATCTCTTTGGCCGTGATCACTGTGACGCTGTTGCCGCCGATCTTTGTTGAGGTGGTTTCGGTCTGGGTCACCGAGACCACTACCTGATCCATGGTGGGAACCGCGCCATCTTCTGCCTGGCGGGCGTAACCGCAGTTTATTGACGTCATCCAGAAAATGATGATGATCATCAGGTGCATGCCGTTGTGTTTCATTTTGTTTTCCTGTGCGCATTAACCAATTGCCGGCCCGGGAAAACAAAAACCCCGGACCGAGTAAATCGATCCAGGGTTTCCCTTTTTAACACAAGATCTTGACCAAATTTTTTCCTGTCCACGGAAATAATTTTCAATCACCCAGGCAGGTCTTCTGACTCACGGATCATCCTACTGGCCGCGCCTTCCCATACCATCACGGCACAGTGACATAGTTGCGGCGGTGGTCCCCGTTTACAGCGGCGGGCCCGTCCCGGATTTACACCGGGTTCCCTTTCAAGCTCAAAAATGAGCACCTTGATGCTGTCTGATTACCTATTGGCTGGCAGCTTTTTTGTCAAGTGGTTTTTTTGCTGTTGACAACGGAGGAGATGCAAGATCAAACCCTGTGGTATGGTTTCCCGCCGAATGGTTTTCAATTGTTTGTGTTTTTCCAGTCTTGTGGTAGTGCTGATGTGTGCCGCTCCGGGTGGGGTGCATTACGGGCCCGCCGGTATGGGCGGGGTGGTGAATATCATTACCAGGCAGGCGGACAGCACCGGGGTGCAGGAATATGCAGGCGCTGAGTTCCATGATTGCGGGTTTTTAGTTGAAAAGGGTTGCCTGTTTCGATCACAGCTGAAATAATTCTTTAAGATACAGTAAAAAAATGTAACCTGTGAAAAAGGAAAAATATATGCACCCCAATGGATACATCGGCCGCAAGATGCACCTGCCCCCACTCAAGGAAAAACCCGCCGTCATCATTGCTGCCTTCGGTTCCACCACCCGGGCCAGGGCCGCCCTGGATAATTTTCAGGCACACCTGGAGCGGCATTTTTCAGAATATGAGATCTTCTGGGCCTATACTTCAGAAATCATCCGTCGGAAAACCGGCCTGCCCAGCCTGCAGCAGACCCTGGCACAGGTGGAGGCAGCCGGTTTCAGAAAAGTGGTGGTGCAGCCGCTGCACATTTTTCCGGGTACCGAGTACCGGCAGATCCAGGAAACCTGTGCCTATTTTCCCGGCCTGCGTGTGTTCATGGGAGAGACGCTGTGCCACCGGTGGGCCTTTATCCAGGAGACCCTGGCGGTGATGGAACAGGATTTTCTGTTGCCGGACCAGGGTGTGAACCTGCTGGCCCTGCACGGCACACCACTGGCGGCGGATCCTGTGAACATCGTGTACCTGGGGGTGGAAAAGCTGGTGGCGGATCTGTATCCCCATGTGAGGGCTGCAGCCATTGAAGGCATCCCGGATTCTAATGCCCTGTTCACCCGGATGAAAAAGGAGCGGATCATCGACCGGCCCAAACAGGCCCGGATCATCCCCATGATGTATTTTGCGGGCATGCATGCCAGAGATGATCTGATGGGCGAAAATGACAGCTGGCGCACCCGTCTGGAGAAGATGGGCCTTACCGTGGACTGTCCCATGGTGGAAACCGGTAAGAAGCCTTTGTTCAAAGGGCTGGCCTTTTATCCGGAAGTGACGGGTTTTCTGGTCGCACGCCTGGAACGGGCCCTGGGACTGGCCGATTATTTCTGAATGATGGCCAGCACCCGGCAGGCAAAACAATGCATATATGTAACGGATGCTGACTCCAGGCTGCGCAGCTGCCAGGAGGAAAATAACGTGTTGAAAAAGGCTAAAACCTTTTTCAATCCCAATTTATACATTTTATACGAGGAGCAAAAAATGAAAAAAATGGCGAATCAACTGGTTCCGGCAATTGTGGCGATGGCATTGGTACTGTCCACTGGCACGGTGGGCCTTGCGGGCCACCATGGCACCCTCAAGGAAAAAAAGACCGGCATTCTGCTGGTGGCGTTCGGGTCGAGCGAAATCAGTGCCCAGGTCTCGTTTGAAAACATTGACCGAAAAGTCAAGGCAGCCTGGCCGGATGTGCCGGTATACTGGGCCTACACCTCCCGCATAATCCGGCATAAGCTGGCCGGGCAGGGGAAACACCTGGATTCTCCGGCCATGGCCCTGGCCAGAATGGCGGATGAACAATTTACACATGTGGCGGTGCAGAGCCTTCACACCATTGCCGGAGCAGAATACCATGACGTGGGACGGGTGGTGGGGGCGTTCAAGTCCATGGGGGCGTTTGACAAAATTATTCTGGGATATCCCCTCCTGGCCACCCAGACAGCGATGGAAAAAGCCGTTGACGCACTGTTTGAAATGATCCCTGCGGAAAGGAAGAAACAGGAGGCCGTAGTCTTCATGGGACACGGCACCCATCATCCCGCCAATGCATTTTATCCGGCCCTGATGTTCCAGGCCCAGCAACGGGATCCACTTGTGTTCATCGGAGCAGTGGAAGGATATCCGGAAATTGATGAGATTCACTCCTGGCTGGCGGAAAAGAAAATCAAGACCGCGTGGCTGCTGCCTTTCATGTCCGTGGCCGGGGATCATGCCAAAAATGACATGGCCGGCGATGAAGATGATTCTTGGAAATCCATTCTCATGGGGGCGGGTATTCAGTGCCATACAGTGCTGAAAGGCACGGCAGAGTATGATGCGTTTGTGGATATCTGGCTTTCACACCTCAAGGAGGTTCTGGCACATTTCAATGGATCGTAAATACCAGCCATGACCCGGATGCGGCAGGGTTTATTTTCCGGGGATGGGCCCCCAGCTTAAAAATGCCGGCCCTCCCTGACATGCTCAGGGAATGGATTTTTGAGAACAGATGTTTTTGGTTTTTTTGGGGTTGACAGAGACAGGCAGATATGTCATCGTTAAAAGTCGATTAACGATGAAAAGGATTCTGCGATGGAACTGGAACAGATTGCAAAAATTTTCAAGGCCCTGGGCCATCCCACCCGGATCAAGATCGTCCAGCACCTGATTGAGATCAATACCTGCATCTGCGGGGAGATCGTGGGCATTTTCCCCTATTCCCAGTCCACCATCAGCCAGCATTTGAAGATACTCAAGGAATCTGGCATTGTCTGCGGAGAGGTGGAAGGGCCCAAAACCTATTTTTGCGTGGATAAAGCCGTATTGGACCAGTTCAAGCAATATGTGAACACCCTATAGGCGCTTATTGGAACCTGATAGAAAAAATGGAATAGACAAACCAACAAAAGTTTTGGAAACATCCCCAATGGAAAACAAGGCGAATAATCTGGACTGCGGTCCTTTGCAAAAAAAAGGTCCTGGCCTGTCAACCAAAAATGTACAGCTCATGCCGGCCATGAGCATGCCCGATTCGGCATGCGGTTCGGAAAGTACAAGTCCCCTGGCCGCATATGACAAACCCGGATATACATTGTGCCGATATGTGGACCATTTTATTGACACCGGTGCCGGCCCGGTGCCCGTAATCCGGTCGGATCTGGACAAATGGGACCGGCTGTCCACCATTGCGGTCCGGTGCGGCATCCGGCGGCACAAGTATCTGGTGAGCCCCGGGCTTTACGGCATTGGATCACCGGCCCCGGATTCAGAAGTGCTGGTGACCGCCAATTACAAATTGACCTTTGATCATTTGAGATCCGCGCTGGGCAGCATCAGTGCCTGGATCCTGGTGCTGGACACCAACGGGGTGAATGTCTGGTGCGCTGCAGGTAAAAAAACCTTTTCCACCCGGGAACTGGTAAAAAGAATCAAAGCGGTTCCCCTTGAAAAGGTGGTGACCCATAAACGGGTGATCGTGCCCCAGTTGGGGGGCACAGGGGTGTCGGCCCGGCAGGTCAGGGAATTGTCCGGTTTCAGGGCAGTGTACGGCCCGGTGCGGGCCTGTGATATCCCGGCGTTTCTGAAGACCGGCAGAAAAGCAGACAAATCCATGCGCCAGGTCACCTTCACCCTGTTTGAGCGGTTTGTGCTGACCCCGGTAGAGCTGCACGGGGCATTGAAAATGGCAGGTATCACAGCCCTGGTGCTGTTTGTAATTTCAGGCATCGGTCCGGGGATATTTTCTTTTCATGCGGCATGGGAAAGGGGCCTGGTGTCCCTGGCCGCCCTGGTCACCGGAATGATTTCCGGGGCGCTTCTGACCCCGGTGGTGCTGCCGTTTATCCCGTCAAGAAAATTTGCGCTCAAAGGCATTTTTTTAGGAAGTGTGTGCGCCCTGTTGCTGCTGCCGGTTGTTTTCGCAGGTGCAGGCAGTATGGCCGGTGCAGCAGCCCTCTTTATATTCAGCGTGATGGTCAGTTCCCATCTGGCCATGAATTTCACCGGGGCCACCCCGTTCACCTCCCCTTCCGGCGTGGAAAAAGAGATGAAGCAATACCTTCCCGTCCAGCTGGCCGGGGTTCTGGTGTCTGCGGGTTTGTGGATCTACAGCGCATTCTGAATAGTCAGGACTGCCCAAATAAAAGGAGAAGATGATGAAGGATTTCAGATATATAGAGGATGTTTCCACCCTGGTGCTGGATGAACAAAAATGTATCGGCTGCAGCTTGTGCACCGAGGTCTGTCCTCACGGCGTGTTTGAGATGCATGAAAATAAAGCCCGGATTGTTGATTTCAACGCCTGCATGGAGTGCGGGGCCTGTGTCAGCAACTGCCCGGTGGATGCCGTATCTGTCAGTCCCGGGGTGGGGTGAGCCACCTATATTATCCAGGTCTGGATAAAAGGAAAGGAAAATGCTTCCTGCGGGGACGGCTGCTGTTGAAAA
>JAABSA010000075.1 GCA_011390635.1 Desulfotignum sp. | reverse complement strand
TCTGCTCACGAATCCGCTCAAATTCATCTATGATTTCTTTGGCAACAGCAACAGCATTGGATCCTTTTTTCTTGGAAACTGCAAGGGTTACCGCAGGGTAGCGTTTGCCGGGCACATACCCGGCATGTTTTTTTGCATAGGCATTTGAAAAACTGATTGTCGTGTAGGCTTCGGTTTGTGCGGGTATATCCTGGATATGGGCAATATCCCTGAGATATACCGGAATATTGTCCTTTATCCCGACAACCAGAGATTTTACATCCTCTGCCGTATACATAAACGAGGTGGTGGTCACCGGAAAACTGGTGTCGTTTCTGGAAAAATCTCCCGCATTGACAGAAAAATCCGCCTCTTGAAGTTCCTGCCGCACATTCAGATAGGAAATCCCGTAACCGGTCATTTTTTCAGGATCCAGTTCAACCCGGATTTCTCTGGGCCTTCCCCCGTGCAGAACGGTTCTGGAGGTATTTTCAACCCGGCTGAGTCTGGCCAGGGCTTCCTGGCCTGTTCTGTGGAGCTGGGCATCATCCAGCAGGTCGGAAAACAAACTGATGGTGACGATGGGCACATCATCGATTTCTATGGGTTTTATCACCCATTTTTCGACAATGGGTGTGACTTGATCGATGTGCATGGATATTCTGTTTTGCAGCTTTATCAGGGAATCTTCACGGTCTTCTCCCACAAAAAAGCGGACAGTAACCACGGCCATTTCTTTTTGTGAGATGGAATAGACGTACTCAACCCCGTCGATCTGCCATAAAAAACGTTCCAGGGGAATGGATACCAGCTGCTCGATTTCCCGGGGACTGGCGCCCGGGGCATTGATATAGATATCTGCCATGGGCACAACGATCTGGGGTTCTTCTTCTTTCGGGGTGACAAAAAGGGCGGCAGCACCCAGGCAAAGGGCAATGATGATAAAAATCAGGGAAAATTTTGAACCGAGAAACACCTTGACTATCCCGGGAATAATGCCTTTGGGGTCAGAGGGCAGCTGGTCTGTCATATCACCGGGCCTCCCCGATGCCTATGGTTTCATTGGCAGACAGTCCTGACAGAACTTCCACGCGGGTGTTGTCCAGGGGAATGGTTGTAATATACCGGCGCTGCCAGGTGCCATTGGTTTTGACCATGACAAGTTCGAGCTGTCCGGCATGGATAACCGCCTCTTTTTCCAGGGTGATGATGGTTCTGTGGGCTTCCGGGACCATCAGCTTGGCATACATGCCTGAATAGATGCCTTCTTTGGCCGGGATGGCGGCTTTGACAAGAAAGGTGCGGGTCTGGGGATCGGCATAGGGAATGATTTCTTCCACCACTGCATACAAAGAAAGGCCGGGGGTGGGGATAACCGCTTGAAGCTGCGAACCGGTTTTGATGGTGTTGATGAGGCCTTCTCTTACATGGGCTTCCACCCTGTAGCCTCCTTTGGTCCGCACCGCTGCCAGGGGCTTCCCCGGCAGGGCCAGATCTCCGGGTTCCACCAGTATCCGGATGATTTCTCCGTCCACAGGCGCAATGATTTTTGAAAAACCAAGGTGTACCTTTGCGTCGGTAATGGTTTCTGTGGCCTGCTGGATGCCTGCCTCTGCCTCCACCAGGGATTCACGGGACATGGACAATGCGGCCTGGGCCTGCAGGTAACCCGCTTGTGCATTTTCAAATTCCTGCTCGGTGGCGGCACCGGATGCATAAAAGCTTTTGATACGCGCAGCGTGCTGTTTTGCATTGGTATAAGAAGCTTCAGCAGATTTGATGGCCTGGAGGGATTTGTCCCGTGATGCTTTTGCCCCGCGAAGCGCTTCTCTGGCACTTTCCAGCCTGGCTGCGGCCTGTCTGCTGTCCAGGGTGATCAACAGGGTGCCTGATGTTACGATCTGTCCTGCTTTGACATGCACATCGTTTATCTGGGCACTGATCTGGGCACTGATACTGGTTTCACTTTTGGGCCGGACAGTTCCCACGGCCGGATAGGTCTGGGCAACGGTCTGTTCCTTTGTTTCCACTGTTTTTTCCGGCTGATACCCTGCATCTGCATCAGCTGTCCTGCAGGGGTATGGGGCAAGCACCAGCAGGGCTGACAATACGGTTTTTGCAATCAAACCCCAGACAGCGTTATTTTTATGTGAAGACATCTTTTTTTACTTCTCCTGTGACCAGAGTCTGGAAAGGGTTCCAATGGCCCGGGCAATCTCGATTTTTGCCGTTTTACCGTCATAAAATGCGGCCGCTTTGTTGATGCCGGCCCTGGTTCTGTCCAGTTCCGCCTCCAGGTACCGGGTAATAGGCTCAGCACCGCCGTCATAGCGCTTTTTCACTATATGAAGGGATTCTTGTGCCATATCCACACTGGATTGGGCAACATGCAGCCGCTGTTGTGCGTTTTCATGCTCCAGATAGGCCTGTTTCACGTCCTGGAAAATCTGCATCCGGATTTTCTGCCGGGCTTCCAGGGCCCTTTCCAGTTCATGCCTGGCTTCAGCAATCTGCGCCCGGGTGGCAAAGCCGTCGAACAGGTTCCAGGCAAGATTCAGGCTGGCGGTGTAATTGTCCTTTGATGTATTGTAGGAAAGATCATCACTGTCCATATACCACCGGGCCTGCAGGTCAACTTTGGGCCGGTAGCCGCTCGCTGCAAGGGATACAGCTGTTCTGGCCATATCTATCTGCTGCTGTGCCCGGTGCAGTTCCGGCCGTTTTTCAAGGGCAAGGGAATAGGCCTGGTCAATGGATACGGGAAAGGTTACCATACAGGTGCTGTCCGGCTCCGGGTCAAGAGAAAAAGAATGGCCGGGTGTATGCCCGAGCAGTGTGGCAAGGGCTGTCAGGGTGGTTGAAAAAGTGTTTTTGCTTTCCACCAGATTTTTTTGGGCTTCAGCCAGTCGGACCTTCAAAGAGAGAATATCTGATTTTAACACACTGCCGCCCCTGAAACGCACCGTCATCATATCCAGTTGTTCTTCCACCGTCTGCACAGAGGTCCGGGCTATGATGGTATATTCCCTGGCTTTGAGTGCGGTGAAAAACATCTGGATCACCGCAGCGATGCGGTCATTTTCTGTCTGAAGGGCCAGTGCGGTCTGGTCTGCGAGTTTTTTTTGTGCCAGCTGCTTTTCCAGCCGGTTTTTTCCGCCGTTATACAGACTTATCCCGGCCATGATGCCCACTTCAGTGTTGGTGAACGACCCGGGATCGTTAAAATCAATACCAGGCGGCAGTTCTCTCTGATCAATGGTTTTAAACAGGTAGGCAGAAGGGGCATCACCTGCTGATAATTCACTGAAAGCCGTCACCTGGGGCCAGAAGACAGCTTCGGTTTTTTTGACCGAAGCCTGGGCTTTTTTGATCAGGATGCGGGCCATCCGGATATCCGGATTGTTTTCCAGTGCGGTTGTGATGGCTGTTTCCATGGTCAGCAGGTTGTCTTCTGCCCGGGATACGTCCGGCAGGGCAATGCAGGTTGCTGCAATAAGAAAAACAAGTATCAAAATATTTTTGAATGACAGATTAGCCGATTCCATCTGTTTCTCCCATATATGCTGGTCTCAAACTGCCGTGTGTACAGGGAGCACAAAAAAATGAAATTACACTTTTGGCTCCTGAAAAAAACTTTACCATGCATTGGGCTGATTGAAAAGAAAATGATGGCAAATTTCTTGAACTTAAAACGCAAGCATGGAAATCTTACGTTTGATTGTAAACGTTTTTTTAGCGAGGTTGCTATGGACAAAATTTTGTCAGCAAGGGTAGATGAAGCTATCAAAGTCGGCATTTTGGCCAATGAACTTAATACGACTAAAAAGGCAATTATTGAAGCAGCAATAAAACACTACTCAGAACAGAAAGGGTTAGAGAAAAAAATCAATATTTTTGATAAAACGTGTGGCGCTTGGAAAAGGAGTGAGACCGAACAAGAAAGTGTTTCAAAAGCGCGCTCTGCGTTTAATAAATCCATGAAAAGGCACCATCAATGAGAGCATATATTGATTCTGATGTTTTGATCTGGCACCTGCGAGGGGAACAGAAGGCAGCAAATTTGTTGTTACAGCTTCGAGATGAGGAACAGTATGACCTTTATACTGGAACTATACAACGAGCAGAAGTCGTTTTCTTTATGAAGCCGGAAGAGGAACAAGATACAAAGTTGTTTTTATCCCAGATTAAAACAAGGTCAGTAGATCAAGAAATCGTTGATAATGCAGGAATATTATATCGAAAATGGAATCCAAGCCATGGAATTGATGTTAATGATGCAATTCTTGCTGCAACAGTAATTCAAACGGGAGGTCGTATATATACTCTGAACATCAAACACTTTCCAATGCCCGGAATAAATGTTCAAAAAGCCTGGTAAATATGGTGTATTTCCCTTTATATCAAGAACCACAAGCCCAGAAAAAGGAGCAGGGCAATGGTCAAATCAATAAGATGCGGGCCTTCATTAGCATGTCTGTACATAGATTATGGTTTTTATTTTAACATAAAAGCTACCAGACAATAAATTCAAACATATGGTGAATAAAAAGAAACAGCAAAATCACCCAACTAAAAAAATCTTTTTTGCAATGTGTTAATTTCTGATATAACCTGTCTGACGCGACTGACAGGTCGCACTGTAACTGCATGCAAAAAGGAAAATTCATTTTGATACCGGCCTGGCTGCATCACCTTTTGAACCGGACGCATCCAACGACACTGCTGCTGGTGAGCTATCTGGCGGCCATTGCCGTCGGGACACTGGTGCTGATGCTGCCGCCTGCCACGGTAAGCGGCCATATCAGTCTCATAAACGCCTTTTTTACCGCCACGTCTGCCGTGTGTGTAACCGGCTTGATCGTGGTGGATACTGGATCATATTTCACTATGTTCGGCCAGGGGGTGATACTTTTTCTCATTCAGATCGGCGGCCTGGGAATCATGACCATTTCTGTGGCCCTTTTCCAGGTTATCGGCAGAAAGGTGGTGTTTCAGCAGCGGATGGCCATGCAGGAAGTGTTTTCCCATACCCCCAGAGAGGACATATTTTATCTTCTCAGATCCGTGCTTATTTTCACCCTCTCCATTGAAGCCGCAGGAGCAGTCATTCTGTTCTTTTACTGGCACGGCACCTTTACTTTTACCCAGGCCCTGTACAGCGCAGTGTTTCACTCTGTTTCCGCTTTTTGTAATGCCGGTTTTTCCCAGTTTTCCGACAGCCTGATGACCGGACAGACCTCTTTGGTCCTCAATGGTACCATCGGCACTCTGATCATTCTTGGGGGATTGGGATTCCCGGTGGTCTATGAAATATTTTGCCGGTTTTTTTTGGGAAAGTCCGGCAAAATATCCATCCAAACCAAAAGCGTGGTGATTACCACCATTGGCCTGACCCTGGCCGGGATACTTGTGATCCTGGTTTCTGAACGCTCTCTGATTTCTTCTCTGGGGTGGAAAAACGGTATTCTGGCATCTGCGTTTCAATCCATCACCTGCCGCACAGCAGGGTTCAATACGCTGGACATTGCCTCCCTGAACACGGCCACCCTTCTGTTCATGATGTTTTTGATGCTGGTGGGGGCGTCACCCGGATCATGCGGCGGCGGCATAAAGACAACGACATTTGCCGTATTGATTACCTATTCCTGGAGCCGCCTGATCCGCCACAGATGCGTAAACCTGTTTTCCAAAACCCTTCCTGATGAGACCGTGAACAAAAGCCTTTTTGTTCTGTTGTTTTCTTTGAGCACCATTTGTCTGGCTGTTTTTATCATCCTGTTCATCGATCCTGACCATGGCGCAAGAATACAGGGAAACCGTCAGTTTTTAAGCTTTCTTTTTGAAACCGTATCTGCATTTGGAACAGTGGGCCTGTCCATGGGGGTCACCCCGGAGCTGACCCTCCCGGGCAAACTGGTGATTATTGCCCTGATGATCATCGGCCGGTTAGGAGTACCGGCCATTACCTATATTTTTGTCGGCGGCGTCCCGAAAAAAGGATTGCAGTTTGCTGAAGAGAACCTGATGATCGGATAAAAAAAGGAGGTCCCATGAGACGATTCACGGTGATCGGTGCCGGCAGCTTTGGCTATTATGCGGCCAAAGCCCTGTATGAAAACAAAAACGAGGTGATTGTCATCGATCGCAGCAAAGAGCGGATTCAGGCCATCGACCCTTATTGTACCAGCGCCATTGTTCAGGATGCCACAGATATCGAGGCCCTCAAAGGACTTGGTCTGGAAGATATGGATGCGGTCATTGTCAGCACCGGGGCCAACATCACACCCAGTATCTTGATCTGTTTTCATCTCAACCGGCTGGAAATCAAACAGATTATCGTCAAGGCAGAAGATGATGATCACGGAGAAATTCTCAAGCAGCTGGGTGCTACTGAAATCATCCGGCCCGGCATGGACATGGCCGGCCGGCTGGCCCTGCGGCTTACCTCTCCCAATATTCTTGAATTTCTGCCTCTGGCTGAAGGGTACACCATTGCCCAGGTGGAGCCGCCAAAACCGTTCATCGGAAAATCCCTCATGGACCTGGAACTGCGCAAGCGGTACCAGGTCAATGTGATTGCTGTTAAAGAACTTTTTCCGGAACGGTTTGTCATGGTCCCCGGGGCTGACTTTGTCGTCAAGGACAATGACATCCTGGTCACCCTGGGAAAAGAAAAAGATCTGGCGAAAATCAGGGAGCTGAAATGAAACTTATTATCTGCGGGGCCGGACGAATTACGGATGAACTGCTCAAGCGCTCCGGTGCAAACTGGGAAATCACCCTGATTGAGAAAGATGCCGCAAAACTGGCCCCTTTTTCAACCCGGTTTCCCAATGTTGTCCGGGTCATTGCGGAAGATGCATCCAGTCCGGTGGTACTTGAAAAAGCAGGGCTGTCAACCCAGGACGGTATTCTGGCCATGACCAATGACGATGCCGTCAATATGGCCATTGCGCGGTTTGCCGGTGCATCGGACATCAAAACCGTTCTGGCGGTTGTACGGGATCCTGAGCAGCTGCCTGCATTTCAAAAATTGGGGGTCTGGACCATCAGCATGGCAGCTGATGCGGCCCGCAAGGCATACCAGTTTGTCAAGGACCCCCGTATCCGCATCATCGATCTGGGAGAGGGCGAAGGAAAACTGCTGGAACTGGCTGTGGGAAAACAGGACCTGGCCCGGCTGGAAGATGTTGCCGGCGCAGCAGAACAAAACCCCCAATGGCGCATTGCCGGCATCATACGGGAGAACAAACTGATTTTTCCGGAACAGCGCAAGGGGCTGAAACTGGAAGACCGGCTTCTGATTCTGGGAAAAGACGATCTTTACAATGCCTTCTCACGCCGCCTGGCAGGAACCCGGCTGCATTTTCCCCGCACCTATGGGCAGCACATGGTTCTGGGACTGGCAGATGGCCAAAGCCCTGATGATACCACTGAACTGATTAATGAGGCTTTCTATCTGGCCCAGGGTACCCATATAGAAAAAATTGCAGCTATTTGTGACGACACCGCATTTGATGTACAGCAGGCCCTGTCACGCTGGTCGGAAAGCCTTGAAATTGAAATCATAGAAAATAAAGCCCCTGTGGAAAAAACCGCCATCCGCACCGCTATCCGTAAAGATGCCGGAATTGTTGTGCTTCCAGGCAAAAAACACTCCCTGATACGTACATTTTTCAAAGGCGGGATCAGTGCCCTGGCAGCCAAGCTTCCCTGTCCGCTGTTATCAGCGAAAATGACAGATCCTTACGAACACCTGATGGTCCCTTTCAATGGATCGCTGGCATGCCAGCGGGCCCTGGAGATTACCATGGATCTGGCCCTGCAGCTGGATGCAGATGTTTCCGTGATCATTGTGACGACCCCCTCTTATCTGCAGGGAAAATCTTCTGCATCCGATCAATGGGAACAGAAGATGATTCAGCAGGTACGGGAACTGGCCCGGGTGCATGACACCAAAATACAGGAAATTGTGCGGCGGGGCAATCCGGTAAAGGAAATTGCGGCAGCGGCCGAAGTCTGCCAGCTGCTGGTGCTGGCAGGCAATGACGGTCACACCGGATTTTTTTCCATCCATACAGCAGACATGATCCTGAACCGGGTATCATGTTCCGTGCTGCTGGTCTCATAAAGGAGTTACAAAACCATGGTGATTCATTCTGCATGGGCCCTGGTGCTGGTATCACTTGGGGCGGCCTTTCTGCCCAGCCTGGGTCAGCGGCTCCGGATGCCGTCAGTGGTACTGGAAATTCTGTTCGGGGTTGTGATCGGCAAAAGCCTGTTGAATCTGCAGTTCGGAGAAGACTGGATTGCATTTCTGTCTCATCTGGGTTTTCTGATCCTGATGTTTCATGCCGGCATGGAAATCAATTTTGGTATGCTCAAAAAGCAGCGGGCAGGCATGTTTGTCATCCAGGCCGGGGTTTTTCTGCTTACCCTGGTACTGTCCATGGGCGCTGCTGTCATGCTGGGACAGGGTGTGTATCTGGGACTGGTTCTGTCTACCACCTCCCTGGGGCTTGTGGTGCCGACCCTCAAAGATACCGGTGCCAGCCAGTCACCTTTGGGACAGAATGCGCTTATCGCAGCCACCCTGGCGGATTTTTTAACCCTTTTTGCCATCACCTTTTTTTTGTTGTGGCACCAGAACGGGTTTGGCTGGGATTTTCTGCGGCCGTTACCGCTGTTTATCGGATTCGGCTTTTTGTTGAAACTGGTCCAGTTTTTGGCCTGGTGGTATCCGGAAAAAACCGGCAGACTATTGGCGGACAAGGACTCCCAGGAACTGGGAGTACGGTTTTCCCTGGCTTTGCTCTTTTTATTTGTGGCCCTTTCCGAACTGGCCCACCTGGAACCGGTGCTGGGGGCATTTATGGGAGGGGCATTGCTTTCCATTGTATTCAGGGAAAAGACCCATCTGGAACAAAAACTGTCTGGTTTCGGATACGGATTCCTGGTCCCGCTGTTTTTCATTCATGTGGGCATGCAGTTTGATGTGGCCAATGTACTGTCAATCGGGCAGCTGATTTTTACCGGCAAGCTTCTGGGCGTTGCTGTGCTTGTAAAAATTCTGCCCTGCCTGCTTTTCGTGTTCGCCGGGCTGTCTTTTCTCAACTCCCTGCAGGTGGGTCTGCTCATGACATCCCGTTTGAGCCTCATCATTGTGGCGGCCACCATCGGTCTGGAATTCGGATTTATCACGCAGGCTTTCAAGGATGCCATTATTCTGCTGGCCATCATCACCTGTCTGATGGGTCCTACCCTTTTCAAGGCCTTTTACCGGTCTGATGGTGATGCCGTGGACAACCGCATCCGGATCAAAAAAAAGAATTTTGCCGCCGGCTGGATGCGTCACCAGAAATAATACCAGGGTACTTATGATTTTGGGCACACCGCCCAGGGATCTCATATGAGGTCATCCTTCTGCATAAGCCCGCAAACGGGATATTTGAATCCCCAGAATCTATTAAAATTTTTATTGATATTTACCCATATTGTCTTGTTTCTTCCTGCTGCA
>JAABSA010000074.1 GCA_011390635.1 Desulfotignum sp. | reverse complement strand
CCGGTGGATTCAAAATATTTCCAGATATTGAATGCAATCGCTGCATTTACGTGTTTTTGCAACTGGGAATTGTCCGGAATCCACCGCCCTGATTCAGGATTCAGGTGCACGATCTGGGTTTCTTCTCTGCCGCTGCTGGAACTCTGCCAGGGAAACATGGCCCCCTTGAATCCGGCTTTTTTCGCAGCTGCCCGGGCCGTGTCCAGACGGCGGTACCGGTACAGCAGAAGAGACCGGGTGATTTCCGGATGCTGTAAGGTGATAAACGGGTAAATATAGAGTTCATCCCAGAAAATATGCCCCCGGTAGGCTTCTCCGTGCCAACCCCTGGCAGGCACCCCCACATCCAGGTTAATGGTCTGTTTGGATACGGTCTGCAGCAGATGAAAGATATGCAGTCTGACCACCATTTCCGGATGGTAATCCGGACGTTTTTTTCTCCGGTCGGTCATTGTGATGTCGGACCGCCGCCACAATTGTTTCCAGGCCATTGTATGGCTTGTCAGTATATCGTCGAAGCCGGGGGTACGTCCGATCCTTGCCCTGGCGGCCAGACCGCACTCAGAAATGGCAAAATCCCTGGAAGTGTGCACCAGAACCACTTTTTCCACCACAATGGTTTCTCCCTTTTTGATATCCACGGTATAGCGTTTTGCCACATATCCATTATCATCAATCAGCTCCGGCTGCAGATCCAGGGCCTTGCCTTTTCTGGTTATCCGGGTTCTTGCTGCCATGGCCACCCGCAGTTCAGACTGGACGGTCTGCACTTTCAGATACAGCGGCCCATCCTGAACAGATTCACTTTCCAACACCGCAAGATGCCGGCTGTTCAGCTCGCGGTACCGTTTTACCCCCTGGTTCCGGACCGTGCCGTCGATGCCCGATTCCACCTCAAGGGCGCCGGTGTGGTTTTCACTGGTCAATGATACTTTCATGGCAGCCGTGTGGCGGTCTCCCATATGGATAAACCGCTGCTCTTCCATCCTGATACGGCGCTCCTGTTCGTCCTCAAAAACGACGATATGGGTGAGAATCCCCTTTTTCATGTCAAGGTCCTGGCAATAGGAACGGATGGTTGCGGTTTCAGGGGAAAACCATTGTCCATCCGTGAAACGAAACTTGAGACACAGCCAGTTGGGCATATTGACAAGGTCTTCATTTTCGATTTCCCTGCCGGCAATCTCTGTTTTGAGCCGGTTGTATCCCCCGGCCAGATAGGTGCCGGGATAATGGGTGTCACCGGCGGACACCTGAGCACTTGCCCCCCGGGTGGCGAAATACCCGTTCCCCAGTGTGCAAAGGGCCTCACGAAGTCCCTGGTCCTGCGGCTTATAGGTCTCATAGGTTAAGTTCCAGACAGTCATATCATCTTTCCTTTTTCTCAAACAGGTTTTTTAAAAATGCCGCTGTTTCCCGGGTGTTTTCAAGGACAAAATCCGCTGATGTCGGATGAAAACTTCCCTTGACGACAATACTGGTACCGATGGTTTTCAGGCTTTCAAATGCATCTTCATCGGTAATATCGTCACCAATATACATGGGATAATAGGTGTCAAGATTCAGGGTAAGTTTTTCCATCAGCCATGTCAGGGCTTTTCCTTTATGCCATTCAATGTCGGGCTGCAGTTCAAACACTTTTTTTCCTTCCGTGATGCGCAGTTCGGGGTACCCGGTCTGGACCTGGCGAACGGTCTGCCGGACTGTGGTTACCTGTGCCTGTTTTACATTCCTGTAATGGATGGCAATGGAAAATTGTTTGCGTTCAATGGCCGCGCCCGGGACATCGGTCAGCTTTTCTTCCAGCTGATCCTGGGCCTTGTCCAGAACAGGCAGAAACTCCTTTCCCTTCTGCATTTCAAGCGTAAGATTTGCCGGGCCTGAGATATCAAAGCCGTGGCTGCCGGCATAATAGACATTGTCCAGTTTTACAAAATTCTGTATGGCTGTAAGGTCCCTGCCGCTGATGACGGCAACCACCCATTTTCGGGCCACTTTTTCCAGCGTCTGCCGGGTGCTCTGGTCCAGAAATGCCTTTTCCGGATCATTGACAATAGGGGTCAGGGTGCCGTCATAATCAAGAAAAAGGGCTATCTTCCTGTCTTTGGCCTGTTGTAAAATTTGCTGAATATGGTCCAGGGCCGGGGGCAGAGAAGCCACCTCTTTTTTTCTGACAGGCAGTCTGTCATTGATGCGGATCTCACACAGATCTGAAAACACAACATCTGCGCCTGCTTTTTTCAAAATGGCTTCGTTGTCTGCCCTGTTTACCCCGATCACCCGATGGAATCCGCCTTTTTTCGCAGCGCTCACCCCGGCGGTTGCATCTTCAAAAACAGCGGTGCGCTCTACGGTGACTTCCATGCGGCGGGCAGCTTCTAAAAATATATCCGGCGCAGGCTTTCCTTTTATTTCAAGCTCCTGGGAAAGAACCCCGTCCACCACGGTATCGAACCAATCTGAAATCCCGACAGCCTCAAGCACGGGAATGCAGTTTTTACTGGCGGAAATTACCGCTATTTTCCATCCTTGCCTTTTGATTTCATACATCAGGCTCAATGTATCTTCGTATACTGTGGGTTTATGTTTTTGCAGGTAGTCCTGGAAAATCTTATTTTTTTTGTTGCCAAGACCATAGATGGTTTCTTTTTCTTGATCGTCCGACGGATTTCCCCGGGGCAGGTCGACCCCTCTGGATTTGAGAAAGGATTCGATTCCGTCATGCCGGGGCTTTCCATCCACTAAGGTGCGGTATTCCTTGTCCTCGTCAAAAGGAATATATTCCTGATTTTCACGCGCTGCCCGGTTTTTTAAATAGTTGTCGAAAAGGGCTTTCCACGCCTTTGCATGCACCCTTGCCGTCTGAGTGATCACGCCGTCAAGGTCAAAAATAACACCGTCACAGGTCTCTTTTGAGAGCCCGAAATCTGTTCGATTCATCTGTTTTTTCCTTTCGCCGGCTATCGGTCTGGTCTGTTTTTTGTCCGGCAATATTGCATTTTTCCAAAAACAAAACCAAAAATACGTTTTTTTTTGCCTGTCATGCAATACACAATAACCCCCATATGGGAGTTTTTTTTCTTGTATTTTCTATTTTTTAACCCGTGACAGACCATAAAATAAAAAAAAACAAACCTGATCCAACTGCATACCGGAACGATAAAAATTGGTGGTTTTTGACCATATGATCCTCTTTCAACGTCTGGTATGGTTTTAAAAAAATGGCTACTTACAGGAAAATAAGGAGATAAGCACAGATGAAACATATAACGACTCCCAGTGACATGCACCTGGCGGATTCGGTCAACAAAGAGGAACTTGCTGTTTTGCTCAAACAGGAGAGCACACCATGCATTTCCATATATATACCTACCCACAGAAGCGGAAAAGAAAGCCTGCAAAATGAGATCCGGTTTAAGAATGCCATTGAAAAGGTAAAACCCATGGTTCCGACGATTGAGCTGGGACCTGCCATGGCACTTCTGGATAATAGCAATGCTGTATTCTGGCAGTATCAGAAAGACGGGTTTGCCCTTTTTATATCATCCGAAATCATGAATGCTTACAGGCTTTCCATGGATACGCCCGAGGTGGTGGTGGTGGCAGATCAGTTTCACCTGAAACCGGTCTTGCCACTGGTGGTGTATGATACCTCTTTTTTAATCCTTGCCCTCAGTCAGAATGAATGCCGGGTCTATCAATGCTCCATGCAGAATTGTTATGAAATAAGACCCGAAAATCTGCCGGACAGCTTGTCCCAGGCGCTGCGGTTCGATCTTCAGGAAAAACAGCTCCAGTCTCATACCGCAAGCCAGACCAGCCAGGCACCGGGCAGAAAAGCTGCGGTATTCCATGGCCAGGGTGTCGCTGATGATGAAGATAAAGACCGGATTCTGCGGTATTTTCAGGCTATAAACAAAGCGTTGACAACCTTTTTGGGCCCGCGCACGGATCTGCTGGTTCTGGCAGGAGTTGACTACCTCCATGCCCTGTACAGATCAGCCAACACCTATCCCCATCTTGTAAACGAGGGTATCACGGGAAATCCGGAAAACCTTACGGCACAGGATCTGCAGAAAGCTGCCTGGGAGATTGTGGAACCCAGCACCCGCAAAGATCTGGATCGTGCGGTAAAAGCATATCAAAACCTGAAAGGGTCGGGCAAAACAGCCAATGATTTGGCCCGTATTCTCCAGCAGGCACCGACCGGACAAATGAAATATCTGATGGTTGCCCTGGATGTTTACCAATGGGGGCAGTTCAGCTGGGATGACGGACCGGTGTTCCATTCTGAAAAGCATGCACAAGACCAGGATCTGCTCAATGTGGCAGCGTGCCATGCACTGAAAAACGGTGCCTCTGTATTTCCGCTGCCTTTGGAAGAGATGCCGGATGATTCGCCGGTGGCGGCTGTTTTTTATTAACCCAGTGTATGAACACCACATAACAAATATGCATACGACAAAAAAAGGAGGAAAACATGCTGGATCGCTTGAAAAGCAAAACCGCATTGATTACAGGCGGTGCCCGGGGAATCGGTCGGGAAATCTGTAAACTGTTTGCCAGGGAAGGGGCATATGTGATTGTTACCGACATTATTGATGATGAAGGAGAACAGCTGGTTGAAGAAATACGCCAAAGTCACGGCCAGGCAGAGTATAAGCACCTGGACACCGCTGATGAAAAAAATGTGGCAGATGTTATCACCCCGGCTGAAAGCCTTTCCATTCTGGTGAATAATGCCGGCATTGCCGGTCCCAACAAACCCACCCATGAGATTGATGCTCAGGAATGGGATAACCTGATGAGCGTGAATGTCAAGGGGGTGTTCTTGTGTACCAAATATGCCATTCCCCATATGCAAAAAAACAAAGGAGGCAGTATTATCAATCTTTCTTCTATTTATGGTATTGTCGGTGCACCGGATCTGCCGGCCTATCATGCATCAAAAGGTGCGGTCCGGTTGATGAGCAAGACAGATGCCCTGATTTATGCAAAACAGGGTATTCGTGTGAATTCTCTTCATCCGGGTTATATCTGGACCCCCCTTGTTGAAGAACTGGGGAAAGCTTCGGAAGAAGGGGTGGAAGCCTTTCGAAAAAATCTGGACAGCAAGCATCCCATCGGACACGTAGGAAAGCCTGAAGATATTGCCTATGGCGCGCTGTATCTTGCATCGGATGAATCCGCATTTGTTACCGGAAGCGAGCTGGTCATTGACGGGGGCTATACCGCTCAGTAGACGCAGTAGACATCTATGGTTCCTTTTGTATTATTGAGTTTTTTTTGCGGTCTGTCTTGCCAGCAGTTCATGCTCGCCTGTCAGCAAAAATTCGATGATGTTGTCCAGGGGCTGATCGGTCCGGACCGGCATGTGAACATCCTCTGACAAATGGTCGAAAGGGTCCATGTTCTTTTTTATGGCTGCAAAATGTTCCAGTCGTGCGTCAGATACTGTGGATTGATGTTCCCGGTTTTTGAGCCGTTTTTGTATTTCCCGGTCCGGGCACCGGCATTCAACAAAAATGATATTCGCACCGGTATCTGCGGCCAGCTGCAGGATATCCTGCCGTTCTTTACGGGTGCGGCAGGTGGCATCCAGGATGACAGATCTGCCTTTTTCAAGATCTGTCAGGGCCGTCATCAGCATTTTGCCATATACCAGAGAAGTGGCCTCCGGTGCATACATCCCCTCTTCAAATCCGGTTTTCTCCATCTTGTCAGGCTGATCTTCGAAAAGAGATTTGCGGACTTCATCACTGCGGATACAGGGAAGTGAAAAAAGAGAGGCCAGTTTTCCCGCCACCGTGCTTTTGCCTGTAGCAATCATGCCGCAGACCACCCAGATGATTGGACATGCCATTTTTACAGCATATTGATATGCCAGATCCATATAATGTTCCATTCTATGGGTATGCCGTGCTTTGCCGGCATCTTCCTTTGCCGGCATGTCGTCTATCTGCAGATGAACCACCTTTACCTGCACCATGGCTCTGTAGCATTTGTAAAAATCAATCACCTGCATAAGATCCGGGTCATGGGTTGTTTTCACATACTGACTGAGCAGAAAAAGTGCTGCAGGCCGGTATCCGAGAAACTCCATGTCCATTGCCAGAAATGCCAGATCGCACGCCGTGTCCTGGTAACGGAACCGCTGGTTGAATTCAATGCAGTCCAGTATCTGCACCCCCTGATAATCATATACATGTTCCGCTTTCAAATCTCCGTGGGTATCGCATATGTGTCCGTTTTCGATCCTTCGGTCAAACAGATCTTTATGGCGGTCCAGAAACTGCCGGGTGGCGTTTTGTATTATCTGCAGCTTGCTTTTATTGGATCCAGTACCGGTATATTCGGGCAGATTCTCAAAATTTTCCCTGCAATTGCGGTCGATAACTGCAAACGAACCAAATTGTGCCATATTTTCTGGTTCTCCGGCGGATGTTGTATAAAAATCCGCCAGGATCCGGATCAGGGCAACCATAAACCCTTGTGTTATCCTGTTTGTTGCGAGCATGGCTTTCAGGGTGTTTTCGTCTGGCAGCCGTCTCATTTTAACGGCGTAATCAACGGTTTCACCGGATGTGTTTAATCCGTAACCGCCGTTATCCCGGGTGATGGTTTCAACACCAAGATAAATATCGGAGGTTAACCGCTGGTTCAACCGCACCTCTTCACAGCAGAATTCATAGCGCTTTTCCAGTGTGCTGAAATCAAGAAACCCCATATTTACAGGCTTCTTAACTTTATAGACCAGATCACCGGCAAGAAAGACATCAGAGATATGTGTCTGCTTGTGTATGATATCGGTGGGTTTGTGGGGGTAAAAGTCTGCAGATGCCATTGCCGTAATCAGTGTGTCATGGTCATCTGCTTTAGTTCTGGTATCCATATGCAAATCCTTTTTTTCACTGTTTCAGCTTATCTGATAATTTATCGTATACTGGGTTACCTTATACCGGGAATCATTTTTAAAATAAATGGGGGAATGCACCCATTTGAATGTGCATATGGCTGCACACCGGATATGACCTGGCCTGGTGGAGCCGGTTTTGCAGCAACACATGCTTTGTGCCCTTTTTGCATGAAAACATTGATCCAAATACATGTTTCTACTTATTGCACATCAGTTTTGCAAAAGTAATAATCCCTGGGATTTGGAAACCAAGAAAAATGTTTTCAAAAAAGTTGACTTCGGATGTAACCGAAGGGGCGGAGCTATTAGTAGACCAACGGGTTTGAGAAGTTTGCAACTTTGGAAACCAGTGCAAAGATTGCTTGACGTGACAGCGGCAAATGAGAGATAATTGCCCCGCAGAAAGATTTAAAAAATCTGATGAATCTTAACCTGCCCATGAAGTGCTTTTCGACCAGAACCTGGACCGCTGCAGTGCAGATCCAGCACATAGCAGATCCAAACCGATGCAAAGGAATACAATTATGAAAATATGGCCTGGACAACCCTATCCCTTAGGTGCTGTGTTTGATGGCGCCGGCACCAATTTTTCCTTGTTTTCAGAGATTGCGGAGCGTGTGGAACTCTGCCTTTTTGACGAAAATGACAATGAAACATGTGTCGACCTCACTGAGGTGACAGGGTATTGCTGGCATGGGTATCTGCCTTTAGTGGAGCCGGGGCAGCGGTATGGATTTCGAATCCATGGCCCGTGGGACCCCTCCCAGGGTTTTTGCTGCAATCCTGCCAAGCTGCTGCTGGACCCGTATGCCAAAGCCATGGATGGACAGGTGCAATGGGATGAGGCGGTATTCCCGTATCCCTTTAAAAAGGGTCCCGGCACACGCAGTGACATCGACAGCGCACCTTTCATGCCCAAGTGCGTGGTGCACCAGCCCCATTTTGACTGGAGCGGGGACCGCCGCCTGCAGCTGCCCTGGCATGAAACCGTGATTTATGAAGTTCATGTAAAGGGATTTACCGCCCTTCACCCGGAGGTTCCTCCTGAAATCTGCGGCACCTATGCCGGGCTTGCCCAGCCTGCGGTCATTGAATACCTCAAAGCGCTGGGGATTACTGCCGTCGAACTGATGCCGGTACATTTTTTTATCCATGACAAGCATCTGAAGGATCAGGGACTGAAAAACTACTGGGGGTACAACTCCATCGGGTATTTTGCCCCCCACAACGAATATGCGGCAGACAACCGTCCCGGCGGTGTGGTGGCTGAATTCAAACAGATGGTGAAAACCCTTCACCAGGCCGGCCTGGAAGTGATTCTGGATGTGGTCTACAACCACACGGCAGAGGGAAATCACCTGGGGCCCATGCTCAGTTTCAAAGGAATCGACAACCCGTATTATTACCGGCTTACCGATGATCCGCAATTTTACATGGATTATACCGGCACCGGCAACACCCTGAACATGCGCCATCCCCATGTGCTGCAGCTTGTCATGGATTCTTTGCGGTATTGGGTTCTGGAAATGCACGTGGACGGATTCCGGTTTGATCTGGCATCCACCCTGGCCCGTGAGCTGCACGATGTGGACCGTCTGTCCGCCTTTTTTGACATTATCCAGCAGGATCCTGTTATCAGCCAGGTAAAGCTTATTGCCGAACCCTGGGATGTGGGTGAGGGCGGCTACCAGGTGGGCAATTTTCCGCCGGTATGGACCGAATGGAACGGTAAATACCGGGACTGCGTCCGGGATTTCTGGCGGGGGGAGGACCAGACCATGGGCGAGTTTGCCGCCCGTTTTACCGGCAGTTCCGATCTGTACGAAAACACCTCCCGCCTGCCCTATGCCAGCATCAACTTCATCACAGCCCATGACGGGTTCACCCTGCATGATCTGGTTTCCTATAATGACAAGCATAACATGGCCAATGGCGAGGAAAACCGTGATGGAGAGGATTACAACCGTTCCTGGAACTGCGGGGTGGAAGGTGAAATAGAGCAGCGGGAAATACGCCGTTTGCGCAACCGCCAGAAAAGAAATTTTCTGGCAACCCTGCTGCTTTCCCAGGGCGTTCCCATGCTGTTGGGCGGAGATGAGCTGGGGCGTACCCAGCAGGGGAACAACAACGCCTATTGCCAGGACAATGAAATTTCCTGGTACGACTGGGAAAATCTGGACGAAGCACTCCATGATTTTTGCAAAAAACTTATTCAGTATCGCAAAGACCACCCTGTTTTCCGGCGCCGGGGTTGGTTTCACGGGCGCTCGATTCATGGCAGCGATGTCGACGACATCAGGTGGTTCACCATGGAGGGAGAGCAGATGGCTGAGGAGGACTGGGGAGAGGGGGTCACAAAATCCCTGGGGGTCTTTTTGAATGGTGCCACCATTCCCAATCCCAATCCCCGGGGTGAACCCGTCACTGATGACAATTTTTACCTGATTTTCAATGCCTTTCATGATGCACTGCAATTTAAACTTCCCGGACCGGATTATGGCAATCTTTGGATAAAGGAAATCGATACTGAAACCGGGGGGCAAGAAGAGCCCCCGACACTCAAGGCAGGGGACACAATCATGGTTGAAGCCCGTTCCCTGGTGGTGCTGCGCCATGCATCCTGAACCTGTTGCAACCTACCGCGTACAGATGCGATCTGAATTCGGCTTTGACCAGGCCGCAGAGATTGTGCCCTATCTGC
>JAABSA010000073.1 GCA_011390635.1 Desulfotignum sp. | reverse complement strand
ATCATCTATATATGCGGCCATGACTTCCTGGTTAACCATAGATCCTTCGGACAGATTCAATATAAAATGCATAGTGGCCCGGAGAATTGGATCTCTGGCACAGGCGCACAACAATGCCAGAAGCGGCCTACCGGCCGGGTCCCGATGCCAGAAAAACAGCAATGTCCTGAAAAGGATATCATTGGTATCCAGCGAATACAGACTCACCAGATGGCGGCTGGTCAATTCACGCGTTTTACCCGACCGCTTGCCCAGGCAGTTGTCCGTTTTGATGGCCTTTAGATAGGCTTTTTTGTCGGCATTGGGGTTATTGATATATCCCAGCAGGCTGCTCAGTTCTTCCAGCATCATGGTCCGTGACAAATGCGTACCACCACGATTGAAACTAAAACCGAATTTTGTTGAATGTGTATTTTTTTCCAGAGTAACCACCAGCTTTTATCTGCTCCATCATAGAAATTAAGATTGATCAACGCAAAACTACATGGGAGGGGGCAGTATGTCAATGTCTGGGATTCAGTTTTGAGTGATAAGGATTTGATTTTATCTATTCATTTTTATATCTGGCTACATAAAGAGTTTGTCAACCATTTCAAACCGAAGAAGATAGAAAGTTTTGCAGGCTGTCATCCCGCAACATTCTCATAAAATGGTGAATATCCTGGTTTGCTGGATCAAGCCAAGTCCGATATGCTCCCGGCCTCAAAACACAGGGCATCCGGTCATGGATATTCCTGACCTCTCCTACTGCATCCCTGGTGATAATGGTACACCCGTGATACTCTTTCTGCCAGGCATCCCATAAACCAGCAAATGCAAAAGGCACTTTGGAGGGCAACTGGAAATAGTATCTGGTCTTTTTGTTGCTCTTGTCTGGATCTGATTTCCATTCATAAAACCCATCAGCAATGATCAGACACCGCCTTTTCCGAAAAGACTCCCGGAAGCTGGGTTTCTGGTCCAGCGTCTCCATCCTGGCATTGATATGTCCTGTTCCTTTCTTTTCTTTTGCCCAGAATGGTATCAAACCCCAGGTCAAATGGCCCAGCCGTGTTTTAGATCCATGCATGATGATTGCCGGCACCTGTTGGGAAGGGAATACTTCCGGCCTGGGCTCCAGCTCACAGGTAATGACATCGACAGGGAAATGCTGCTGGATTTGTTCCAGGGTTATGTTCAGGGAAAATCTGCCGCACATCGTTATGGAACCTCACTTCCCATCCTGACCAGGCTGTTCTTTACCCTTTTGCCTCATTTGATGCAGCTGGGATCTGCTGCGGCATGTAAGGTGGGCTTTTAATGTCCAGCTCATTGAGGTGATACCCGCTTAAGGATTATGTCAGTATTCTTGAATTTTTAGTGTGTCTGTAAAGTTGTGACAGGGATAATTTATGTGCAACTCTGTTCTAACCCAACAATACATCTTTCAGTCCTTACATTTTGCAAAGTAGATAAGGGTCACAGATCCTGCTATAATTCATTCAACGACTTTCCATGCTAACAAAGACTTCATGGCAGAGGGACCAAATGAAAATTTAGCCTTGGGAATTGTGATTCCTGTCAAATCAAGTTTCGTTTAGGCCAGTTAACGCTTATATTTTTCTGGATATATCTTTTTATCGCACTCCAACCAAAGTGGATTATTTTTTATAACTTTTAACCTACATTCATAATCGATCCAACCATATAACCTCAAAAACCGGTGTGCTTATGAATGGATTATTTCCCCGTGAACGTTGGCTCTCTTTTCTCTGTAAATGCAGTTACCGCTTCAAACAGGTCGTCGGACGGGATAATATTGGTACTCATAGATGCTACATATTTTAATCCGTCACTTATACTCTTGCCGATACCGTAATTAAGAACATCTTTTGATGCTTGAACGGCAATGGGAGAACAACTTGCAATTTCCATAGCCATTTTTTCAGCACCTGTAATTAAGGTTTCTGGATCTTTGAAAATTTCATTGAGGAGCAACACTTCCTTTGCACGATCAGCTGATATTCTTTTTGCTGTATAGGCGAGTTCCCTGGTGATGCCTTGACCAACAATATGGGGCAATCTCTGGAGAACGCCGACATCAGCCACAATTCCCAGATCCGCTTCTTTTAATGAAAATACAGCATCTTTTGAGCCCAGTCGGATATCACAAGCCGTAATCATATCAAGCCCTGCGCCGATGCAATACCCGTGGACTGCGGCAATCACTGGCTTTTTGCATTTTTCAATACAGGTAATAGTCTCTTGAAGGGAATAAATTTTTTGTAGCAACTGCCACTTAATTCCACCTTTCTGAGCAGGGTCCATCAATTCCGGAATTTCAGCCACCATGCTCAACAAATCAATGCCTGCACAAAATCCCGAACCCTTTCCTGCAACAATAATTGCCCGGATATCAGGATCATTATTTAGGGATTCGAAAACAGCAGGTGCTTCTTTCCATGCTGGAGGGTTCATAGCATTTTTTTTATCAGGCCGGTTTAGGTATACCCACGCAATCGGTGCTTTTTTTTCAATCAGATAATATTTATATCCGCTCATGTTCATCCCTTTGATCAATAAAATTTATTTGTAAAGTTGAATCCACTGCTGGCTGTCGCAAAAAAATTTATACACATTAGTTATCCCTGGCCATCAATTTCAAATATGCTTCATAGTCAGATGAGTTCATTACTTCGGCAATTAAATGACCAAGACACCTTTTGCTTTTAGTTTCCACCATTTGTTTCATTTTTGTTTTTATATTTAAACCTTGCAAATACATTAATGTTTTTGCCTTTCGAGCAGCTATGAAATGATCTTTTGTAATACGATTTTTGGATTCATTATTCAATTGAATTTCATCCCTAAATGTAAAAGTAAAAATTCTTTCAACCCATCTTTCATCAGGTTCTTGGAATAATTCATTTATTTTATCATCTAATTCCGTGGTTAAGTCGTTCACTATCAAATTGATTTCGCCCTCAGCCGCCATGAAAGCCGATAATAAGAAATCTTTATCCATGAAACATACCTTTTGTTTATGATTCAAATAAAAACTAACAAGAATTATAAAGCTTTCAAAATAAGCAAGAATTTAATAACCGTCCGAGTTTTTAGCTATACCCCTCTTCGTTTCCCGTTTTAAAAGGGATATAGAGGGGTATAGATCTGCTTCCTGATTATAAATTGTTGTCACTATCACATCCCAATCATTTTTAATGCTTCCTGTACTTCAAAGGATGCTTTGAACTCATACCTAAAGCCAGGTACTCCAAAAAATGTTGCCATATAATTTCCAAGAAATTCATAACCATCAGCAAGTTTAGATCTATCAAGTTCATAAATGGAGAATGTTGTAATCCCTTCTTCCAATGAAGAGTGGACAAAAGGTCCTTGTTTTTTCATAAAATCTGGAACCTGCGGTGCTTCCAGAAACCTTTCAGCTATTTTTTTAACACTTTCCGTAGGATAAGATATTTTTGAAAAAAGAATCATTGTACCCCCCTGTGATGAAATTTTAAAAAGAATTAATAAAGGTCCAGAGAGGCTCCCTGGGTAAAACCGCTACCCAGGGAGCCATGGTATCAGCAGTTTAAGGGGCAACTCCATCTTGAATCTCCTTTGGCAAGAAGTGATCTGTACCAAAATACACAGCAACCAATAAAAGATTTTGGACTTCAAAGTGCGGTCAAATAGCAGGTTAGAAGCACAATAACATTTTGAGATATTGATAATGATAATCAGGAGAGAGGTATATAAGAACGTGAACTCAGATTCAATTTTTGATGAATATCAGTGAAAATCATTCTTGTCAATAAATGAAAAATCAAATTTTTGAGTAAGCTTGTCCCATTTATAATGACAGGCATCATTTGGGCTGTGGACATGATTTTTTGAAAAAAGATATCAAGTATCGAAATTGTATCCATTATTTTTCATGGCCGTGAATATTTTCAAGTTATGGATAATTCCTTGAGCGGAAAAAAATGGCAAAGGGCTCTTAATCGGGCGGTTTTTTTGCGCTCCGCTTCAAGAGCAATGTCATGTGGTAACGCTAATCACTTAGAAAAAGGAACTTTGCAAAATTCCTTAACAGGCAGAGTTCTTTCCCTGAAGATCAAAACTCCCTTTTACTGTTAATGTGCGGACTTTAGCAGTTTTTAAGCCCTTGGTTTAAGGTTCCCGTCTTTCAGACGTATTAGCTTTCAGTCGGCGGTTAAGCGCGCCGAGCTTTAAAGCCAACGGCTTGCAACCTGTGATCGTTTAGTCTCCGACAGTTTTGGATTGTACCCTGAGTTATTGGCTTACCTTTATTAATCAAGCATCCTTTGCCGTTTCCAGTAATACCTTACCGAGGTTTTTTGTGAATTCTCAAAAAGATTGGCTCTGCCTTGGTGAAATCAACCTGTTTGAGAAGACCTTAACTTTTTCATTTGTGTGTTCGGATGCATTAAACCGGTATTCAGTAGTCTATTATCTACCTGAATTCTATATTCCCGAATATTATAAAGTTTAGGGAACCGACCGGAAGAGCATTTCGGACAAACAGAATGCTTTATCTCAACCTCGTAATATAAGGCACTGAATTGCTTCCATTGGGCACCTTTGCTATTGAGATCTCCACAATGTGCACATTTTTCCATTTTTTCATTCCTTTGAATAATGAAGCATCTGTCAAAATCATGAAAATCACATCCGTGTTCTTTTTCATGCATGGAACAATGTCAGTTTTTTTTCTATTATCTGTTTCAATCTTAAGAGTTCATCTTTTCCCAGTTCATCACATGTCTCAAGCAATTCTGATAGTTCTTGAAAACGGAATGTATTGATTTTGAGGATATCTGTCCACCGCAGGTTCATGGAGGAACGATTGTCTTGAAATGGTATTTTCATCATATGTACCTCCCGGTTTTCTTTATTTCTTCCAGAATCGTAAGGTTGCGGTTTAGGGATTCTTTTTTCAGATAATCGATGACGGTTTGAAAAATTTTTTTTGCCTTGAAAAAAAAATTCATAATACCCCTCCTGGGAAAATGTCTTCGAGGATAGTTTGATCTCTTTTTACCGATGCTTTTGCAAAGTGTTCAAAGGCCTTTCTTAGAATGTTGGTTGTCGTTTTAAATATCGTGTCCATGAACTTGTCTCCGGCTACTTATATGGTGAAACAGTTTCTTTCAGATTCAGACAGAACCTCAGGAAGTGACATTGTGAATGTAAATATCCCAATGGGCAGAAAGAAACGTAACTTTAGTTAAGCAAGTCACATGCCACATTTTGGAGAAGTTGAAATATGTAAAAATACTGTTTAATTACGGTGTCTTAAAATATGAAAAAAGAAGAGTTGATGCTGTGCACGGCACATATTGTGCCGTGCGAAAATGTGCCAACGCTCATTTTTATTGGATCGAAAGCGCCTTAAGTTTGCGATATAGCGTTCTACGTCCGATGCCCAATAATCTGGCAGCTTTGGTTTTATTCCATTGACTGTTCTCCAATGCATTGAGGATTCTTTCCCGTTCATTATCATTCAGCGATGTTATGTCGGATGATCTTTTTTTTGATAAAATCAAATCATCCGGTAAATTCTTCACTGTAACAATCGAATTTTTACAAGTCACAACAGCATGTTCAATAATATTTTTTAATTCGCGAATATTTCCGGGCCAATGATATCCCATCAAGATGCTGTAAACGTCTTCAGAAACCCTGATGATATTCTTTGACATGCCAGTATTGAACTCAGTCAAAAAATGATTGATCAATAAGGGAATATCCCCCTTGCGTTCCCTCAAAGGCGGCAATTTTATTTCCATGACCTTAAGCCTGTAGTAAAGGTCCTCCCGAAAAGTTTTATCCATCACTTTTTTGTGAAGGTCTTGATTGGTGGATGCGATGATTCTGGCATTCATCCGGATTGTTTTGGTATCTCCGAGCTGCTCATATTCTCTTTCCTGAAGAACACGAAGCAGGCGCTTCTGAAAATGTAGACTGACATCACCGATTTCATCCAAAAGGATTGATCCTCTGCCGGCCTGATGGAAGCGGCCGGTCGTATTTCTATCAGCTCCTGTAAACGCACCTTTAACATGACCAAACAGTTCACTCTCCAGAAGATTTTCAGAAAGGGCGGCGCAGTTGACCCTGACAAAGGGCTGTCCCTTCCGGATCCCCGAAGAATGGAGCGCTTCGGCGACCAGTTCCTTTCCGGTACCGCTCTCTCCGAGAATAAGGACATTTGCATTCACATCCGAGAGCTGCTCTATCAGGTCGTAAATTTTCTGCATCTGATCATTTTTACCGATGATATTCCGGAAACGGTGTCTTAGAGTTGATTCGCTGGCAATTTTCGCCAATTCTTCTTTGTTTTTTGATAATTCCAGAGCCTGGGCATCCAGGTCATTTTTCAGCTTCTCATGATATTTTTTGAGTTCTTTTTCGACCCTGGAACGATGTTCAATTTCTTCTTCCAGTTTTTTGTTTATAGATGTCATCTTTTGGGTCTGATCATGAAGGTCCTTGTAGAGTTTTGCATTTTCCAGTGAAACCGAAATCTGTGCGGTCAAAATTTTTAAAATTTTAATGGTATGGGAAGTAAAGGTGCCGGCAACCAGGCGATTCTCAAGATAGAAAATTCCCAAAAGCTTTGATTTGTATTGTAGCGGAAAACACAGGAATGATTTCGGATGCTGTTTGACGATGTAAGGATCATCTTTGAATAAAGGATCATCGTCCCCATGATCAAAAATAACACTTTTTCTTATTCGCTCAACATAACGGACTACAGTGGCTGGAACCTGTGAATGACTGTCATAATCATTGACAATCAATGATTTTTTTTGTTCAACCGCAGCCGGATACACGGCAGTTTTTTTTAATTCGTTGTTATCCCATAGTAAAAAAACACCTTTTTGGGCGCCAGTATTTTTTGTGACTATTTGTATCAATTTTTCCACAAGCCTTCCGAACTGAATTTCACTGCTGATGGACACGGATGCTTCAAGCACGGCATTCCAGTCAAGGAAATCTGCCGAAGTGCCGACAATCGTATGGGTGGCTGAGTCAAAATAATTTTTTACAGATTGGGGTTGGGATAGGAACACATCTGGATAACAGGTTTCCAAATGGGTAAGTTTTGCAATGGCACCCCACTGGAAGTAATCAAGCCAAGCCTGTTTCAAGTATTCCCGGGATTTATCAGGGTTATCCACAGTTAAATAAAACCGTCCGGCAAGTTCGCCGGCAATGGCAGCCTCCTGCAGATAACCCTGTTCTCTTGCTTTTTTGATAGCCATATCATAAAAACTGACTGCTTTTTCAGGCTTGTTTCTGACACGGCTGCATTCAGCCTCAACAAGCAGGTATTTGTGCTCATAGTTCATGGGCGCACTTTTGGCCCATTTTTTCATTTTTTTTTGGTTTTTTTTGACTCTTCTGAAATGGTTCTGCTGCCCAACCGAAGAAAATTGGTTGATTGAATTAAGACAAACCAGGGAATCGTAAAAATAATATTGAGTAGCCAAAGCAGATCCTTTTTGACTGTCAATATACTTTCGGGCTTTCATAAGATATGCCGTGGATTCTTCCAGACACTCAAAAAACCAGTAAAGTATGGCTTTTAGCATGTAATAGGTATAAAGAGCACCAGCGTCATTGTCTTTTTTATGTGCGTATATCGCCTTATCTTCATCATAATAATCACCAATCAGTTCACTGTACTGCTTATTTTTGTTCTGTAGATTACTGATGGTCTGCAATAAAATGCTTTGGTGCTGTTGAATCGTTTTTTGTTTGATTCGTTTAATCACTTTTTGATAAGCCTCACCGGATTTTTTCACAGAAGCCAAGTTTTCACCCATACAAAAACGATTGATGGTTACAAAATGGGCAGCAATAGCCGAGAATCCAAAATCACCTATTTCCAATCCCTTTTCATGGGCATCGGATAAGTATGGGAGAGTATCCTTTAAATGTTTTTTCATATGAATACTGGAATAGGAGGCGGTAAACACTATTGCAGCATACAATTTACTTGTTTCAAAATGTTCAGCCATTTCAATGGCCTTCCGACAGGATTGGTAACCAGCCTCCAGATTACCCAGTACACCGCTTGAAATGAATGCATATCCAGCATACCCCAAGGCGCGATCAGCATTATCCCCATAGCGAACACAAAATCTGATGCCCATTAAAATCATTTTGGAAAATAGATTGGCATTAAACACGGTGTAATCAATAAAACCAAGTGATATACTGGCATCCTGTATGATTCTCAGCGCTGCAAGCTTTTCAGAATTTGTAGTTGCTGCCTGTATAACATCAAGATCTTGCCTGGATTGGATAGAAAGGAGATATTTGGTTTTCAGGTATTCGATTTCAACTTCCCATTTTCGAGGTTTATTTGAAAGATGTATCCCAGCTAATCCAAGGGAATGAATTGCTGTGGAAACAGCCTTTGTTATCATATTCTGTGCATGATAGGCTTGAATCATAATCCCATATACACGAAGTTGATCCAGAACATTAGCGACATTATCTAGCATAATTTGTCCCAGCTGCTTAACTTCGTTGAACCTGTTGCTCAGAAAAGCAGTTTCTATTGCCCCAAGGTACAGTGTGCTGATCAATGCATAGGATTCCTGCCATTGATGGGTATCGAATTTTTTCCTTTCCTGGTCTTGATTATTGTTGGATTCCAGAAGGTTGATTCCGATCTTAAAATATGTATAGGCCTGATCAAATGCGGCAGATGCTTTGGCTTTTTGACCTGCCTCAAGATTAAGACAGGCCAGTTGCTTTTCTTCCGGGCCGTAAGCAAGAAGCGTCCTGCTCTTGTTCAGGTGATTGGCTATCTCAAAAATCCGCTCATCTCTTTGTCTGTGAGGCAATTTTCTTAAAAGCAGCTGACCGATTTGCCAGTGAATTTTTGGTTTTTGATCCCTTGACATGAGATGATATGCAGCACTGTGTATCCGATCATGGACAAATTGATAATTATATTCTTCGACTTTTTTTTCACGCAATGATTTGAAGTTATCATCCATTGGAAGAATCAATCCTGCTTCCTTGGACTCTTTAATCGAAGCAAGAATATCATCCCGGGAGCGTTCGCAAACAATTATCAAGATACTCATTTCAAACATTGTGCCCACACAGGCTGCCATCATCAAAAAATTCTGAGTGTTTTGGGAAAGATTCTGTATTTTTTTTGCAAGCAATTTCGTGATGCTTTCGGGTAAATGCATTGCCTGGATTTCTCTTAAATCCCACTTCCACATGTTCTGTGGCATATCGAAAATCAATTTTTTTTGTTCATTGAGGGCGGACAAGAGTTCTTTGCTATAGAAAGGGTTGCCAAGGGTTCTTGTATGAATCCATTGGGCCAGGGGCCGGGCTTTGTCCAATGAACAACCCAGAGATTTCGCGATCAATTGGGAAACTGATGGCAAATCCAATGGGGCAAGAGCAATGCTTTGATATTGAACCTCTTCTACTTTAAGGCTTTTAAGCATTATCTCCAACGGATGGCCGGCATCCACTTCATTGTCCCTGAACGCACCGATAATACATACATATTTAATAACGGGCGAGGAAATGATCTGTTTAATAATTTCCAGGGAGGAAAGATCAACCCACTGTAAATCATCCAGAAAAATCACTAACGGTTGGTTTTTTCTCGCAAATACACTGAGAAAATTTTCAACCATCAAATACAATCTGTTTCTGGCCTCCTGCCCATCTAAACCAGTTATTGGTGATTTTGATCCGAGAATTTTTTTAAATTCCGGGACGAGTTCAATTAATTCATATCCCTGGTTCCCAAGTGCAAATGTTATTCTTTTCTGCCAGTATTCCAGTTCATGATCACTTCTGACCAACAGATGACGGGCAAGCCGCTGAAGTGCCTGAATAATGCCTGTATATGGAATGGATTG
>JAABSA010000072.1 GCA_011390635.1 Desulfotignum sp. | reverse complement strand
CCGGCTGTTGCAGCAGATCCATATCTGGACAATCCATAGAGCATGGTGCCCAGGGCACCGCCGGTAATGGCGGAGGATTCCATCAGCATGGTGCAAAAATCTTTGTTGTTGAACAGTGGATCATCCGGATTTCTGGGCTGCATCTCCAGCACATCCCCCTCGGGCTTTTCCAGAGAAAGCGCAAGTCCCGGAAGAATGTCGGAAATCATATTGATCCACAGCAGCTGCATCACATTCAAAGGAGATCCCAGGCCCAGGGCGATGGCAGTGGTCATCAGCTGAATTTCGCTGATATTGGTGGCCAGAGAATAGTGGACCGATTTTCTGATATTCTGATAGATGCTTCTGCCGTCAGCCAGTGATACAGCCAGCAGTTCCAGACTGTCCCGGGTGAGCACCATATCGGCTACATCCCGGGCAAGGTCTGTGCCGGAACTGCCCATGGCAATACCGATGTCGGCCGCCTTGAGTGCCGGACCGTCATTGATGCCGTCGCCGGTCATGGCCACTGTCTGTCCGGAAGCCTGAATGGCTTTGACGATCTTGAGTTTGTCAGACGGGGTTACCCGTGAATATACATGCACGGTTCTGGCCCGGTTTACCAGTGTCTGCTCATCCAGTTCAGCCAGCTCCACCGCATCCATGATTTCCAGGGGGGCGCCTCCGGACAGATGCAGCTGTCTGGCAATGGCCAGGGCACTGATCTGCTGGTCTCCGGTAATCATGACGGTTCTGATGCCTGCCTTGTGAAACTGGGCGATCAGTGCTTCAATGCCCTCCCTGGGCGGATCTGCCAGGCCGATAAGGCCCAGCCAGGTCAGATGGGTTTCCAGGTCTTTTTCTGTATCAGCGCTGACGGTGCGGCAGGCAAACCCCAGCACCCGCAGTGCATTGCCCGCCATCACTGCATTGGCATCCTGGATAGGGGTCCGGGCTTCCGGGGTCAGCGTAACCGTCCGGCCGTCAATGATCTGGGTGTCACACCGGGAAAGAATTTCCAGGGGGCTTCCCTTTACCATGACAAAGTGCTCACCAGCCGTAGGCGTGCGATGCACGGTACTCATGAAAAGCTGTTTTTCAGACCGGTGGTTGATCCGGATAAGGGGGGCTGTTTTCCGAATGGATTTCACATCGATACCGGCATTGTCAACCAGTTCGGTCAAAGCACTCTCAGTGGCTGATCCTGAGATGTCCAGCCGCCCGTCAGCGCACCGGCCGTTGATTTTTGTTTCACAGCACAGGGCACAGACATACAGCAGCTGTTCTATTTCCGGTATGTTGACAGGGGTGACACCAGCGTCCGGTGAAACCAGGCTGCCCTTTTCAACGGAAATCCATTTTTCACCCGTATAAATGGAGATGGCTTTCATCCGGTTCATGGTGATGGTGCCTGTCTTGTCCAGGCAGATGGTCTGGATGGCCCCCAGGGTTTCCGCTGCAGGCAGACGGCGGACAAGCACATTGTTTTTTTTCATGCGGCTGATTCCCAGGGCAAAGTTCACAGTGGCTATGGAAGGAAGCCCTTCAGGAACAGCCGCGGCAGCAAGGGAGATGGACATCCTGAGCATATTGAGAATGCCGAATCCCATAAGGGTGCCCATGGCAAACACCCCGCCGCAGATGGCAAGACATCCGTAAATCAGCTGGTCACCAATGGTATCCAGCTGGCGCTCAATGGGGGACCGGGTGGTTTGTGTTTCATCGAGCAGGATCTTGAGTCGGCCCAGCTGGGTATTTCGGCCGGTTGCCACAACCAGGGAGCGTCCCTGGCCCCCGGTGATGCAGGTGCCCATGTATGCCATGTTTTTTCTGTCTCCCAGGGGGATATCCGTCTGGTTCAGGGGATGGGCATGCTTTTCCACCGGAAGGCTTTCTCCGGTGAGCATGGATTCATCAATGGTCAGCCGGGATGCCTGGATGATTCTGCTGTCTGCAGGAACAAAAGACCCGGGTTTGAGCACCAGAATATCGCCGGGTACCACTGCTTCGGCAGAAATGAAAAGGGATTTGCCGTCCCGCACCACCTCTGCCATGTGGTGCACCAGATCGTTCAAGGCATCGATATTTTTTTCCGCTTTGCTTTCGGTCACATATCCGATGGCGGCATTTGCCAGCACAACACCGAAAACAATGACTGCATCCAGCATCCCGCCCATGACAATGGATACCCCTGCCACGGCCCCGAGCAGGTACACCGGCAAAGAGTTCATCTGCTCCATGAAAATCTGAAGGCCGGAGCGGCACCGGGTTTTCGGCAGCACATTTTCTCCGAACCTGTGCCTTCTGTCCAAAACACTTTCCCGGCTGATACCCTGGTTGATATCTGACTGAAAAAAGGCTGCTGCATCCTGCCCGGGCAAAACATGCCAGTTGTTCTCTGTGTCAGACTGGCGGTGTCGCAGGATTGACTGAACACAGGTTTTCACTTTCTGCATTCCGGATGGCGCATTTTTCGGCCGGAGGGGTGCCTGCTGCCGGCGGGGGGGCTTTTTTCCTGCTGGTATTGAAGGGTTGTTTTGCTGCTTGCTGGTGAGAATAGCTGTCTGGAGCGTTTCCGTAATGGTTTCCAAAGGGGTTTTCCGGTCATAGAAAACAAGGATTTTTCCGGTAACCGTGCTGGCTGTGATGCCGGATATATCATCCACTGCTGCAAGCTGGTCTATCAGCAGTTGTTTGAAAGATGCTGACCGTTTCAGTCCTGAAACAGCGAACCTTGCCCTGCCTTTTATCCGGGTATGGACTGGTGTAAGGATATTCATTTCAGACAGCCTTTTTTAATAAACAGGTATTCTTTTATATGACCGTCAATGGGCATCTGTATCACCGATTTCACCGGCATGAACACCCCCGTCACCGCCCGGGCCTGTAAAGTCCCTGTTATAAAGGGAGGATGCAAACCACAGGGCGGTGAACCATGAAGGTGCCGTCAGGTTTCCCTGGACGATCTCCCTTATGGCATGGATGACAAGCACAAGAAACACCGAACCGGACATGTTCAGATGATTGGCGGTAAGTTTGCGGATCAGCCCGTCAATTTTGTGTACCTGCGTCCTGACATGCCTGGTTGCCAGGGATGGTGAATCTGGTGATTCTATTGATTCTGGTGTGAGCCTGAATAGATTTTCAGACCGGCCAACTGCAGCAACCGCATCCATATCAAGGGCATGATCTGCCAGCAAAACAGTTCCTGTGACAGGATTGGCCCTGATGAAGCCATACCCCAGGTGATCAGAAAGTATGGCTGTCAGGCGTGCAAAATACCGGTTTCTGTCCGGCTGCACAGCGGTTATCCTGAACCTGATACGGCCGGTCATCTGGTGAACCACCTTTGCTGTGGGTACATATTGCATGTATTCATTCACCCTTACAGATCATTCTTCCACGGCCTTGTCACCGCCGACCTCTGCCTTTGCTTCCGCTGTAATGTCTTCCAGGGATTCTTTGGCTTCGGCAATGGTGACCTTTATGCCCTCATAGCTGATCAAGGCCCCTTTGATGATGGATTTGGCAATGGGTTTGGCAATGCTTCCGATAACCGGAATGATTACCGGGGCCAGAAGCACAATCCCTGCACCGATGACAAGGTTTCCTGCAGTCAGTCCTTTGGGAACAAATTTCATGGTATTACCTCCTGATAAAAAAATTATAAAAACAGATTCACGATGAATCTTCAGCCAGCCGGAGTCGCATATCCTGGGGTATGGTGATGCGTATTATTTTTACGATGTACCTGCGGCAATGATATTTGTCAAGAAATAATTAGCATTTTATTAAAATTTTGTTAGAAAAATCAGAATGTTAGGGACAAGTACAGACAGGGTGATATTTTCATATGAAAACTAACAGAAAACAAATATCGCCATAACGAAATTCAAACAAACATATCGTACAGAATTACAGGTTGCGAATTACGGTAAAAACCAGGACAATGTTCACATGAACCACAAGCACAGTATGCCTGTTCCACAAAAAAATACCATTGCTATGTCGGACCGTCAGGCACAGATGGCTGAAATGATTCTCCAGGAAAAAGTCGTTCATGTGGAACCGCTTGCCCGTCATTTCAAGGTGTCCTCCCAAACCATCCGCCGGGACTTGCGCATGCTGTGCAACCAGGGTTTTGCCATGCGCATTCACGGGGGGGCAAAATGTCCTGAACTTGTGGGAAACATGGCCTGCGGGTGGAGACCGATTCCCGATGAAACGGTAAAACAGGCCATCGCCAAAAAAGTTGCCCAGCATATTCCCAACGGGACGTCCGTGGCCCTGGGTGCCGGGACAACCCCGGAAATTGTCGCCCGGGCACTGCTAAGCCATGACCATCTGAAAATTTTCACCTGCAGCCTGAATATTGCCATGCTGGCCAGTACAAACCCGGGATTTGAAGTGACCATCGCCGGCGGCCGTCTCAGAAATGCAGACAAAAATGTGCTGGGATCCGGTATGGAAAATCTTTTCAGGGCCTATAAGGTGGATGTCGGTATCTGTGGTGCGGCAGGGGTGGATGATGACGGCACACTTCTGGATTTTTCTGAAGAAGAGGTCCGGCTCAGGCAGATTATAAAGGAAAACAGCCGCTGTGTTTACCTGGTGCTGGACCAGACCAAATTCGGGCGTGCCGCCCATGTGCGGGGCGGAAGGATAGTGGACGTTGCAAAGATATTTTGCGACCGCATGCCGCCGCCGCACATCTGTGCCTTGATTGACCGGTCCAATGCCGTTCTCACCGTGTGCGCCGCTGAGGGATAATCCAACCGTAAATCAGGCATAGCGGATTTTTAATAAAACCCTAGTAGTTTGAACATATTTTTACAATACAGTCCGGATAATTTGTCTCTGTTGTATGATTCTCAGGTGCATAATTATTTATACAAAAATTTAAGGAGAGACTTATGAAACTGCGCAGACTGATGCAATGGGCCGGACTGGTAATGGCCGCCATGTTATTGATGACCAGCCAGGCGTCGGCAGTGGTGGAAATCCAGTTCTGGCACGCCATGGGCGGGGTACTGGGGGAGCAGACCGAAAAGATTGCCAATGATTTCAATGCCACCCAGACCCAGTTCAAGGTTGTGCCGGTATACAAGGGCAACTATACAGAAACCATGACCGCTGCCATTGCAGCTTTCCGGGCCGGGCAGCAGCCCCATATCGTCCAGGTGTTCGAGGTGGGGACCGCCACCATGATGGCGGCCGAAGGTGCGGTGTATCCCATCGAGGATGTGATGAACGACCATGGGTTCTCCCTGGATAAAAATGCGTTTCTGCCGGCGGTGATCTCCTATTACCAGACCCCGGAGGGCAAGCTGCTGTCCATGCCCTTCAACTCTTCCACACCGGTGATGTGGTACAACAAGGATGCCTTTGCCAAGGCCGGCATCACCAAGGTGCCGGAAACCTGGGATGAAGTGGAGGAAGCGGCAAAAAAACTGGTGGCAGCCGGTTATGAGAGCGGTCTTTCCTTTGGCTGGCAGTCCTGGGTGATGATCGAAAACTTCAGTGCCTGGCACAACCTTGCCATGGGGACCCGGGAAAACGGATTTGCGGGCCTGGACACCCGGTTTACATTCAACAATTCCGGGGTGAAAAATATGCTGGACCGCATTGCCGGATGGCACCAGGACAAGCTCTTTCAGTACGGGGGCCGCCGGGGGGACAGCCTGCCCATGTTCATCAATGAGAAATGCGCCATGTGGCTGAACTCATCCGCTTATTACGGGGGCATCAAGAAACAGGCAAAATTTGCATTCGGCCAGGCCATGCTGCCCTATGAACCCGAACTGATCGATTCTCCCCAGAACTCCATCATCGGCGGGGCCACCCTGTGGACCCTCAAAGGCCGTGACAAAGAAGACTACAAAGGGGTGGCCATGTTCATGAACTACCTGGCCTCACCCGAAGTCCAGGCATGGTGGCACCAGGAAACAGGCTATGTGCCCATCACCAAGGCGGCCTGGGAGCTGTCAAAGAAACAGGGATTTTACAATGACAATCCCGGTACTGACACCGCCATCCGGCAGTTGAACCTCAACACCCCCACCCCCAATTCCAGAGGGGTGCGGTTCGGCAATTTTGTCCAGATCAGGGACATCATCAATGATGAGCTGGAAGCCGTCTGGAACGGCAGCAAAACTGCTGCAGATGCCATGGATGATGCTGTGGAAAAAGGCAACAGCCTGCTGGAAAAATTTGAGAAAGCCAACAAATAATCGGTCTTACGCTATGCTGGTGCAGGAAACAGCGGTTTCCTGCACCAGATACAACAGGTTCCCATGATCAAGCGGGTCCATTTTTCTTGTTCAGCGCTTCCCTATCTGCTGGTGCTGCCCCAGGTGCTCATCACCCTGGTGTTCTTTATCTGGCCCGCATCCCAGGCAGTGTTCCAGTCTTTTTTACAAGAGGACCCCTTTGGATTGAAAACGGAGTTCATTTTTCTGGAAAACTATTATACATTGTTCCAGGATCCGGATTACCGGGCCAGTTTTTGTAAAACCATGGTGTTTTCCTTTTTCACCACCCTGATATCCATGGGATCGGCCCTGATCCTGGCGGCCCGTGTGGACCGGGTTATCAAATACCGCACCGTGTACCGCACCTTTCTGATCTGGCCCTATGCGGTGGCACCGGTGGTGGCAGGGGCTTTGTGGATGTTCATGTTTGATCCCACCCTGGGGATCGTGGCCTATTTTTTACAGTTTGCCGGCGTTGACTGGAACCACCGCATGAACGGCAACCATGCCATGATGCTCATCATCCTGGCCGCCTCCTGGAAACAGATCTCCTATAATTTTTTGTTTTTCATTGCCGGTATGCAGGCCATTCCCCGGTCCCTGATAGAAGCGGCAGCCATGGACGGGGCCGGTCCGTTCCGACGGTTCTGGACCATTGTGTTCCCTCTGCTGTCCCCCACCACCTTTTTTCTGCTGGTGGTGAACATGGTGTATGCTTTTTTCGACACCTTCGGCATTGTTCATGCCGTTACCAAGGGGGGGCCGGCCCAGGCCACCCAGATTCTGGTGTACAAGGTTTACAATGACGGTTTCATCGGTCTGGACCTGGGGGGATCGGCGGCCCAGTCCGTGATTCTCATGGCCATTGTCATCGGATTCACCGTCATTCAGTTCAAATATATTGAACGCCGCGTGGTTTACTGAGGAACTGACATGGTTGAAAAAAGATCTTTTTCCTTTTACCTGAACCACCTGGTCATCATTATCGGGATCCTGGTCATCGGGTTTCCGTTGTGGATAACTTTTGTGGCGGCCAGCCACGACATGGTCCGCATGGCCCAGGCCCCGCTGCCACTGTGGCCCGGGGACCGGTTTTTTGAAAACATGGCCCAGGCCCTGTTTCACGGTGTGGGACATGCCCGGGAACAGCCTGTATGGATCATGCTGTTCAACAGCCTGATCATGGCCCTGTCCATTGCATTGGGAAAAATTGTCATCTCCATTTTATCCGCATTCGCCATTGTGTATTTTGATTTCCGGTTCCGGATGTTTTTTTTCTGGATGATCTTCATCACCCTGATGCTGCCGGTGGAGGTGCGCATCATTCCCACCTTCGCGGTGGTGGCCGATCTGGGGATGCTCAACACCCGGCTGGGATTGAGCGTGCCCCTGATCGCCTCTGCCACAGCCACCTTCATGTTCCGCCAGGTGTTTTTAACAGTGCCGGATGAAATGCTGGAGGCGGCCCGCATGGACGGGGCCGGGCCGTTGCGGTTTTTCAAGGATATTCTGCTGCCCCTGTCCCGCACCAATATCGCGGCTTTGTTCGTGATTCTGTTCATCTACGGCTGGAACCAGTATCTGTGGCCCCTGCTCATCACCACGGACAAGGACATGTACACCATTGTCATGGGCATCAAGCAGATGCTGGAGGCAGTGGAAGAAGCCCCGGAATGGCATCTGATCACCGCCACCACCCTGCTGGCCCAGCTGCCGCCGGTGCTGGTGGTGGTGGGCATGCAGCACCTGTTTGTCAAAGGATTGACCGAAACGGAGAAATAACATGGCGGAACTGACCCTGACACAAATCACCAAACAGTTTGGCAAAACAGATGTGATCCATGCCATGGACATCCATATTCAGGATGGTGAATTCCTGGTGGTGGTGGGACCGTCCGGATGCGGCAAATCCACCCTGCTGCGGATGATCGCGGGCCTTGAGCAGGTATCCGGCGGAAAAATCCGCATAAATGGTCATACGGTCAACAACATCGAACCCAAAGACCGGGATATTGCCATGGTGTTCCAGAACTATGCATTGTATCCCCACATGAGTGTGTTCAACAACATGGCCTACGGACTGAAACTGAGGAAAGTATCAAAGGTGCAGATCAAAGACCGGGTGGACCGTGCGGCCCGGCTGTTGCAGCTGGATGACCTGCTGGACCGCAAACCCAGGGAACTGTCCGGGGGTCAGCGCCAGCGGGTTGCTATGGGCCGGGCCATCGTGCGCAAGCCATCCGTGTTTCTGTTTGACGAACCGCTGTCCAACCTGGATGCCAAACTCCGGGCATCCATGCGGGTGGAACTTAAAAAACTGCATGCGGCCCTGAAAACTACCATGATCTATGTGACGCATGACCAGGTGGAAGCCATGACCCTGGCGGACCGGATACTGGTCATGAACCAGGGCCGGATCGAACAGCTCGGCACACCGGATCAGGTCTTTTTCCAGCCTGAGACCCTTTTTACAGCAAGATTTATCGGATCACCTGAAATAAATCTTCTGGCCTGTGACCTCACCAGAACCTTTCTGCTGTTCCATGATCTGGAGGCACCCCGCCAGGACCGGGGTCGGGATCTGAAAAAAGTGAGCCCGGAGGACGGCACTCCGCTCCCCCTGTCCTCTGCACCGCCAGTAAAAGGCCCCTGTGTGTGCGGTATCCGGCCGGAGCACCTGTTTGTCGTTGACGGGTCTGTGATACCGGATGTCCGGTTTTCCGGTCAGATCGATCTGAAAGAAAGCCTGGGATCGGACACCCTGTACCATATCCTGTACGGCCCCCGCAAACAGCCGCTGATTATCCGGAGCGGAAAACATGCCGGCCTGTCTCCGGGAGAACGGGTGGAACTGGGATTTTTATGGGAACACTGTCATTTTTTCGATCCAGACACCGGGAACCGCATTGCGGTGTCCATATCCCGGACCTGAAAGGGTCAACTTCATGCAATACCCAGAAAAACAGGAAGCAACCGTTCTATGGATATCATGTGACGGTTTCGATCCAGTCCATCACTTGATGAACTGCCGCTATCGTTTTGCAGCTGTTTTATAGATGGCGCCACGGTCCCTTCTGCCTATGGCAATTACGACGATGACGATTTCTTCTTTCCTGACTTCGTACACCAGCCGGTATCCAGCGTTTCGCAGTTTGATTTTATACCGGTTATCGCTTCCGTATAAACGGGCCCCCGGCAGGCAGGGGCAATCAAGCATCGTCAGTAATTTTTTTTTGAACTGCGCCCGGAGATTGTCATCTAATTTCCGCCATTCCTTAAGGGCCTGTTTTTTGAATTTCAGTTTATAAGTCATCCAGTTATAAGTCATCAAGGGTCACTTCGATTTCCGGCTGTTCTTTGCGCGAATCGGCAATAGCATTCAATTCATAATCTTCGATTTTTTCCATCATGACTTCAAACGCATGGGCCGGAATACAATAAAAAGCCGGTTTGTTCCGGTTGAGGATGGCGATGGGAAATCCCTCTCCGGCTGCAATAATGCCCATGGGATTTTTTTTGAATTCTGAGATGCTTGCGGTTATTTCCGTTAAAATCAGACTGGTTTCTGTCATTTTAAACACCTTTTAAGATAGGTTTTAATTGATTTTTATTGATACTGAATGTAATATTTTTATCGGATATTGTCAAATAAATGGAACAGGAATGACGGATATAACAGACAGGAGATTGATTTGAAAACAGTGATCGTGGCGGCCCATGGCAGCCGTCAGAAAGCCTCTGCTGCAGAGGTGGCGGCCCTGGCACAGAAACTGGATGACAAGGTAAAAACAGATGGTTCAAAAGATATTCAGCAGGTGGTGCATGCGTTTTTGCAGTTCTGCGAACCGTCTTTGGAAACGGTGATTCAGCAACTGGTGGACACCGGGGTGGATGAAATGGTGATCTTTCCATTTTTTATTTCCGCGGGCAGCCATGTGCAGACAGATATTCCACAGGCGGTTGAAACTGCCCGGCAGCGGTATCCGGACGTGCCGTTTCACATCACCCGGCACCTGGGAATCCTGGATGCCGTTGAATATCTCATTTTAGAAGAGGTG
>JAABSA010000071.1:9882-10406 GCA_011390635.1 Desulfotignum sp. | reverse complement strand
GGTATTGTTTGGGGGGATACATATAGGCAACCAAGCCGATCAGTTTTGTTTTTTTGGAAATTCCCAATTCATTATAAAGGTATGCCTTATCCCCTTTGGTAAAATTATCCACATCCGTGCCATAGTATGAAAGAAACACCTTTGTTTTATCAGTCAGCAATGACTGGTATTTTTTTTTGGTCCATTCACAGGACGCTATCCAGTAATCGTTTTTATCTGCCGGCATAATATCCATTGTCCTGAAAAAAGCATGTTCCAGATGCAGTGGTCCGGGCACCTGAAATATTTTGGGAATGGAATTGTTACGCATTGCCAGGCGCATCAAAAGGGTGGTGGAGAAAAAATGGGAATGAACCAGGTCCGGACGGATCTTTCGTAATAATTTTTTAAACCGCTGTATTTGAAACGGCAGATTCACTATCGATTTCAATGAAAGGTCCATATCAAGAATATGCACCTTTACGCCGGCAGCGGCATACTCCGAGGCGTTTCCGGAATAAGACGGCAGCACCACATGCACCTCG
>JAABSA010000071.1:0-9872 GCA_011390635.1 Desulfotignum sp. | reverse complement strand
GCACCTCGACATTGCACTTCACCAGTTCTCTCATCTGACGTATGGCCCAGGATGCCCCCCGGGAGGTTTTCACAAGATGTAAGATCTTCATGCTGTTATTTTCTGCAACCTTGCTGCTGTTATTTTTGCAAATAAAAAAATGGCCTGTTCCGCCCTGTTTTTTCCTTCGGCGCTTTGGATGATACTGGGTGATTTAAAAGAAAATTTTGCGTACAGAAGAACGTATCTTCACGCCATAACCCCTTTCAAATTTTTTTCTTAGTGCATCAGGTAAGATTTTCTGTATCAGCCGTTCCACCAGACATGAAAATTGTAATGCCCGTATACCTTTGTGAAATGCAGGCCTGGACGTCAATCCATAATACCTGCCCATCATCCGGTACACATCCAGGGTGACCATGACATTGTTTAATCGGGAAGAACCGCTGGCAAGACCGCCGCCGTGAATCCGATAACTGCCCATAACCTGGTCGATAAACCCATAATCACCATGAAGCAGGTTCCCTGCATGGATAATCATATCCCCGAACGGAGCCCTGCGTATCCAGTCTGGTGCAATATCCGGACGGTTTCTGAACACCACACTCAACATCGGAGAAAAATTGCTGTAACGAAGCAGATAATCCAGGCAGTATTTTTCCCGTCGTCTGATTGGATATCCCATATCCGGGGAAAGAATTTGCCCGGTTTCATCCACAGTGGCAATTTTATGAAAACACCCTGAACAATCGGGATGCCGGTTTAAAAAATTCACCTGTTTTTGCAATTTCATCGGATCCGTCCAGAAATCATCCCCATCACACATGGCAATGTATTTTCCGCAGCACGCCCGGAACGTTTGAATAAAATTGAACTGCCATACCCCCTGACAACCGCGGCGTTCAGGATCATTGCGGTCTCTGAGAAAAAGACGGATGATATCAGGATACCGTCTTGCATAGTCCTGACAGATTTCACGCGTGCCATCACTTGATTCATCTTCCCCGAGGCAGATCTCAAACGCAAAATCGGTTTTCTGCATCAGGATACTGTCCAGACATTGCCCGATGAAACGGGCATGGTTATATGTAATAACCCATACACTCACATGCGGCGTAACCGCTTTATCCTTATATTGTGCTGTCTGCATAAGACCGGATCATGTTGACGTTCGGTTTTTCCATGGAAATTCTCCACCCGGATATGGCGTATCAAGAAATCCACACATTGTTTTTAAGGCACCGGGTGCTGCCACATTGATCTGTAAAAAAGAATCCGGATATCTTGAAAAATAATCACATATGCTGCCTGTATAGTCATTGTAAAATTGTAAAAGAATATCCCTTTTATATGGATCTTCCGGCGGTGTCTTAAACACCTGACGGCAGAATGCGGCCGGCCATCCCTTATAAATATATTCCGCATTTTCCAGATCCCGGGGTGTCGGCGGGCAATGGCCCCGGGCAGACCATGCCTTTGCATGGAAGCGTGTCACAGACTGGTACCATTGTTGTGCACAATCCCGGACTGTAAGGATAAACCTGCTGTCTGGAAACCGCTGGTGCAGTATCACATGCATTTGCGGCAGGCTGAACGGTACATCCTGGAAAGCCTGGGCGCTGTTACAAAAACGTAAAATACGCGCATATTTTTTCTGCGTCCAGTCATCAAAAAAAATTTCCGCTGCCCGTTCGTTTCCCACCCGATACCCCAGATCTGTCATGGCCTGGGCCCAGGAAGTGGTGCCGGTTTTGTTCAACCCGATGCAAAAAACCTTTTTTTTGCTGTTCCTGCCCAGCATGGCTGTTCTGCCATACCATGTATAAAACAAAGAATAAAGCCGCCACTTAAAAGGGATGGTACCCATGTTACGCTTTCATCCTCCGGATATCATTTTACAGGTTCTTTTACAGGTTCGGATGCACGGTTTTTATTTACCAAAATCGCTGAAAACACAAGCAATGCCGCATTAACACCCACAACCGCTGCCAGTATACCTTTCACCTGCCAGTAAAACGCCCCCGCAGTATAGGCTGTAAGAGCAGCAGCTGCGACCACACCCCATATCACTGCCAGCAGGTCGGTACGCATGTCATAGCTGAATTTTAACAGCAGCTGCCGGGCAGCTGCAAAACACCCACCTGCAAAAAAAAGCCAGGGAAACATCCAGCTGTAAGCCCGGAACTCAACTCCCAGCAAAAATGTACCGGCCATGGGGTATGTAAAAAAAAGCAGCACAGAAAAAAAAACAGAAAAAGTCATAATGCCCAGAACCGCGTAATTGTTAATCCTTTGTCTTTGACCGGAAGATTCGGTTTTACCACCCGGTTCCACCACCTGATACAAAACCGGTTCTATGAGCAGTACCATAAAATTGCTGACCAGCAGCATGGGAATGAATGCCAGCTGATATACCGCTGCATATCCGCCCACCTCTTCCGGGCTGCCGAAATACTGCAGGGCCCAGCGCTCGGACATCATCACCAGCCAGACACAGATACTGCTGACCACCAGCGGCGACTGAAAAGAGCGCATGCGGGCAATATTCATTTCACCGTCGGGAAGGGCAGGCCCTTTTATTTCTGCCTGATCTCTGTGAAAGAGCCGGTATAAAAAAATGCCGTGAACAATTACAACCAGGATACCGGCCAAGACAAATCCGGTGATGACTGTTTCTGCATCAGGCAGTGTAAAAATAACTATCAGGCCGATGGCAGAACCAAAACGCAGTATTTCAAATCCTCCCTGAATAACTCCCCGGAACCGTCTTTCACGGGCCGCATCTTCCAATCCTATTGCCACCCGGTTGAACACCAGAATAACGGCAAAAAATCCGGTTACCAGAATCAGACAGGTTCCTGTAACAGCATGAAAGTACTGGCTGTACAGAATGGCAATGATACAGCACAGCCCGATGCCCGCCGTGGACCGCACCATGGACTTTCCCAGGTTCTGCAAAAATCCGCGTGGTTTTCCGGCCCTGCACCACAAAGAATAAAAGCGTACAGCGGTTCTTCCAATGGGATCCCCGAAAATCAGAACAGCAAGTGTCGAAAGACTGATGGCCAGAGCCAGCCTTCCATACTCATCTGTGGCCATCAGATGTGTTAAAAAACGGGTGCCGGCAAAAAGAGATAGAACAGCGCTTATGAGTCCAAATCCCACCCAGAAGGCCTCATGTGCCCAGACCCAAGCCTGTTTTGCCTCCTTTCCGGTATGCTTATTCCTATCCTGAATTATCCCTGCCAAAACTTAAGAAACTGCCTTTTTCATGATCTTTTGCATCTGGTCAATCACATATCCCATGGATGCCGGGGTCAGGGTCGGATGCACCATGAACATGACCGATGTTTCCCCCAGCAGGCGGGCAACAGGCAGATGCTCTTTTCCGCTGCTGTCCTTTGCAGCCCCCTGTATCCTGCAGTTACCCTTTGTAAACGCTTTTTCCCTGTAAATTTCCGGGCAGATCCCTGTATTACAGGGCACCCCTGCATTATTTAATGCATCAATAACCACATCCCTGTTCCATGCACCCTGTAATGCATCCTGTTCGATAAACACATAATATTTGTAATAGGAATGATAACACGCCGGTCCGGGTATGGTTGTCCGCAACCCAGGGATATTTTCAAAGGCGCAGTTCAACAAATCCGCATATGCCCTTCTTTTTTCCACCCACCCATCCAGTTTTTTGAGCATGACACACCCCATGGCCGCCTGCATTTCCGTCATCCTGCCGTTGGTGCCAAAGCGGTTTACCAGCCACCTGAACCCGGGATCATGGTCCGTACAAAAGGCGATATCATAATCTTTTCCATGGTCCTTGAAACTCCAGACCTTTTTCCAGATATCTGCATTACGTGTCACCAGCATGCCGCCTTCGCCGCCCGTGGTCATGATTTTATCCTGGCAGAAGGAAAAAATGGCACAATCGCCGAAACTGCCGGCCATTTTTCCTTCAAATTTCGCTCCGTGGGCCTGGGCGCAGTCCTCTATTAAAAAAATTTTATTCTGTTCACAAAAGGATTTGATTTTTTTCAGATCACAGGGCCAGCCCCCCAGGTTAACAGCGATCACCGCCTTTGTCTTTGGGGTGACAGCCCTTGAGATGGTTTCAGGGGTAATGTTCTGGCTCACCGGATCCACATCCACAAAAACAGGCACGGCCCCGCGCAATGCTACGCAGCTGGCGGACGCAACAAAAGACCGGGGGGTGACAATCACTTCATCATCTGTGCCTATATCCAGGGCCGTCAGCGCCATATCAAGGGCAAGGCTGCCATTGGCAAGGGCCACGGCATGGTCGGTTCCGATATACCGGGCAAAATCATTTTCAAACCTGTTTACTGCATCACCTGTCCACTGGTTGACTTTTCCGGATCTGAGTACATCAACCGCAGCCTGGATCTCATCATCTGCAAAAAACGGCCATGGTGCAAATTTCATCTCATTTCTCCAGGGATTTCATAATTCTGACCGGGCTGCCATAGGCCACAACATTGTCGGGTATATCTTTGTTCACAAAGCTGTGGGCCCCTATGACGGCATTTTCTCCAATGGTGACCCCCGGCATTATCGTGCTGTGGGTACCGATGCGGCAGTTTTTCTTCAATATGACCCGCCCTTTTTTGCCATCTATGGTTGATACCGAATACACTGAACAATGGGATCCCACCTGAACAAAATCTTCAATCACCACCCCCTCACGGGCATTGATATAGGTAAACGCACCGATATCAGTTTTATATCCCAGAGAAAATCCTGCCGCCCCCTGAACAATCCAGTGGTATTTTGTGGGCCTGCCCTCAACGATTTTTGGATATTGCCAGCTCTCAAATCTGTCATTCATCTTTTGTATTCCCCATAAATTCTGAGGCAGTGACATGCCCTTTCTGGTGTATGCCCTGCTGCCTGAACACCTGGACCAGGGTCATCAGTAAAATTTTTATGTCCAGGAAAAAATGGTGGTGATCAACATACCACACATCCCTCTCGAATTTTTCCTCCCAGGAAACGGCATTTCTTCCATTCACCTGGGCCCAGCCTGTGATGCCCGGCCGCACCTCGTGCCGTCTGGCCTGGACGGCATCATACCTTTCCAGGTACTGCATCAAAAGAGGCCTGGGTCCCACCAGGCTCATCTCCCCTTTCAGCACATTCACCAGTTCCGGCAGCTCATCCAGGCTGGATCTGCGCAGCATAGCGCTGAACCGGGTGAACCGCTCAGCATCCGGCAGAAGCCTGCCGGATGCATCTGTTTCATCTGTCAGGGACCGAAACTTGTACATCATAAACGGCCGCCCCTTCAATCCCGGCCGCATCTGCCTGAAAATAATCGGAGATCCCAGTTTCAACCGCACCAGCAATGCCATCAGGACAAACACCGGCAACAAGGCACATAGCAAAGCCAGGGCAATGGAAAAATCAACCACCCGCTTCATGGTATTCCGGTACAATCTGCTGCAACCCCTTTCTTATCCCATCCGGATCTCTGGTTTCTGCTGCTTTTTTCAAAGCTTCCAGCCTGGAGTTCAGATGGCTCACATCACCGGTATGGCTGTTGAGGACCCTGATTTTTTTGTGATCAGTGGGGATCACCCCCTCCTGATCGGTCATCAGTTCTTCATACAACTTTTCACCCGGTCTCAGGCCGGTGTAGATAATTTTTATGTCCACATCCGGCTCAAACCCTGAAAACCGGATCAGATCCCGTGCCATTGCATCAATCTTCACCGGCTCTCCCATTTCAAGGATAAAAATTTCCCCGCCTTTTCCCATGGCGCCGGCCTGGAGGATGAGCTGGCAGGCCTCAGGGATCAGCATGAAATACCGGATCATATCCGGATGGGTAACGGTAACCGGTCCCCCTTCCTGAATCTGTTTTTTAAAAAGGGGAATCACGCTGCCCACACTGCCGATAACATTGCCGAACCGTACCGTCATAAATCGCGTGTTTGATGCCTCCAGTGTGTTTTGTTTCTGGACCAGCAGCTCTGCAATGCGTTTGCTTGCCCCCATGACATTAGCCGGATTCACTGCTTTATCCGTTGACACAAATACAAACCTGTCACATCCAGCATTCTGTGCCGCTTCCACAAGGTTTTGTGTGCCCCCGATATTGTTTTCCACAGCCTTCCAGGGATGTTGCTCCAGCATGGGAACATGCTTGTACGCAGCTGCATGAAACACAATTTCCGGGGCGAACTGGCCAAATATTTTGGCCAGTTCGGCTTTGCTCTGGATATCGGCCAGCACGGGAAACACCCCGACATTGGGAAAATTTTTCTTTAGTTCCAGATCTATTTCATACAAAGGACTTTCCGCCCTTTCCAGCAGCACTATTTTTTGGGGAGAAAACCGGCATATCTGCCGGCACAGGCCGGTGCCGATGGAGCCGCCCGCACCGGTGACCAACACGCATTTTCTGCCCAGATAGCCGCCGATTTCCTTTTTGTCCAGCTTCACCGGTTCTCGTCCCAGAAGATCTCTGTATTCAACATTTCTTATGGCATTGATACTGATTCTGCCGTCAATTAATTCCCCCATGTCAGGAATTGTCTTAAAATCAACATCTGCCTTCCGGCACAGATCCACTATATGCCGCATCCGTTCCGAGCCGGCAGACGGAATGGCGATGATAACATCTTCTATTTCCATACTGCTGACCACGGATTCAAGGGCATCTATGGTGTGCAAAACCGGAATTCCGTGAATTTTTCTGCCGATTTTGGAGCTGTCATCATCAAGAAACCCCACCACATGCGACTGGACAGCCGGATTTTCACGGAACTGGCGGCAGATCTTTTCCCCGCAGTCCCCGGCCCCGATGATCAACATCCGCCGGCCTTTTTGCCTGCTTTTTCTAAAGAATGACATAAGTTTGCCTGCCAGATCCTGTACTCCGACCGTTTCTGTAAAATTTTCAAAACACAGCCGGGTAAACACCCGAAGCCCGATGACCAGCATGACGGTTACACACCAGTCTATGATAAAGACAGATCTGGAAAGCATTTCAAATCTGTTTTTATACAAAAAGAGCACAATCAGAATCAAGGTGGCAGCCGTTGATGCTTTGATGATATTCATCAGGTCATTGATGCTGGTATACCGCCACATGCCTTTGTACAGATCAAAAAAATAAAAACAGATCAGTTTTACCGCCACCACAAAAACAACCAGGTCCCAAAACTTTTCCAGTGCCCACACAGGTACATCAAATTCAAACCGGATCAGATGTGCCAGATAAAATGATCCCCACAACACAAGGGTATCCAGCAGCAGTATCAACAACACATTTCTGGTAATTTTAATTTTCACTCCACGGGTACCTTTTACGGATGATAACGGAAAAAACAGCAAACATCAGTCCATAAAACACATACATGCCAAACAGGTGAAACACGCCTTCGGATTGCGTAAATATGGCGGAAAAGCCAATGATCAGCTGCATCATGCCATATCCCAGTGACACTTTCCAGTGACCGATGCCTGCCTCATTGACCAGGACCTGATAGATGTGCTTGCGATGGGGCTCTATCAGCGAATCTTTGTTTTTTATCCTGACAACCATGGTGAAAAGCTCATCAAAATAAAACGGTGCCAGAAACCCTGCCATGACCATAAAATCCGTCAGATCCTGTGATAAAAATACAATGAGGCTCGCAAACACAAATCCCAAAAGAATGCTGCCCACATCTCCTAAAAACACTTTTGCCCTGGGAATATTAAAGCACAGAAATCCCAGACATGAAAATGCCATTCCAAGCCCTAAAGAGACATACGCCTGATCCATGCCCGAAAGCTGTGCATGAAAACTCACCAGCAAAAACGCCACAAATCCGGCTATGCCGGCAATACCGTCTATGCCGTCCATGAAATTATAAAAATTGGCCGTTCCCACTATGAAAACCAACACCGGCAGCCAGACAGCATAATCAACCGCAGCCGCCTGCTTTGAATACAGGAAAAACACCAGGAAAAAAAGGCTGCACCCAAAATGAATCATCAGACGTAGCGATACAGGCAAAATATATTTATCCGCACCCCAGAAACTGGTTAAAGATATAACCAGGGCCGGAATCCATATAAATACAGGAATGTTCAGTATCAGACTGGAAAAAACAAGGGCGGCCAGGATACCAAAACCTCCCCCCTTGGGTATGTTGTTTTGATGTGAGCTTCTTTTGCTGGGCCTGTCGATGGCACCGATCACGGCACCATATTTCATGATAATCCATGATCCCGTCACCCCTGACAAAAAGCTTAGCAGAACAATGAACATTCCTTATACCTGAACCTTTAATTTTCTTTTGTGCCTGCGGGTTGCCAGATACCATTGAACCGTTGTCATAATACCCTGATCCACCGTCACCCGTGGTTTCCATCCCAGCAACATCTGGATTTTGGAAGCATCCACCTGGAGGTTTCCCCAGAGCCGGTCATACATATGGTCCAACCCTGCAAGAGAAAAGCAGCTTTTCATATATTTTTCAGGCACGGCAACCAACCTGGGCTTTCTGCCCATGGCAGCAGCTATTTTTTGGATCAACTGCGTGGTGGACAGGTCCTGATGGTCACTGACCATAAAGGTCTTATTGGCGGCTTTTTCATGACAGATACACAGGCACACGGCATCCACCAGATTTTCCAGACAAACAAAACTTCTTTTGTTGGAAACCGCCCCAAAAGGCAGCGGTATCGCCGAATACACCAGATCCAGCAACTTCAGGAAATTGGCTTTCACATAGGGTCCGTAAACCAGAGGAGGGCGCAGGATCACCACTTCCATGCCGGTATCAGCCCCGATTTTTTCAAGGGATTTTTCTGCTGCAAACTTGGCGGCTGCATAGGCATTTTGCGGATTTGCCCGGTCTGTTTCACAAAACGGCCCGGCAGTGCTTGTTTTACCGTTTACCATGATGGAACTCATAAAGATGAAACGCTGCACTCCATGTCGGGCCGCCTGGGCAGCCAGGTTGCTGGTCCCTTCATGGTTTACGGAAAAAAAATGCCGGGCTGAATCAGGATCGTTTCCATTGACAGCATGTGCCAGTCCCGCCAGATGCACCACCTGGTCAATGCCCTTCAGGCATGCAGACCACGGGGTATTCCCATCCACATGATCCACAAAACACCGGTCCCCGGTACCAAATTCCGACAGCAGCCGGTCCGTTTTGTGCCGTTTTCGGAAAACACAGGTCAAATTGTATTTTTGGGCGATGAGTTCCCGGTACAGGGCTTTGCCCACGAATCCGGTGGCACCGGTGAGCAGGATATTCATGAATCAGAACCCGCTGATTTTGTCATATAAATCGTTCTCTCAACCCCTTATCCCTGCTGTCTTATGAATTTCGGGTATATGTAATAAACTTCAGTGTTGATGTCAATGTACATCTGATCCCCCTGGATATTTGCCTTAACTGCATCCGTTTTCGAATCGTTCCATACAGCATCCTGGTCCCCAGTAAATACCGGACACACGAAATTCATCTGCAGCCCCCAGCACCACCATGTCCCCCACCTGTTTTTTAAGGATCCTTGCAGCCGTACGGCCCAGAAGCTCCTGATTTTTGCCCGGCTGAAACATGGATCCGTCTATGAGACCTGTCCCAAGCCATTCTGCCAGGGAAAGATACGATTCACCGGCAGAGACGCCGAACAAAAACAGATATGGCAGACCTTTTGTCCGAATGGAGCCCACAATGACGGGAGAAACCGATTTCACGGCTTCCAGTTGCTGGATATCTTTGACGGTTTTCACACTGACCCGGGATGCCACCGGGGTTGCAGACCCTTTTTCCTGGATGATGACATCAATATTGGTCCGGGCCATCGTGTGATCCAGCTGCCCTTTCAGGTCCGCACTGATGGATGTCAGTGAGACAAAAAGTGCC
>JAABSA010000070.1 GCA_011390635.1 Desulfotignum sp. | reverse complement strand
CATGGCATAGGCTGAAATGGCATCTGCATCTTTTTTGATGACATTGAGCTGTTTTTTCTCCAGTCCGGCGCCCTGGCCGAAACGGCCGAACAGCCGGGTTCCCAGTGCAGTGACCGCCAGTGTCATGGCAAGCATTTTTTCGGTGCGGTCATCGGTGAATGAGATGGTATCCAGAATTTTGTCTTCAGGATCTCCCCGCATCCATTCAATGCGCACATCTTCCAGCCACAGGTGGAGCCTGCCCAGAATAGGCCGGGTATCAAAGGCCCACTGGGAAATGAGATTCTTTTGTTTCATCCGGGTGATATCCATGGCCTGCCCCCTTGTATGAAATTGGCGTGACAATTGCTGTATCACACAAACAGGTACCATTTACCCGGAAAATCTGTCAAGGATTAAGCGACAGGGAAAAAAGTGTGTCTTCCGGGACTTGTCCTCTACCCTGGTTTGGGATATGGTGACTTGCATGGAAGACCGGAACTATGCATACCCGGCGGTTCAGGCCCCGCCGGACAGACAACCTGATATTCCGGCGGACCGGGGTGTTATCAAAGAACACCTGAGCGGGGTGGTGGACCGGGTGACTTATCACAACGAGGATACAGGCTGGTCCGTGCTCCAGGTGCTGCCCTTTGACGCGCCGGCAAAAAGGGAAACCGTGCTGGTGCACCAGACCCGGGTGTTTGCCGGTGCCACCATGGCCTTTGAAGGGGCTTGGCAGTTCCATCCCAAATACGGGCGCCAGTTTTCAGCCACCCATGCCGAAGAACGGAAACCTGCTTCAGCCAATGCCTTAGAAAAATATATCGGGTCCGGCCTGATAAAAGGGGTGGGTCCCAAAACCGCTAAAAAAATTGTTCGGCATTTCAAAGACCAGACCCTTGAGGTGTTTGAAAACCAGATCCACCGCCTCATGGAGGTGCCGGGTATTGCCGAAAAAAAACTGGAGATGATTTCCCATGCCTGGACCGAGCACCGGGCAATCCGGGACGTGATGATGTTTTTGCAGTCCCACGGTATTTCCACTTTGTTTTCGGTGCGTATTTACAAGGCATATGGTGATGAGGCCATCACCAATGTCATGGCAGACCCCTACCGCCTGGCAGATGATTTTTACGGCATCGGTTTTTTTTCCGCAGACAAGGTGGCCCTGAGTATGGGGCTGGCCGCAGACAGTCCCCGGCGGATTACCGCCGGTATCCGCCATGTGCTGTCTGCGGCCAGGAATTTCGGCCATTGCTTTTTGACCTTTTCCCAGATTTTGGACCAGGTCAGGGAGTTGCTGGAACTGGATCTTTCAGGCGTTCTGCCGCAAATTCTGGAAGCCATGGAAACCGACCGGCTGCTTATGCGGAGGCGCTTGGTTCTGGAAGACGGAGATTCCCCCCAGGATTGCTATTACGCCAGATCACTGTATTTTGATGAGCTGTATGTGGCACAGCGCATGGCAAAGATGACCGATCCCCCTGAGGTGGACATGCCCCGCATCAGCCGGTGGATACAGCTGTTTGCCAAAGCCAGAAACCTGCAGTTGAGCCCTGAGCAGGCGCAAGCGGTCCAGGGCATTGCAGCCAGAGGGATGTCCATTCTCACCGGCGGGCCCGGCTGCGGCAAAACCACCACCACCCGGGTACTGGTGGCTTTGCTGGAGGCCATGAACCGCCGGGTGCTGCTGGCAGCCCCCACCGGCCGGGCAGCCCAGCGCATGGGAGAGGTGATCGGCCGAGAAGCCAAAACCATTCACCGGCTTTTGGGGTGGCAGAACGGCCGGTTCAAGAAAAATGAAGATACCCCCCTGGAAACCGATTTTCTGGTGGTGGATGAATGTTCCATGCTGGATATCACATTGACTGCATCATTGCTCAAAGCGGTGCCCCGAAACTGCCAGGTGGTGTTCATTGGAGACTATGACCAGCTGCCGTCGGTGGGGGCGGGCAATGTGCTCAAGGACTTGATCGCCTCGGGCAGAATCCCCTTTTTCCGGTTGACACAGATTTTCCGCCAGGCGGCCCGGTCTTTGATCATCCAATTTGCCCACCAGATCAATGCCGGAAAAATGCCCTGGATTGCATCGCCGTTCAAGGATCCCTCCCTGTGGGCCGAACAGATTGATTGTCTGTTTATGGATTCAGATGAGGCCACAAAGGAACAGCTGCAGTTTGTCCAGCGCGTCAAGGCCCTGATGCACCGGGAACAAAAACAGGTCTCCCTGGACCTGGAAGATCCGGACCTGTTTGAATTCAGGGTCACAGAATCGGTGCACCCCTATGAAACCGAGATCCAGATACCCAAAAAATTTGCCCATGTAAACCTGGAACAGGTGGCAAAGGCCGGTACCCCGGTGGAAGAACTGCTGTCTGTCCTCCAGAAGGTCCATCCCTGGTCATCCCTGCATTACGGCCTGACAGCCGTGGATGTCATCAAAAAATTGTACATGGAATGGATCCCCCGATACCATGGCCCCAAACCTGAGATTCAGGTGCTGTCCCCCATGACCAGGGGATCTTTGGGCACGGTGAACCTGAATCAGGTCATCCAGGAAGCCGCCAACCCGCAGGGCCCGGGCAAAGCCCAGCTCACCGTGGGCCAGCGGGTGTTCCGGAAAGGGGACCGGGTGATTCATCGGAAAAACAACTATGATCTGAACGTATTCAACGGTGACATCGGCACCATCACCGCCATCAACACCGCCGATTTGACCCTGGCGGTGGCATTTTCTGCCGATGCCCCGCCGGTGCTGTACCGCCAGAGCGATATCATGGAGCTGGACCTGGCCTATGCCGTGACCATCCACAAATCCCAGGGATCGGAATTTGAGACGGTGATCATCCCGGTGATGACCCAGCATTTCAAGATGCTGTTCCGTAACCTGATCTATACCGGCATCACCCGGGCAAAGAAACTGGCGGTGTTTGTGGGCACCCGCAGGGCCCTGGCCATGGCAGTGAAAAATGCAGACATCTCCAAACGCCAGACCGCCCTGTCCCAACTGCTCAAGGAGGAGGTGGGTCGGTGATTTTTGAACATAAATTCTGGATATTATTCACCGTACATATCGGTTATCAACTTTCGCAACTGGGCTGCGTACCGTTTTGATAAACGACCTATATTCTGTTTCAATCTGAGTTTACTGATGGTGCGAATTTGATCCACCGCAATTTCTGCCTGATGCCCGGTCATGGTGATTTGAAGCCGGCTTCTCCATTGGGGGTGCAGTTTGGAAGTCAATGGACAAATGACAATAGTATCCAGATATTGATTCATTTCATCTTGGCTGATAACGACAACCGGGCGGGTTTTTTTTATCTCACTGCCGATGGTGGGATTCAGATCGGCAAAACAAATATCATAACGGCGGATTGTCAAATTCTTCATCAGTGAGTCCATCTAACAGGGTTTCATCAAATTCGGTCCAGTCTTCTTTCTCTTCGGCCATGGCTTTATACGTGTCTTCCCAGGACAGTTTATCGTTATCCTTTTTTTTGAGAAGTAATCCCTGTTCCGTCTCTTCAAGCAGTAATGATTGACTGAACCCATATTTTTTAAGCAGTTCGCTGGGGATTCGAACGCCCCTTGAATTGCCGATGGAAATCAGCTTAATGTCCCTTATGCGTGCCTGTTTTTCCATGAGAACTGTCCTTGATATGATTGATAGTTGAATTTTGTATGTATTGTAATTACATGTTTGTGAAAAGTCAACAGCGGTTTTTTTGATTGAACCAATTAATAAACAGTGGAATGCTGCTGTCTTTGTGAAACCGCAGGTGCACCCGTGCCCGGGTCACGGCCACATAGATGAGGTTGAATTCATCCGGGTCCACCCCGGCGGGGTCAATGGGTTGGCCCCACTCAATTAAGTCAATGAAATCATCCATGATCAAGACGTTGTCCAACTCCAGCCCTTTTGCTTTATGGGCTGTGGTCAGCAGGATGCCGGCCTGGTCTGGGTCAACTGCCGCCTCCAGCTGTACGCTTTTGTTGAATGCCAGGTAAAGAAAGCGCATCCTGGGCCGTTTCCGTGCGTAGGCCACCAAGGTGGTGGTCTTGCCGGTGCCGGCAAAGGCCAGCACCTTGAGTACCTGGCCCTGGCCCGGGACCAGGTCAGTATCAATGATTTTTTTTTCGTTCAAAGGTGGTGTGCATTATATAACGACAGGCAGCGGCCTAATGTTTGAAAAACCTTTTTTGCGCCAGAAAGGATTTCATGTGAGGCCGGATAACCTGACCGGTGAACTCCGCTATCTGGCGTGTCCATGTCCGATCTCTGAGTTTTGGCGCGCGTTTTTCATAATAGGCCTGGATAATATCGTCATAGGCTGCCAGTTCCCTGTAATTTACTGTTTCAGGAAACCGGTTCTGATGGAACATCAGGTTCAGGGGCAGCCGGGGTTTGGGTGCGGGATCCTCATTTGGATATCCCAGGCACATGCCGAATACCGGAAAGGCGTGTTCGGGAATATGCAGCAGATCGCAAACCAGGTTAGGGTCATTGCGGATGCCGCCAATAAACACCCCGCCAAGTCCGGCAGACTCCGCCCCCAGCATCAGGCTCTGGGCCAGCAGGGCCGTGTCCACAGTGGCCACCAGCAGCTGTTCAGCCCACCCGGTTTCAGGTTCAACAGTATTTTGACGGCAGGCATACACCAGCCGTGTCAAATCGGCACAGAATACAAGAAACACCGGGGCCTCTGCCACCCAGGGTTGGGGACCGGCCATGTCCGCGATTTTCTGCCGGTTGTTCGGGTCGGTCACCTGAATAATGGTGTACGCCTGTACATGATGGGAGGTGCTGGTGCACTGGGCAGCAGTTATCAATGATGTGAGCAGGTCTGCATCCACGGCTCTGTCAGTGAATTTCCGGATGGACCGGTGGGCGGACATAATTTCCAGAACAGGTGTCATGACGGCTCCTTTCATCCATAAATCTCCAAGTGGAAACCCCGTCATTCATGTCGGGGAGGAAACTTGGATTGCACAATTATATCCGTTCTGACGGGATATGATTGTGCAATGCTTCCAGGAAATCCCCTGGACGGTTTCCGTATTAGTTTGAATATTAAAGCTGCCGGACTTCCGGACAGCCACTCTGCCAATATACGTTCCTTTCTTCTTACCAGTAGGAACGATTACTTTAACCATATCCCCGGTGGCAAAACCCTTTACCGTTTTTTGGGCCATTAAGGTTCCCCGGGGAAAACCGTATTTGTCCACACGGGTTCTTTGATAACTACCCCGGCCCATGGCCTTTATCAGGAACACGTTTTGTTTCCAGCCTGATACCGAATCCACCTGGCCGGTGCAGGCAGCATCCAGGCAATGGGTTTTGGGTATATCAAGCCGGGACCGGTTGTATTTTGTCCTGCCACCGGTTGCGCATTCCACCGGCAGGCCCAGGCCCCTGAGTTCAAAAAAGATAGCGTTCCTGGTTGCGTTTACAGCCGCTGTTGATGCAAGGGAGGGCCTTTTACCTTCCAGAAACCTGGTGGCGTTTTGTAAGCGGACCTGATCTATATTTTTTCGGGACCTGGATAAAAGACTGATCCAGTCTGCCGGCTGCAGGTTCTTTTTAGAATCCTGGTTACAGGTTTTGCAGGCAATGGCCAGGTTATTGATCCGGTTTGATCCCTTATCCCCTTTTGAGGGATTGCGGGGAACAAAATGTTCAATCTCCAGGACCGGATCCTTGCTCAAGCCATTGCAGTAGGCACAAGTCCGTTTGAATCTTTCAAGCAGGTATTCCTTTACCTCGTACCCGAACAATGTGCCTTGCTGATACGCGATCCCTGAAATGTCCGGATTCTGCAATTTCTGAGTATCGAACCGGACCCGTTCCAGGAAAATGCCTGTGATCGGGCAGAACCGTTGATACTTTTTCACCCAGGATAAAGTATTATCCACCCGTGATTTGAGACTTGGCGGAAGCCACCCTTTGGGCCGAGTTCTGTTGTTGAATCTTTTCTTACGGTACCAGAGGTTTGCGGTTCTCCGTCTTCTCCGGTAATTGGATCTTTGATCAAGTTTTTTCCGGATGGCAGCGCCCCGGTGGGTTAATTCTGACAGGTGCAGGATCCAGGCATGACCGCCATCCTGTCTCACCACGGCCATGCCGGTTGTTTTGGCTCCGGGATCAATTTTCACATTAACCGGGTGCACATCACTGTCCTCCCGGATCCGGTCAACGAGTCTGATGGTGAATGGAAACATCTGGTGAACCCGGGCCCGGCCCTGTGCCAGAAACTTTCTTGCTCTGGCCGGATGACACGGCATCAAAGGCTCACCTCTCTTGTCAATTACAAAAACACGGCTTACGCCGCTCTCCGCAAAAGCACCCATAGGGCACACGGCGGGTGACGGTTCAACCCTGGCATCGGTTGAACTCTCCCCTCTGGATTGTTGCACAGCGGCTGTATGCCCGGACCCGTTTCGTCCACACCCCTGAAGGTTGTCTGCAACCCGGGCTTCAAGAGGGCGGGACTGAGGAAGCATCCCGCCGTTGGTCTTTAGCTCTCTATGCAACTTTTAATGTTCTCCTTTTTTGTCTTTGCCATTAAACTTTGAACATTTCCCTGGTCAACCATGGAGCCTTTTACAAGCTCCGGCCTTCAGGCCGGGGTAGTTGACATGGTTTCATTCATTATCGTTTTTTTCCCGTCACTTTGGCCCAGGTGTCCCGAAGGGTCACAGTGCGGTTAAACACCGGATCGGATGACGTGCTGTCTTTGGCATCCAGACAGAAATACCCCAGGCGCTCCAACTGAAACACCTTTTCCGGCAGTGCATTGGAAAGGGTTTTTTCCAGTTTGCAGTCAACCAGGGTCTCCAATGATGCGGGATTCAGGTTCTGTGTAAAATCCTGTCCCCCTTTTACCGGATCCTCCTGTGTGAACAGCCGGTCATACAGCCTTACCCGGGCGGACAGGCAGTCCGCTGCATTTACCCAGTGGATGGTGCCTTTCACCTTTCTGCCGTCCGGGGCATTGCCGCCGCGGGTTTCCGGGTCATAGGTGCAGATCAGGGCCATGACTTCCCCTTTCTCATCCTTGACCATCTCCCTGCAGGTTACAAAATAGGCATTGCGCAGCCGCACCTCCCTGCCAGGCCCCAGGCGGAAGAATTTTTTCGGGGGATCTTCCATGAAATCTTCCTGTTCCACATAGATCTCTCTGGAAAAAGTGATTTCCCGGGTGCCCATCTCAGGTTTCTGGGGATGGACCATGGCGGAAAGGGTTTCTACTTTGTCTTCCGGATAATTTTCAATGATCACCTTCAACGGCCGCAGCACCCCCATGGCCCGGGGGGCGGTTTCATTGAGGTCCTCCCTGAGGCAGGATTCCAGCAGGCCCACGTCGATGCGGCTTTCCTTTTTGGACACGCCGATGGTGTCACAGAATTTTCTGATGGCAGCCGGGGTATAGCCCCGCCGCCGCATCCCCTCCAGGGTGGGCAGCCTGGGATCGTCCCAGCCCGCCACATGGCCCTGGGCCACCAGCAGCTGGAGCTTGCGCTTGGACAAAACCGTGTAATTGATATTCATGCGGGCAAATTCGATTTGCTGGGGATGACAGGGCACTGACAGATTGTCAAGGTACCAGTCATACAGGGGCCGGTGGTCTTCAAACTCCAGGCTGCACAAAGAATGGGTGATGCCTTCCAGGGCATCTGACACGCAATGGGTGAAATCATACATGGGATAGATGCACCATTTGTCTCCTGTCCTGGGATGGGGGGCTTTTTTGATGCGAAAGATCACCGGGTCCCGCAGGTTGATGTTGGGGGAGGCCATGTCGATCTTGGCCCGCAGGGTGTGTTCGCCTTCTTCAAACGCACCGTTTTTCATGCGCCGGAACAGATCCAGGTTCTCTGCCACAGACCGGTCCCGGAACGGGCTGTTTTTCCCCGGTTCTGTCAGGGTGCCCCGGTATGCCCGAATCTCTTCTGCCGGAAGGCTGCACACATAGGCCAGGTCCTTTTCAATGAGTTCTTCTGCAAAGGCATACAACCGGTCAAAATAATCCGAGGCAAACAAGGCTTTTCCGTAATCAAACCCAAGCCAGTGCACCGTGGATTCAATTGAATCGATATAGATCTGTTTTTCTTTGGCCGGATTGGAATCATCAAACCGCAGGTTGCAGTGTCCGGAAAATTTTTCTGCCATGTTAAAATTCAGGCAGATGGATTTGGCATGACCAATGTGCAGGTACCCGTTGGGTTCCGGCGGAAACCGGGTGGCCACCCGGCCGTCGTTTTTATGGTTTGCCACATCCTGCCGGATAATGGTTTCAATAAAATGGCCTCTGTTGATCGTCTCTTCCATTGTCCCCTCTTTTTGTCAGCAGGCATTGTTGCCTGTTATCCCCATGCCGCATGCTTTTTCAGCACCCCTTGCCGCAGGGGCTGTCAGCCTGTACAGCAATGCTTTTAAAACTTTTATCAATACCACATTCCAAATCGGGTTGAAAGAGAAATTGTCGGGGTCTGGATATTTGCTATAAGGTTCCCATTTTTAGTCCCTGGATATGCCTTGTGCCTATTCCGACGGTGTCGGAGACCGATTATTCTGGCGGTCCGGCAGGAAAAAAAGAAATGTGGTGAGGTTTCGCCAGCCGATTGTATTTTTCACAGACCACTGCGACACTGACGGGGGCCGTTCACAGGCCCATCAGAGATTTTCAGAAAAACCTCTGCAAATTCAATCCTTGGTTGTCTGGTATTATGGGTAAATGGAGAGAGGTGGGGGGAAGGAAGGTTAGAATACTTTATTCCAGCTGAGCACCATATTTTATTAAGATGTCTTCCCGGGTGATTTTTTCTTCCACGCCGGTTGGCCGAAGAACATTCCGGCCACAAAGAATAAACACTTCATATGCATCGAAGATGGCATAACGGTCTTCATCAAAAATAATCAACTTGTTTCCGTTTTCTTCTTTGATTTTTTCCCTGAACTTTCTAATCCCGGTATCCCGGCCATTTTTTTCCAGTTTATCCTGCTGATCCATCCAATCTTTAAAAGCGGTTGTCAGTGCCATGACGAATATGGTCAGATATACATGAACAATAAAGCCGGCTTTGGTGTTGACAGGAGGTCTTTCTATGAACCATGCTTGTTTGGCTTCCCTGAATAATGCATTTTCGATTTCACTTCTGGCATCATACCGGTCATACACATTCAGGGGATCATCCACAGAACCATTTGTAAGAATGACCATGATTTTAGAATCAGGGTTGTTTGCCTTATATGGATCATGCCAGACCAAAACCGCGTTAATGGGATTGGCTGTAAAATTTTTGCAGTTTTGGTGGCTGCCGCTGCCAAGCGGGCCGTAAAATTCTGCCGAGGTCAGGCCTTCCAAGGCTTCAACATCCCAGATATCTGTGACATTGACTTTGTTTTTTCCCGATCCGACCGATCGTGTTTTTTTTCTGGTGATGCGATCACCTGTTCCAGCGCAGGAAAGCGCATCATCATAAACGTCCATATTGGTTTTTGCAGGGATAAAAAAGGAGATGTTTTCACTGTCGAGCCACCATAAAAATACACCGTCCATAAATCCGCGGTCAATGGCAAGAGAAGCAATTCTTCCATGCTCACCAAGATTGTCCATTGCCTGTTGCACCACTTGTTTTGCCATTTTTGTGTCATGGACTTCAATAGTGGTGAATCTCATGGCTAAAGGAAGACGGCTGTTTGGATCCCATACCACCCATATTTTGAATCCGAAAATGGTTTCTGCAACTTTTCGGATTCGTTTCCGGCGGAGTCGCAGTTCAGGTGGTTTTTCTTTTGTCACTTTTCCGCAGCCTTTGCATTTTTCTGTAGACTCAATAAGAGAGGCATCCAGCAGCGCATGAACCATTTTTGGGAAAAAATTGTTTGCCGCCAAAATGGATATCCCGCAATTGAACAATTTTTCCAAGGTAGGTGCAATGATTTTCGCCAGGGTATCTCTTATATAATCACAAGATACCGGACCACGTATTTGTGTGGGTTGTTTTTCATCATCAGGGACCTTTTTTTTGCCGCGCATGCACGTGCCTTCTTTAATATCCCTTCCATTGAATCCTACAAGGCGCATAAGAGACTGGCTTCGCAGAATAACAGAATCCATATGCCAGAAAAACGGAAGCCCGGCAACAATGCGCATCAGATAAATATAGATGATTCGCATGAACGGTACCGGACTGTTTCTTTTTTTGCCTTTTGGTTCCAGTTTCATAAACAGGGAGGTGAACCCGAACCGATCGAGGAAATAGAAAAACTCATCAAAAAGACCTGCTTCGCCAAGGCCATATACCTCCGGGATGTCTTTGCCTTCAGCCAGATCATTTGCGATACCTGCCTGATCCCGGTTTGCGGTGTGCCATGCAAGGCGGTCTGCAATATTTTTTGATGCATCTTTGGATAAACTCATGAGCCAATTGATATCACAATAGATATGGCATGTCAAATCAGTATTTGCTATAACATATTGATATTAAAAAATAATTCGACAAACCACGTTTGCTTTTGGCAGGTTTTCAGTCAAGGGTATGGGACGGGGTGTGCGTCAC
>JAABSA010000069.1 GCA_011390635.1 Desulfotignum sp. | reverse complement strand
CTTCATTTATCGAATCGTTTCCAGATATTCTCAAATACTTTTTCCCCTGGGACTGCTTGAACTTTGCCTGAACGTAATTCTTCCAATCTTTTTTTGGCTGTTGAAGCCCACTTTTGCTCATTTTCTTTATTTAAAGGGTTTATGGTTTGAAGAAGAGAATCAACCAAATTGGTCGCATATGCAAAAACAGCCTGGAAATCTTTTTTCTCAAGTTCGGGATATTCTTCAAGCAGTTCTTTTTCGGTAATCCCGCTGGAAAGTGCCCTGAGTATTTGCTCAACAGTGATTCTCATGCCCCTTATCGTTGGTTTGCCCACCATAATATTTGGATTAATGGTGATTCTTGACAGCAGATTTTCATTTGTATCCATGCTTGTACTCTTCAATTTTTCTGTCCGGGACAGAGGAACCTTTAACTCTGATCAGAGTGCGATATGGGATGAGGTGTCAAAAAAAGCGCGACGTCGTGATGCGGTTTCTCCCAGCATGGCCATGGGTGAGATTTATGAAAAAGAAAAGCCGGCAATCGACCAATATAGAGAAGGATTCACCATCATCGACACACAGGGATCAAGGATGCAAAGCTTTCTGCACAGGAGACGGCATCGGTTGTAGCAGAAAAACAGGCGGTCCAGGGTGCGGGCCGCATCCGCCAGGTCGTTCCGGGTGTCGGCCATGAACCGGCGTTTTCATGGGAAGCAGCGAAAGAAGCGGCACCGAAGACCGGGTGGGTGTGAATCATGAAAACATCGACAAAAAAATATTTGTCAAATGTCTGTCAGTGTTGTTGTTCTCAAGATAGATCCATGATAATCTTAAAATATGAGCAGAATACTTGAATTGTTGAAGAATTTAGTATTTGAAGGTGATGTCAGAATATCAGTACATGCTTACGATGAACTTTCAGCAGATCGCCTTACAGTGGGCACTTTGGTGTCGGGTATGGAAAATGCTGTTTTGCTTGAAAATTATCCGACTTTCAAAAAAGGGCCATGTGTGCTTGTTCTTCAGTATGATAAGGAAAATCAACCTGTTCATGCTGTATGGGTATAGCCAAGGGCACAAAGAGACCAGCAGTACTTGTCACGGCATACAGGCCTGATCCAGATAAATGGAGTGAGGATTTTAGGAGTAGAAAATGATGAAAACCAGGAAACAAAAAAAACTGGTTCATGAAGGGAACTATGTCGCTGAAATTGATGTTGAATATATTTATACAGACACTGGTTGGTCTCCTTATATCTCCCTGCAGGATGCTTATAAAATGGACGATGTGCGGGATGCCCTCCGAAAAGGTGATGTTGTGAGGGCAGCAAGTCTTGCCCGCGTTTACACGTTAACACCTGTTGCTGTTTAGATTGATATCATCTTTTTCCAGAAACAGCCTGACAAAGGAGTGATCAGTTTGACAGCTCACGGAGAAGATCTTTGTCCTGCTGCATGATTTTTTCTGCTTCAGTCATCCCGGGTATTTGACAGCTGAAGTGCTGTAAGCATTTCATCAGGGTTGTAGATTGGCAGTGCAGATCCTTTAAATCCTTTCAAATCTCTTGTAACGATCGCTTTTGCTCCTGCATGGCGGGCGGCTTGATATAATACAGCATCTTCAAAATCTGAAAATTTTGAAATAAGCGCGTCTTCAATCACTGTTCTGTTAACAGCGGCGATTTCGAAAAGCATGGTAAGACCCCTGATTTGATTTTGCGCTTTGGCTGATCCCAGCACCCTGGTGGATAGATAATGGATCGTTGTCACTGTTGTGGCACACAGCAGCCCTGATATTTTTTTGCTTTCAACAAGAGACATCAGTTCGCTTGCCGCTTTTGCAAAGGGTTCCCGGTCAAGCATGACATCAAGAACCACATTGGTATCAAAAAGAATTTTCACAGATATTTGTTTTCCAGATATCTTTTATAGGTTTTTTTATCAACACCGGATTCCTTCAGCGACCCTTTCAAAGATGCTACGATGGGCGTGAGTGGTTGTTTTTTATCCATAGAATGGTTATCCAGCAGATAAAAATAATCAGCAACCATTTGAGAAACCGATTTGCCAAGTGTGCCGGCATGTCTTTTAGCGGCCCTGATCAGGTTTTCCTCAAGCCGGAGTGTGAGTTTGGTATTCATAGAATGTCACCTCAATTTATGCTTGACGTATATTATTATAATTATAATACGTCGCATCAGATCCATTGTCAAATACAATGTCATGAAAAAATCGATTCAAACCAAAACCCGAAGATCGAGTGGTTATCAGATCCGGGTGACTTTTCCGGAATCCGCAAACCAGGCTGGTGTTTTTTCCCCGGGAAAGGTATTATATCAGCCCTGTCTGTTGAACCGGGAAACAATGGAGGAGGACCATGCTGCCTGTGCTGCTGTCTCTGGGAATTCTGTATCTGCTGGCCCTGGGTGCCGGCCGGATCAGTGCGGCTTTAGGGATTCCCCGGGTCACCGGTTACCTGGCCGTGGGCGTGGCTGCAGGCCCTTCTGTGGGCGGCATGCTGGGCATCCCCGGAGTGATTACCACCGGGCAGTTTCATGCCCTGGTCCCGGTCCATGATATGATCCTGGGTCTGATTGTGTTCACCATAGGCGGCAGTTTCAGTTTAAAGGCGGTGCGGAAAATCGGATCAGGGCTGTTTTTCATCAGCGCCTTTGAAATCGGGCTGACCGCAGTGCTTGTGGGCGCCGGCACCTATCTGCTGAGCCGGTCGGTCCTGGTGGCCGGATTTCTGGCCGTGATGTCCGTGACCACGGCACCGGCCGCCACCCAGATGGTCATACGGGAGTGTCAATCCGAGGGGCCGTTGACCGACACCATCCTGCCGTTGATCGGCATCAACAACCTGCTGGCGATTGTCGCATTCATCCTCCTGGGCACTGCGCTGCCTGGTGCAGCAGTATCTGTATCAGAAACGGTGTATCAGATTGCGGTTCCCGTGGGTCTGGGCATCGGTACCGGCCTGGTGGTCGCCGTGATGGACCAGCGGCTGACCCGCCGGGTGGACCGGCAGATCCTGGTTCTGGCCGCTGTTTTCATTGCCGTGGGCCTGGCCGCATTTCTGGAGGTGTCCGCCATGCCGGCCACCCTTTTCGCCGGTGTGGCCACTGTCAATGCATCCCCGTTCGGGGACCGGACCATCAAAGACCTGTCCGCCGTTGACTACCCTTTGTATGTGCTGTTTTTCATCATGGCCGGTGCGGAACTTCACCTGGAATCCCTGGTGCACATGGGATGGATCGGTGCGGTGTATGTGGTTTTGCGGAGTACGGGCAAGTATGCCGGCTGCACACTGGGGGCATTTGCCGCCGGTGCCTCCCATGTCAAGAAGAGATGGCTGGGGCCTGCGATGCTGGCCCAGGCGGGCCTGGCCATCGGGCTTGCCGGCACCCTGGCCCGGTCCTGGCCCGGCCCGGGGCAAAGCATCCAGACGGTGGTGCTGGCGGCAGTGGTGGTGTTCGAGGTGGCCGGGCCTTTTCTGACGCGGTGGTCCCTGGTGAATGCCGGTGAGGTGACCGTGTTCAATCTCATGGCCCTGCGGAGTCCGGTGGGGTTTACCGAAGGCCTGGGCCAGGCTGTGCACCAGGTGAAAGATGCCTTTGGGATCGCCCTTTCCGGGGCCGCAAACCAGCGTGCCGGTATCTGCGTCTCCCATATCATGCGGCGCAATGTGGAAGCGATTCCCAATGACACCCCGTTTGACGAGGTCCTGAAGGCACTGGGGCATTCCCGTTATGATCAGCTGCCCGTGGTCAACAGGCGGAATGAACTGGTGGGGGTGATCAAATATGCCGATATCGCCGGCACCCTTTTTGAACCAGGCCTCCGGCATATCGTGGTGGCCGGGGACATTGCCACGCGCGTCCCCCTGAAGCTGACCCCGGACGACTCCATTGAAACCGCCATGGAGGCCTTTAAGAAACATCCCGGCAACACCTGGCTGGTGGTGGTGGACAAAAATGATCCCAAAAAGCTGGTGGGCATGGTGCGGCACAATGACGTGCTGTCCACGCACCTGTACCAGGACGTGGAATCAAACAGCCGTTGACCCGCAGACTGGGGAGCATCGCCGGCCGCCCCCCGGTATTTGTGCATCAGGGCATTCTGCTCCCTGGTATACAGGGTACAGGCGAAAGGATACCGGGTGTCACAGATCTGGTGATCCAGGAGCACGGCCTGGCGGGTGTTCGGGTTGACATTTTTTTCTCAAAGTAATTGTCAATTATAATACTCTTACCTTCCAATAATTTGGATCACGACTGAGATGCATAACCGCAAGAATGTAAATAAATTTGACTTCATTGCAGTAAAGGATTGCATATGGGAATCGATTAACAAGGCGCCGCTGTATATCCTCATGAAAAAAAGGCCACATTTCCGGGTAATCTGAAATACCTTGAATGGCTGAATAAATTATTTGGGCAAAATCATAACCCAGGCCAACTTGACACTCTTCATAATAATCAATGGAAAGGTTAAATTCATTTTCTGCTTCTGGATGAAATTTATAATTCATTTTTCGAATCGTTTCCAGATATTCTCAAATACTTTTTCCCCTGGGACAGCTTGAACTTTGCCTGATCGTAATTCTTCCAATCTTTTTTTGGCTGCTGAAGCCCATTTTTGATCGTTTTCTTTATTTAATGGGTTCATACTTTGAAGAAGTGAATCAACCAAAAGTGCTCTTTCCTCTATTGGTAAGGATACTGCTTCATCAATTAAGTCTTGTGTTTTTCCCATAATTCACCTCTATAGATATTTTATAATCTTTTGATATCATGTGATCATGTCTGATGTCGAGGGAATTTTGATTTGAGGAACAGGGTACCCGGAAGGCCGGGACATGGAACGAATGGGCGTTCTTAATTGATCTGCTTACAGGGCTTGATGGATGTCTCGAATTCGGCGGCTTCTGCCCGGGTCCATCCGCCGGACAGCTCCCGGAGAAGATCTTTGTCCTGCTGCATGATTTTTTTTGTGTCAGGCCCCTGTCTTGAGAATGTTTCATGGTACCGGACAACCGGATGGTTCCTTTTGGGGGCCCGGAAATATGTGAATTTTGGAAATCCGACCATGAGTGCCCCGTGGCAGGAATGGTTGTCAGGCAGTGATAGAAATTCGGCAAGGCGAGGCCACTGGCTGACGGCATAATTGACATATCCGGCCCAGCAGGACCCCAGGCCGAACCCGGGCAGGGCCAGTTCCAGGTAGGCCAGTGCCGTATGGCAGTCGGCGGCGGCGCTGCCGAATTCCTTTGAGGCATGGGCGAACACCAGCTGGGGGGCATCCCGGCAGATCCTGTCACTGCCCTGTTCCCAGTGCTGGATCAGGGTCTGCATATTGAACGTCAGCGCGATTTCCGGGTGGGTCTTTACCACGGACCGCATCCATTCAATCACATGGGCCGCGATGGTTTTCACATCCTCTTTGTTGTCAACCACCAGCCATCGAACCTCCTGTCGGTTGCTGCCTGTGGGCGCACAACAGGCAATGCCGAGGGCTTTTTCAAACAGGTCCCTGGGAACCGGTTTGTCCCGGTACCGCCTGACCGCCCTGCGGGACCGCAAAAAATGCTCCGTGTGTGCGGCATCCAGGGCCAGGTCTTTGTTGAGGGGCATGCAGTCTTCCGGGGACAGAAATTTCAGGGTGAGGGCTCCCCGGGGGCACACGGCCACACAATGCCCGCACCGGATACAGATTTCTTCGGCGCCTGCTGCGGGAACCGGTCCGTTCTCGGTCATTTCAATAATATGGGCCGGGCATTCCAGGGCGCAGATGCCGTCTTTGTCGCATTTTTCATTGTCAATGGTAAACAGGGTCATATTTACTCCAGTCCGGATTTTCCGTGTGTATGTTGGAAAGGGTTCGGGAAATCCGCCCACGGTCATCAACCGGTCAAATGCCTCCTTGGCGGTCCCGGCCGTAATCCCAGTTGAAGTATCTTCCGGAAAACCCGGCAGTGTCAAGGATGTGCTGGGCCAGGAAGGTTTTTCCCACCTGGCGGGGGCCGCCGATGAATACCATTTTACGTTCCAGGTCCTGCAGGATATCATTATGGATGTATCGCATATGGCTATTTTAACCGTTATTCCAAAACAGTCAAGGCTATTTTGGAACAGCAGTTAAAACAGCCGGGCAGACATCCGGTGTTCTTTCTAACCCATTGGGTGAACAATGCAACGGAAAATTCCGATTAACCGGAGAAAGACACAAGCATGTCAGGCGGCAGTGATTTTATGAAATGGGCATCATTTGAGATAAACAGGTCAGCCTGTGCATGCAGGCCTGAGGCAATGATCAGACTGTCAACTGTCCTCAACGTTTTCCAGGTAACCCGCGGGTCCTGCCCCACATGTTCCAGAACATCCGGGGTAATATGCTGACAATCACAGTTGGGGAAATTGACAAGATAGTTTTTCACCGCCATCGCAATATCATCACGGCCGGCCCGGAGCGGCCCCTGCATGACTTCAGCAACTGTGAGAATGGATATGATGGCCCTGCATTCACCGTCTTCAACCAGGGAAAACAGGGCCTGGGATATGTCATGGAAAGGCTTTGTTTTTTCGGTCAGATAGATAATTATGTTGCTGTCGATCAGCACTGTTTTGCCGCGAACAGACTGCTTCAGGGTTTGAATGTCAATCATTGGATCTTTCTTCCCGTTCTTTGTCGATGAACGTGTCCACAGCCTCAGGTGTGGTTCCGATGGTTTGCCGGGTCAATCCTGACAGTTTCAGGGTGAAAGACGGGATGGTTTCCAGAATGATCCGGCCGTTTTCCTTGATGATCATCACCCGGGTTCCCGGTTTGATGTTCATTTCCTTCCTGAGATGTGCCGGCAAAACAATGTATCCTCTTTTTGATACGACGACACTTTCTGATTTCATGCTGCAATCCTTTTTTTATGCATCCAGACAAATTATATGCAGACATTTCAATAATTGTCAACTGCTTAGTTTTTTCTGTATGTCTATCGGGAAAACCTTCCGGTATGACTGGATTCGTGCAAATTCCCTTAATGAATTTGCCAAAGACATGAAATTCCGCCCTGTCAAAGTGGCGGAGATTCTGGACACGGTCATTCAACAAGTTGACCGGGAAGTCCCTGGTGCACATGGGATGGATCGGTGCGACACAATGACGTGCTGTCCACGCACCTGTACCAGGGCAGCCACTTTTTTCCATTGCATTGACACATAATCCGTGTACACTTATAATGTATAAAATATGAAATGGAGGGTTTATTATGCCTAATATTACGATTTCTTTAAATAAGGAGTTGTTGGACTCCGGGCGCGAATATGCCAGAAAGCACAATACATCAATGAATGCGTTGATTCGGAAAATGTTGGAAGAAACTGTGAAATCGCAGTCGGAAAACTGGCTTGACGCGTGCTTCGAATTGATGGACAGGGCTAATGCCGATTCTAAAGGCAAAAAATGGAAACGGGAAGACCTGTACGATGTCTAAAATTTTCATCGATACGAACATCCTGGTTTATGCACTGGATGTGAATGAAAAGGAAAAACAGGCCCAAAGCCGTTACTGCCTGAAAACGGTGCTCAACGGAAACCGGGGTGTCATTTCCACCCAGGTGATACAGGAGTTTCATGTGACGGCAATCAGGAAACTCGGTGTCGATCCGCTTATCTCAAAGGAAATCATCCATTCATTTTCAAAGTTTGAAATTGTGCTGATCACGCCTGAAATTATCGATAGAGCCATTGATTGCCAGATCATTAACCGGTTATCCTTTTGGGATGCTTTGATCATGTCTGCTGCTGAAAGTGCCCATTGTGAAACCATTTGGACCGAAGATTTAAACGATGGCCAGATAATCCAGGGTATCAGGATAGAAAATCCCCTGAATCCCTGATTCGGCTGCCTTGTCGGCATGGGGGCCGCCATCATGAACCAGGCCGTGATCGGAGAAGGCTCGGTCATAGCAGCCGGCGCGGTTGTGCTGGAAAAAACCGTGATTCCGCCCTGTTCCCTTGTAACCGGTTCCCCGGGAAAGGTGAAAAAGATCTATGATAATCCGGAACAGCTTGCCGAAAGCATCCGTGCCATGTCTGAAAGCTATCTGGAAAGCGCGAGGGCATTTCTGTCCCCCGGCTCTTTTTATGAAATAAAATGAATCTGGACGTGGCTGCCGGCACCTATTTGCTGAGCCGGTCCGTTCTGGTGGCCGGGTTTCTGGCGGTGATGTCCGTCACCACGGCACCGGCCGCCACCCAGATGGTCATACGGGAGTGTCAGTCTGAAGGCCGGTTGACCGACACTATCCTTCCCTTGATCGGCATCAACAACCTGGTGGCCGGGGACATCACCACGCGAATCACCCTGAAGCTGACACCGGACGACACCATTGAAACCGCCATGGAGGCCCTCAAGAAACATCCCAGCAACACCTGGCTTGTGGTGGTGGACAAGGATGATCCCAAAAAGCTTCTGGGCATGGTGCGGCACAATGACGTGCTGTCCACGCACCTGTACCAGGGCACGGAATCAAACAGCCGGTGACCCGCAGACTGGGGGGCATCGCCGACCGCCCCTGCAACCAGGCAGCCGGTGAAATGGCCGGGGTTGAATCTGGCACGTGGCTTTTCAGTCATCAATCCGTCCATGTTGGTTTTTTTCCTGTACAGATCATCTGTTTTCTGTCAGAAAACAGTCTGATTTGAAAAACAGATGGGGTGAAATATGCTGATAAATTCATTTCTTCATATACCGGGGGTCGGGGCGGTCACGGAGAAACGGTTGTGGACCGCGGGACTGCTGGACTGGCACCAGGTGGATTCGGCCGGTTCCTGTGATATTCCTGCCAGAAGTTTGATGCGCATTGCCGCCTGCATGGCGGAATCCTGTGAGCACCTGGACAAAAACAACCCGGCCTATTTTGCAGATCACCTGCCGGCCGGGGAGCACTGGCGGTTTTTTCCGCAATTTCGGAAAACCACGGCATTCATCGATATCGAAACAACGGGCATGGATCTGTTCGGAAATGAGATCACCACCATTGCCCTGTATGACGGGGAATCCATCAAGTATTATGTCCAGGGGCAGAACCTGGATGCGTTCATGGATGATATTGAAACATACAATGTGATCGTCACGTACAACGGCAAAACATTTGATGTCCCCTTTATCGAGAAGTATTTCGGCATCCGGATGAACCATGCGCATATCGATTTGCGGTATGTGTTGAAAAGCCTGGGGTATGCCGGCGGACTGAAGCGGTGCGAAAAGGCCCTGGGCCTGGACCGGGGAGACCTGGACGGGGTGGACGGTTTTTTTGCAGTCCTGTTATGGCGGGAGTTTGAGCAGACCGGCAATATCAAAGCCCTGGAAACCCTGCTGGCATACAATATCGAGGATGTGGTGAACCTGGAAACCCTTATGGTCACGGCATACAACATGAAACTCAAGGATACGCCTTTCAGCCGGACCCATGCGCTGCCCTTGCCCGAAATCCCGGACATGCCTTTCAAACCGGACCGGCCGACCATAGAGCGGATCAGGCAAAGATATCAATGGTAAGGAGATCGACCCAATGAAATTTGTCATCGCACAGATGCTGCACGAGTCTCATACCTTTATACCGCAATTGACCACACTGGGGGATTTTAATCCCCTGGGGGGCGGTATGCCGTTTGAGGGGGAAAATGCAGTGGCTGCCCTGCGGGGGAGGAACAGCAGTGCCACCGCATTTCTTGACCTTGCGGAAAACACCGGCGCAGACGTTGTCGTGCCCATTGCCGGTCAGGCCTTGCCGTCAGGGCCTGTTGAGGATTCTGCCTTTGAATATTTTTGTGAAAAAATTACAGCTGCTGTCAAAAAAGGGTGTGATGCCGTGCTGCTTGATCTGCACGGGGCCATGGCGGCACCCGCTTATCCGGATGCAGAGGGAGAATTGCTGTACCGCATCCGCAGTATTGTCCCCGAAATTCCCATTGCCCTGGCACTCGATTTTCACTGCATCATCACACCGAAAATGGTCGATAATGCAACGGTGATCTCAATTTACCGGACCACGCCCCATATTGATATGTATGAAACAGGTCAACGTGCAGGCGCTACCCTGCTCAACCATCTCAAGGGAAAGTATGGGGCGGTCACGGTTGCAAGGCGGATCCCGCTGATGGCAAGCCTGGAAAATATGGGTAACGATACACCACCGATGAAACAGTTGATCGAGATGCTCCAGCAGATGGAAGCAGATCAACCGGAGATTCTCAACGCCGGTTTGTCAGGCGGACATCCTTTTTCAGACATTGCACCGGGCGGTATGACAGCCGTATTCGTTACAGACAAAAATCCTGAGAAAGGTGCAGCAGCAGCTGAAAAACTGCTGAAAACGGCATGGGACAGCCGGTATGATCTGATTTATCAGCCGGAACCATGCCGGAAGTCTCTTGAATATGCCAAAAGTCTGGATGAGGGACCGATCATCATGGCGGACTCGGGTGACATCCCTTCATCCGGTGGATACGGCGCCGACATGACGGTTCTGAAAGAGGCGGCTGCCATGGGTTTCGAGGATATCGGCGTCGGACCGGTCTTCGACCCTGAATCTGCCCGGACCATGTTCGCGGCCGGGGTCGGCAGCGAGGTGACACTGGCACTCGGGGGGAAAACGCAGGTGCCGCTCCTCAACTATGTGAGCGCGCCCATGCAGATCAGCGGGATCGTAAAGGCGGTTTCCGATGCGCCGATCACACTGACCGGACCCATGCTCAAAGGGTTGACCATCTCCCTGGGCCGCATGGCCGTTCTGTCAACAGGGTCCATGGAGATTATGGTAACGGAAAAAAGAGGGGAAGCGATCGATCTTGGCATCCTGACACACATGGGAATCAACCCGGCAAAAAAGAAGTATATGCTGATCAAATCCAGGCAGCATTTCCGGGCGGCGTTCGGTCCCATAGCCAGACACATGTTATGGGTCTGTGGTCCCGGTCCGACCAGTTCCGATGTTACCGGATTTCCATTTGAGCATATTGAAAGACCCGTGTTCCCCCTGGACAAAGATGTCCGGTTTCGTCTGGACAGGCTTGGAAAATGGTAAGATTCCCGGCTCTTTTTGACCTGGTACGCAGTGCATGGTTAACAACAGGATGGAGGAGATATGGTTCAGCAGTCTTTTATGCCGTTTTTCGCACCCTTTGGGTGGCTTGCCGTGATGTTGCTGATTGGCGTAATTCTCAGGGCAAAGGTTGGCTTTTTCCAGCGGTTTTTATTTCCGGCAGCCATTATCGGCGGACTGGTCGGCTTTATCGTTAAAAGTGCCGGATGGTGTGACATCCCTTATGAGACCTTTGTCAGCTTTGCTATCCACCTGTTCACAATCAGTTTTATTTCCATCGGATTGACAGGAACAGATGAGGCGGCAGCCAGCCACAGCGGTTCGATGCGCAAGAGTATTGTCCGCGGCATGCTCTGGATGGCCTGTGTTTACGTTGCCATGATTGCGATCCAGGGCCTTGTCGGCGGATCTGCCATCTATCTGTCCAACCTCATAACCGGCAACCCGATCTGGCCGGGCTTAGGCATGCTGGTCGGAACCGGCTTTGCCCAGGGACCTGGACAAACCGTTGCACTGGCCGCTGTCTGGGAAAACTCCTTCCACATAAAGGATGCTGTCTCAATCGGACTCTGCTTTACGGCAATAGGCTTCTTCATC